>NZ_CP079105.1:3315058-3620077 GCF_019285775.1 Skermania piniformis
CCGAAAAGTCGGGGCTGTCGCCTGGATCGCGCAACGGGTTCCATGAAAGCGAGGCCGGAGATCGTCGAGGGGTCAGCCTCTGTTCGCGGCAGGACTCCGATACGGGGACGGAGTCCGACAGCCCGACGAACAGGGGCTGTCGATCTCCGTCTTCTCAATCATTCTGGTCGCTTCACCTATGGTGTGGCCATGAGTGCACGAACCGGAGTAGTCCCGGTAGTTCGTGGGGCGATCTACTTCGGCGTTGCGATTGTTCTCGCTGCGATCGTGGGGATCGCGATCGTGGCATCGTTCGGTAGCGGGCGGGTGTTCACCGGGCTGCTGGTCGGCGCGCTGCTGTTCCTCGTCGTGGCGTTTGCGCTCTTCTGGGCCGACGCCGTCGTGCTCGACGAGCAACAGATCACCGTCCGGGTCCCGTGGGCCGCGACCGAACTGGGCTGGGATCGCGTGCTGGCAGCTCGGTTGGCGAACATGCCGGACGGCCGATGGTCGCTGGCGTTGGACCTGACCGCTGGTAACGAGCCGTACAACGAACTGCTGCTGCTGGCGATCCCGCCCGTGGTCCGCAAGGTCGGCAACGCGTACGAGCTGCGCAAGCGCGAGCAGGTCGGCGAGGTGCTGGATCTGCTGCGGGCCAAGCAGGTACCGATGACGGTGCTCCCCGAGATTCGGATGGCATTGGCCGACTTCTGGCAGATCGACCTGCCGGTCGGCTGACCCCTGTTCCGGCGCAAAACCGACGTTCAGGAGAACCGGCGCAACACCGCGTCCGGAGCCACCTTCAACGCTCGGCCCAGCACCTCCCACGGCCAGCGCGGCACCATCGCCTCCGCCGGTTCCGCCTCGATGGCGTCGACCATCGCACGGTGTCCGACGGCAGCCTCGACCTGCAGCGGAGTCTTGCCGACCCGGGCCGTCATCTCCGACTCGATATAGCCGGGTAGCAACGTCGTGACCCGGATCGGGGTGTCGGCGACGCTCAACCGGATGCCTTCCCCCAGGTGTGCCGCACCGGCTTTCGAGGCGGCGTAAGCGGTCACGTTGCCGGCCGCTCCGCGTACCGCGCTGATCGACGCGACCACGACCAGGTGACCGGCATTGCGCTCACGGAAGATCTCCATCGCGGCCTCGCATTGGGCAAGGAGAGCGATGAAGTTGGTCTCGGCAGTCTGCTTGTTCACCGCAAACTTGCCGGTACCGATCGGCTGGCCCTTACCCAGACCGGCGTTGGCGATCACCCGATCGAGCCCGCCGAGCTCGGCATCGGCGGCCTGGAACACGCGGAAGACCGCGTCGTGGTCGTTGACGTCGAGCTCGTACACCTTGACCGTGATCCGCGGATACTGCGCGCGCAGCTCCGCGGCCAAGGCATCCAACCGGTCGATACGGCGAGCACAGAGCGCCAGATTGCGCCCCTCAGCGGCAAACAGGCGGGCCATACCTTCGCCGAGGCCCGAACTGGCTCCGGTGATCAGGATGTTGCGTCGTTTGATCGGCTTCACCCCCGGGTACCCCCCAACTGTCGGCACGAGCGGCTCGCGGTAGCTGCCACCAGCCCGAGAGGAGCGGAAATGACATCGGCAACCGCGGCCAGTGATGTCGCCGCGGTTGCCGAGTGGGCGAAATTCATGCCCGAAAGATTAACGGTCAGTCGTCGCCCCAGTGCAGAGCGACGCCATGATCGGTCAGCCACGGCGCCGGATCGACTTTCGTGCCGTCCGGCTGCCAGATCTCCAGGTGCAGGTGCGGACCGGTGGACCAGCCCAGGTTCCCGACCGTGGCGATCACGTCGCCGGCGTTGACCCGCTGGCCGACGCTGGAGAGGATGTCGTTCACATGGCCGTACACGCCGATGGTGCCGTCGTCGTGTTGTACCCGAACCCACTGCCCGAAGCCTGAGGCCGGGCCGGCTTCGATGACGGTGCCGCTGGCGACCGATCTGATCGGCGTACCGATCGGGTCGGCGAAATCGAGCCCGGAGTGCATCGAGCCCCAGCGATAGCCGAATCCCGATGTGATCTGGCCGCTGTCGACCGGCCGCACCACCTGAGCCTGCGGCACGATCGGCGCGGCGGCCTGCGCAAACCCCTGATTTACATCGTCCACCACTCCCTGCACCTCGGCAGGCAGCTCGAGGCTGGCCGGTAACTCCACCTTCGGCGGCTGCAGCGCCTGGGCGAACTGCTGGAGCGGAAGCGCCTGGGCAAGCTGCTCGATCGGCCCGGGAACGGGCGCCGGAGCCGGCGCCGGCGCTACCGGAGTGGCGTCGGCGACCCCGGGATGGATTACCTGATAGCCCGACGCGAGCATTGCGCCGGCCGCTACGGTTGCGGCGATCATCCGCTGCGAGTCGATCGACGGCGCCCTGTGCCTGCCGCCGTGACCCACCCTTCCTGGCGCGACGAGCTCAGCTGCCGCGATGTTCGACGGGCGAGTGCGATGCTGTGGCGACACGATGGAATCCCTCGATCTGTTATCGAACGGTTTGGTAACGAATCGGTATACGTCCCAGATAGAAGAATACATCGCCGTGACCGGATCGCAACATAGCGGCCTTGACCTGCGGATTCGACAGGCCTAAGAAGATCGATCGTCGAGGGAGGCGACCGAGGCCGGGACAGTTGGGGCTTACCCCGCGGCGGGCATGTCTACACCGACGAGGTCACCGACGGCAAACCCGCCCGCTACCGTCCAGCAGCCGACCGGCGTGGATGTGGCCGACCGGAATTTTGCCGGCATGAATGAGTCCGGCATGAATGTGGCCGGCGGGAATGTAATCGAACAACCGACTCAGGTCGGGCGGGCGTCTGCCTCCAGGCCGCCATGCTCGTACGGACTCTGCGTGATCCGGCCGTCCGACCACAGTTGATCGGTGACGTCGTGGAAGGCAACGAGCGCCACCGGGTCGTCGGCACGCCGCAACGCCGACGAACTGATCACCGCGCGGACGACGGACTCGTCCTCATGCCACAGCTCGACGAGCCGACCCGCCCACGTCCGCAACGTGGCCGCCAGGCCCTCTTCCATCGCCGGGCGCTGCACCAGGAGGTCCGGGAACAAAATCTCGCTCATCGCGCCGGACTCGTAGCCGAGCATGTGCTCGAAGGCCGGGTTGGCGTGGACGATGCCGCCGTCGGGCGACACTGCAACGATCGGAACCGGAAGGCGATCGAGCAGGGTCAGTGCGGACAACTGCTCCAAGTAGTCCCACGGCGTGTGCGCCTCTGCTTGCCTGCGCTCGTCCACCAGTACACCCCGTCGTTCGTCGAAGTTGAAGTCGCGATCCAATCCTAGCCACAAGCTCGACCATGTCGCGCGCAACCCAGACGTTGCCGATGACCTCGCACGACAGACCTGTTTCCGGCGACCCCGCCCGGGACCCTCGATCAGCCGAAACATGACGAGGCCGGACCGGCATGAAATCCAGCAGGTACGTAGAGCGGGTGACACCGGCCCCTAAGATATCGACCGGAACCTCGCGAGACAAGCCCGGCCGGACAACCTCGGGAAGCGCGGCCCGAGCAGCACCCATCACCCGCGCGCGCCGGTTACACTCCGCCCGGTCGGCACCCCGGCCCCAGTAGCTCAGGGGATAGAGCAACCGCCTCCTAAGCGGTAGGTCGCAGGTTCGAATCCTGCCTGGGGCACATCAACCTCGGCCCGCGATCGCCCGACGTTCGTACGCCCAGCCCGGGCCGCGCAGCAGATACGACCAACGATCGCGCCAGGTGGCTGCGCCGGCGATGTCCCCAGCGAGGTCGAGCCATTCGTGCCCGGCGATTCGGACCGGGTTGACGGTGTCGATGTTGCGGGTGAGGCCGTAGACGGGCCGCTCCCCCTCCGGCTCGAACGTCCCGAACAGCCGGTCCCAGATGATCAGAATCCCGCCGTGATTGCGGTCGAGGTAACGGCGGTTCGACCCGTGATGCACCCGGTGGTGCGAGGGGGTGTTCAGCCAGCGTTCCAGCGGTCCGATCGTGTCGATCGCCTCCGTGTGGATCCAGAACTGATACATCAGGTCCAGCGCTCGAGCCTGCATTATCAAGCCCGGCCGTACCCCGAGCAGTGCCACCAATCCGTACGGCGCGAGCATCGTGATGTTCTCCGCCACCGGTTGCCGCAACGCGGTGGACAGGTTGTAGCGCTCGCTGGAGTGGTGGACCACGTGTACCGCCCACAGCCAACGGCACTCGTGACTGAGTCGATGATCCCAGTAATAGAGGAAATCCCAGCCGAGTACCCCGACCACCAGTCCGAGCGGACCGCCGCCGAGATCATAGCGACTACGCTCGAACAGCCGGCGTCCGGTGATCTGCGCCGCCCATGTGGTGGCGACCGTCAATGCGGTGGTGGCAACGGCCGATACCGCCAGAACGCCGGCGAGCTGCAACCCGACCGGCTGATCGGGCCGATCGGTATCGGCGAATCCCGGCGCGACGCCTGCCGCGGGCAGCGAACCGGCGTCCCGCCGCCGCCGCCATATGTCCTGCGCGGTCGTCGCCACGGTCGTGACCACCGCGGCACCGACGAGCAACCGCGCATGCCGTCCGACCCCAGGAGTAATCGGATCCAGCAGCTTTTCGGCAACGAAAGGCGCCACAAGAGAGCCGAAGCCCATCGACAGGCTGGCCAGGGTGTCGG
Source organism: Skermania piniformis (assembly GCF_019285775.1). Taxonomy (GTDB): domain Bacteria; phylum Actinomycetota; class Actinomycetes; order Mycobacteriales; family Mycobacteriaceae; genus Skermania; species Skermania pinensis. The sequence goes on from NZ_CP079105.1 coordinate 3,319,700, forward strand.
CGAGCTGATAATCGCCAGCCCGGGAGCCGTCGGACACAGGATGGCGCCGCTGCCAACGGTATTCGGCCACCATCGCGCCGACATACGCCGGGATGGCGACAACCGTGAGATCTATTTTCATGATGGCACGAGGCGGCGCTCCTTGCGGAACGCCGCCTCTGCGTCAGGTCGTCGAAATGTGGGTGAGGTACCCCCGTTACTGGCGTACTCGTCGACCGGAGATCGCCAAGTAGGCGGAGATCAGTCCGATTGCGATGATCACGCCGACGACGAACGGGATCACCTCGAATCCGCCGTTCGAGTTGGTGTAGCCGAACTGATAGGTCAGCCACGATCCGAGGAACGAGCCCGCCACACCGAGAACTATCGTCATCAGCACGCCGATATTCTGGTTACCGGGCATCAGCAAACGTGCCAGCGCGCCTATGATCAGGCCGACCAAGAGCGCGCTGAGAATTGTTCCGATCATTGTCGATCTCTCCTTACCTGACGGCCGACGGCGGCATCTTCCGAGCCCCGGCCACACCCTCGACAGTACCCCTGCTGGATGACTCGGAAACCGCAAATTGCCTGCAGATACCCGGACTGTGTCGTTCTTTTCCGGCCGTTCACAGTAAAGAGATCTGCTCGCCCGGTCCGGGCAGATCGGCGCGGCGCAGCAAGTCCGGCGAATTGTTCCGAACGCTGTTCACCGCTTGCCCGACCGGACGAATTTCCAACCCGGCCACGACGGTCTCGGCGGGCGCATCCAGCAACGTGGCCGGCGCCGGCCGATCCGGAGCCAGCCACGCCGGCCAATCCTGGGCCGGCAGGAACAACGGCATCCGATCGTGGATCTGCTGCAGCGGACCGACCGCGGCCGTGGTGAGGATGGTGCAGCTCGACAGCGGCGGCTGATCCGGGACCGTCGGATCGCGCCAGACCGACCAGAGCCCGGCCACCGCCAGCCGGTCACCGTTCGCCGGGGTCGTGAAGTACGCCACCTTGGTCGCCTTGCCGTCTGCGCCGGCCACGACCTGCCACTCGTACCAGCCGTCCATCGGGATCAGGCACCGCCGCGAGCGCATCGCATCGCGGAACGACGGCAGCCGAGCCGCCGTGTCGGCACGGGCGTTGAACAGGGGCTTTCCTCCGGCCGGCACGCCCGGCTCGGCGGCCGGGGTCCAATGGGGGACCAGCCCCCACCGCATCCGCCGAATCCGCCGCCGGGCGGCCGGGGTGCCGCGATCGTGCCGGCTGACCACGGTGAGCACTTTTTCGGTCGGGGCGACGTTGTAGTTCGGGCCGGCCTCGGCGGGCGTCAACGGCTCGTTCGGATCGGTCTCGTCGAGTGCGTCGAACTCGGCCACGAGCCGGCCCGGGTCCGCCGTGGACGCGTATCTACCGCACATATCCCCATGCTGACACGCACCCCCGACACCCGATAGGCGAAGATGACCGCGTGACTTCCCGGACCGCGAGCCGCTGGGCCGCACCGTATGCCGCCGGCCCGGTGCAGGCTCGGGTGATCTTGCCCGGGTCCAAGTCGCTGACCAATCGCGCGCTGGTGCTCTCCGCCCTGGCGACCGGACCGTCCACCCTGACCGGGGCCCTGCGCAGCCGCGACACCGATCTGATGATCGCCGGACTGCGCGGGCTCGGCGCCGACATCGTCGGCGACGGCACCACCCTGACCGTAACCCCCGGCCCGCTGCACGGGGGCGCCGTCGACTGCGGTCTGGCCGGGACCGTGTTGCGTTTCCTCCCGCCCCTCGCCGCGCTGGCCACGGGACCGGTTGCCTTCGACGGCGACGAACAGGCCCGCCGCCGCCCGCTCGGTACCGTGCTCACTGCACTACGCACCCTCGGTGCCCGAGTCGACGGCGACGGTTTGCCGTTCGTGGTGCACGGGGGTGGCAGCCTGGCCGGCGGCGTGGTGACCATCGATGCGTCCGGTTCGTCGCAGTTCGTCTCGGCCCTGTTGCTCTCGGCAGCGCGGTTCGAGCACGGCGTGGTAATCCATCACGTCGGCCCGTCGGTGCCGTCCCGTCCGCATATCGACATGACCGTCGACATCCTGCGCTCGGCCGGGGTGTGGGTGGACAGCCCTGCCGAATCGGGCGCCGCCGACACCTGGCAGGTGGCTCCGGGCCCGATTCGTGCGGTCGACCGGGTGATCGAGCCGGACCTTTCGAATGCCACCCCGTTTCTCGCCGCGGCAGCGGTCACCGGTGGCGTGGTACGCGTGCCCGCCTGGCCCCTGCGAACCACCCAGGCCGGCGACGCGATCCGGCGGATCCTGGACCAGATGGGGGCAACCGTCCAGCTCGACGACGCCGGACTCACCGTGCGCGGTCCGGATCGACTGCAGGGTATCGACATCGATCTGCACGACGTCGGGGAGCTGGCGCCGACCGTCGCCGCGCTCGCCGCGCTGGCGGCGACGCCGTCCCGACTGCGCGGGATCGCACACCTGCGTGGCCACGAAACCGATCGGCTGGCCGCACTGGCTGCCGAGATCGACGGGCTGGGCGGCCGGGTGACGGTGCACCCCGACGGGCTGACGATCACCCCGACGTCGCTGCGCGGCGGTTGCTGGAAGTCCTACGCCGATCATCGGATGGCGACCGCCGGCGCGATCGTCGGGCTACGGGTCGCCGGCGTCGAGGTGGACAACGTGGCGACGACCGCCAAGACACTGCCCGGCTTCGCCGACATGTGGGCCGCGATGCTGGCCGGCGATCCCGTCGCCGGACCCGGGAAGCACGCCCGCTGAGCCGCCGCGAGTACGACGAGACCGACGTCCGGGTTCGCCCGGCCCGGCGCACTCGTCCGCGCACCAAGACCCGCCCGGCGCACGATGACGCCGAGTCGGCCATGGTCGTCTCGGTCGATCGCGGTCGCTGGGGGTGCGCGCTCGCCGGCGACCCGGACCGGATCGTCGTCGCGATGCGGGCGCGGGAGCTGGGCCGCACCCCGATCGTGGTCGGCGATCAGGTCGATCTGGTCGGCGACCTGTCCGGCCGGCGGGACACGTTGGCCCGGATCGTCCGGGTGCAGCCGCGCGGCACCGTGCTGCGGCGGACCGCCGACGACACCGACGCCTACGAACGGGTGGTGGTGGCCAACGCCGAACAGTTGCTGATCGTGGTAGCGCTGGCCGACCCGCCACCCCGGGCCGGGTTCGTCGAGCGGACGATGGCGGCCGCCTATGCCGGCGGGCTGCAACCGGTGTTGTGCCTGACCAAGAGCGACCTCGCCGACCCGGACCAATTCGCCGCGCTGTTCGCCGAACTGGATCTGCCGGTGGTGCTGGGCGGGCAGTCCGCACCGCTGGAACCGGTACTCGAGCTGGTTCGCGGCCGACTGTCCGCGTTGCTCGGGCATTCCGGGGTGGGCAAGTCCACCCTGGTGAACCGGCTGGTCCCGGACGCCGATCGCGCGGTCGGCACCGTGTCGGGAGTGGGCAAGGGCCGCCACACCTCCACCCAATCGGTCGCACTGCCGCTCGTCGCCGGCGGCTGGGTGATCGATACGCCCGGCGTTCGCTCGTTCGGCCTGGCCCACATCACCCCCGACGACGTGATCGCGGCTTTCGCCGACCTGTCGACGGCGATCGAGGACTGCCCCCGCGGGTGCACCCACCTGGGGCCACCGGCCGATCCGGAATGCGCACTCGACACCCTCGACAACACCCGCCGGGTCGCGGCGGTGCGCCGCTTGCTCACCGCTCTGGCCACCAACGACACCTGGTGACCCGGCGCGGCCGGGTCAGGCGGCGCGCAGTTTGGCCAGCAGCCCACGCCGCCGGCCGGTCACCGGATCGATCATGGCCCGAGTGTTGCCCCCGAACTTGCGCTCGGACGCCGTTTCCGGCGCATCGTCGGCGCTCCGTCGCAGGAAGCGGTCCGGCAGCGACAGCTTGACGATCGTCCGCCAGGACTTGGCGTACTGCTTCGGCAACGACCCCGAGGTATAGGGCAGGTCGTATTTCTCGGCCAGTTCCCGTACCCGGATCGAGATCTCGCGCAGCCGGTTGCTGGGCAGGTCCGGGAACAGGTGGTGCTCGATCTGATAGCTGAGGTTGCCGCTCATGAAGTCCAGGACGGGTCCGCCGGCGATGTTCGCGCTGCCGAGCATCTGGCGCAGGTACCACTCGCCTTGGGTCTCACCGTCGATATCGGCCTTGGTGAACTTTTCCGCGCCGTCCGGGAAATGCCCGCAGAAGATGACCATGTTGGTCCACACGTTGCGGATCACGTTGGCGGTCAGGTTGGCGGTCAACGTCGAGAAGAACGCCGGACCGGTCAGCGCGGGCCAGATCAGGTAGTCCTTGGCGACCTGCTTGCCCACCTTGGCGAGCACCTCGCGGCGGCGTTGCTCGAACTCGGCCCGCTCCGGCGACCCCGCCGGGAACCGGCCTTTGGCCAGCTTGCCCAGCTCCAGGTGCTGGATCGCGACGCCGTACTCGAACAACAGCTGCAGCAACAGGTTGTAGACCGGGTTGCCCAGGAAGAACGGCGACCACCGCTGATCCCGGGTGACCCGCAGCAGGCCGTAGCCCACGTCGTCGTCCATCCCCAGCACGTTGGTGTACTTGTGATGCAGATAGTTGTGCGTCTGCTGCCAATGCTTGGACGGGTCCGGGTTGTCCCACTCCCACGAGCTGGAATGGATCTCCGGATCGTTCATCCAGTCCCATTGGCCGTGCATGACGTTGTGGCCGATCTCCATGTTCTCGATGATCTTGGCCACGCCGAGCATGCCGGCACCCAGAAACCAGGCCGGCGGGAAATAACTGGCGAACAGCACAGCGCGACCGCCGAGTTCCAGCGTGCGCTGCAGCCGAATGGTGTTGCGGATGTAGCGCGCGTCCCGCTCGCCGCGCGAAGACTCGATCTCCCGCCGGATCGAGTCGAGCTCGACCGCGAGCGCCTCGACATCCTCGGCGGTCAGGTGCGCGTATTCCTTGACATCGGAGATGGCCACGAGCGGCTACGTTAGCGTAGGTTACGGCCGCGTAGGTAGAAGTTGTGACCTACGCGACTCGGCCCGCGCGTTACCGGATCATCAACGGACCGGCTCGCGATCACGCTCTGGCCCGGCTGCACGCCGAACTGGCCCGGGAGCCGCTCGGCTAGCCTGAGAACCACGTAATCACCTACCCGGACCGGCGTTCCGCCGCCAGCTGCAGGAGGATCTTCATGGCCGACCGTGACGTCGTCGTCGTTTCCGCTGTCCGATCGGCGATCGGCTCGTTCAACGGCGGATTGGCCGATCAGGAACCGGCCGACCTCGCCGGAATCGTCATGCAGGAAGCGATCAGCCGGTCGGCGCTCGACCCGGCGCAGATCAACTACGTCACCGTCGGCAACTGCATCCCGACCGAATCCCGCTATGCCTATGTCGCCCGGGTCGCGTCGATCCAGGCCGGACTACCGATGGACTCGGTCGCGATGGCGGTGAACCGGCTCTGCTCCTCGGGCCTGCAGGCGGTGGTGACGACCGCGCAGAACATCAAGCTCGGCGACTGCGACTTCGGGATCGGCGGCGGGGTCGAGGTGATGTCGCGCGGCGCGTACCTGTCCCCGGCGATGCGCAGCGGTGCCCGGATGGGGAATACCACGATGATCGACGCGATGGTGGCCGCGCTGACCGACCCGTTCGGGGTCGGGCACATGGGCATCACCGCCGAGAACCTCGCGGTGAAGTGGGATATCAGCCGCGCCGAGCAGGACGAGTTCGCGGCCGAGTCGCACCGCAAGGCCGCCGCCGCGATCGCCGAGGGCCGGTTCACCGATCAGATCGTGCCGATCGTCAAGCGCAGCCGCAAGGGCGAGGTCACCGTCGACACCGACGAGCACGTCAAGCCGGACACCACGGTCGAGGCCCTGGCCAAGATGCGCCCCGCGTTCCAGCCGGACGGCGGCACCGTCACCGCCGGCAACGCCTCCGGGATCAACGACGGCGCCGCATTCCTGGTGCTCGCCGATGCCGCGAAGGCCGAGGCCGCCGGCGCCACCCCGATGGCCCGGCTGGTGTCCTACGCCGTCGCCGGGGTACCGAACGAGATCATGGGCGAGGGGCCGATTCCGGCGACGAAGATCGCGCTGGCCAAGGCCGGGCTGTCGCTGGACAACCTGGACCTGATCGAGTCCAACGAGGCCTTTGCCGCGCAGGCGATCGCGGTCGCCCGGGCGCTCGACCTGGACCCGAAGAAGGTCAATCCGAACGGCGGCGCGATCGCCCTGGGCCACCCGATCGGCGCGTCCGGCGCGGTCCTCGCGACCAAGGCGATCTACGAGTTGCACCGGATCCAGGGCCGGTACGCGCTGGTCACCATGTGCGTCGGTGGCGGGCAGGGTATCGCCGCGATCTTCGAGCGGATCTGACGACGCGGCTGCGGCGCGGCTATCGGCCGCGCCGCAGCGCTCGCCGCTCCGCCCGTGCCCGCTGCTTCAATGCGACCTTGCGGGCCTGCAGCGCCGCGGCCGCGTCGGTCATCGCCGTGCGCAAGCCGCGCCGCTGCCCGGTGACCGGATCGATCCACACTCGGCTCCCGGCGAACCGCCGTTCGGAGCAGGTCTCCGGGGCATCGTCGGCGGTCCGGCGCAACCAGCTGTCGGGCAGCGCCAGCTTGTGGATGGTGCGGAAAGCCAGCAGGTACTGCTTGCCGAGCGAACCGGTGGTGTACGGCAGGTCGTATTTGTCGCAGAGCTGGCGCACCCGCACCGAGACCTCGGCGTACCGGTTGCTCGGCAGGTCGGGAAACAGGTGGTGCTCGATCTGGTAGCTGAGGTTCCCACTCATGAACGCCATCACCGGACCGGCCTCGAAGTTGGCACTGCCGAGCATCTGGCGCAGGTACCACTCGCCCTGCGTCTCGCCGTCCAGCTGCTCCAGGGTGAACTTTTGCGCACCATCCGGGAAATGTCCGCAGAAGATCACCGCGTAGGCCCACAGATTGCGGCCCAGGTTCGCGACGGCGTTCGCGGCCAGCGTGGCTCGCCAGCCCGACCCGGACAACGCCGGAAAGAGCACGAAATCCTTGCCCAGCTGCCGGACGATCTTGCGCGCGAACTCTTTGTTCGGCTCCGAGGCCAGCTGACCCGGCGGCGTACCGGCCAGCTCCTTGTGGATCGACCAATCGTGCAGCGCGATGCCCCATTCGAACAACGCCGCGAGGATCACGTTCGCCGCCGGCTGGGCCAGGTGCATCGGGCGCCACGGCTCGTCCCGGGTCATCCGGAGGATGCCGAAACCCAGGTCTTCGTCCCGGCCGAGCACGTTGGTGTACATGTGGTGCGAATAGTTGTGCGCCTGCTGCCACTGCGGCGACGGGCCCACCTGATCCCACTCCCAAGTGACCGAGTGGATCTCCGGATCGTTCATCCAGTCCCACTGGCCGTGGCTGACGTTGTGGCCGAGCTCCATGTTCTCGACGATCTTCGAGACGGTCAGCAATGCGGTGCCGACGAACCAGGCCGGACGGTAGCGGCCGGCCAACAACGCGACCCGGCCGCCGACCTCCAGAGCTCGCTGCAGCGCAATCGTCCGACGGATGTAACGCGCGTCCCGCGCACCTCGAGACTCCTCGACATCGCGACGGACCGCGTCGAGTTCACGGCCCAGCGCTTCGACGTCGGCCTCCGACAGGTGCGCGAAGACCTTGATGTCGGTGATCGCCACCGGTGTCCTTCCGTCCAGTCGGGCGAACACGTCCGTGCCCACCCCGTACAGTTTTCCCACCCAAACGTACCGGGCAACGACAAGCCGCGGATAGTACCGCGACGAACCGTAAGCGGCTAGAGATCGAGGGTGCAATCTCCGGCAGCGGCCGAGATGCAGGTCTGCACCCGCTCGCCCGGTCCGTGCTCCACGCCCGAACGTAGATCGCGGACATAACCTTCGCTCAGCGAGACCACGCAGGTCTGGCAGATGCCCATCCGACAACCGAACGGCATCAGCACTCCGGCTCCCTCGCCGGCCTGCAGCAGCGTGGTCGCTCCGTCGACCTGAACTGTGCGGCCGGACCGCCCGAAGTTCACCGTACCGCCCTGGCCCGTGGTCGCCCGACCCAGCTCGAACCGTTCGGTATGCAGTCGGTCCGCAATTCCCGCCTGCTGCCAGGTCCCCTCGATGTCGTCGAGCATCGCGACCGGCCCGCACGCCCAGGTCTGCCGCTCTCGCCAGTCCGGAAACAACCCGTCCAGCTCGGTCAACGCAAACTTGCCGGCGGTGCGGGTGTGTTGGATATGTGTGACGAAGCTCTCATGCGTGCGCTCCATCTCGGCCAGCTCGGCGCCGAACATCACGTCGTCGGCAGTCGGCGCCGAATGCACATGCGCGACGTCCGGCAGCGCGCCGCGCCGCGCCATCGCCCGCAACATCGCCATCACCGGGGTGATCCCGCTGCCCGCGGTCAGGAACAGAATCTTGGCCGGTGGCGGTTCCGGCAGGGCGAAGTTGCCCTTCGGCGCGGCCAGCCGGACCACGGTGCCGGACGGTACGCCGCTGACCAGGTGGCTGGACAGGAATCCTTCCGGCATCGCCTTCACGGCGATCGAGATCAGCTTGCCTTCGTGCCCGGGTGGCGAGGTCAACGAGTACGACCGCCAGTGCCATCGCCCGTCGACCGGCACCCCGATGCCGATGTACTGGCCCGGCCGGTAGTCGAAATCGAAGCCCCAGCCCGGCTTGATCACCAGGGTCGCCGAGTCGGCGGTCTCCTTGCGCACCTCGACCACTCGACCGCGCAACTCACGGGCCGACCAGAGCGGGTTCGCCAGGTGCAGGTAGTCGTCGGGCAGCAGCGGGGTGGTGATCCGCGCGACCGCGCCGCGCAGCAGGTTCAGCCGAGGCCGCCGCGGCGCGGACACCTCGGACGCCGGGGCTTCCAGCCATCGCCTCACGCCCATGCTCTGCAGATCCATGACGCTATGGTTACGGAAGCGTAAGTTACTTTCAAGTAGCCGGTCATAGCAGCTCGATCAGGAACGGCAGTTCCTGAGTCGCATACCAGGCCAATTGGTGGTCCTCGGCATCGCCGAGGACGAACTCGGCGTCCGGGTCGCCCAGGTCGGCGGCATCGATCACCTCCACCGCCCTGGTGACGGCTTCCTCGGCCTCGGCCAGGTCGACGTGCACCGACCCGACCCGGGCCAGCGGGATCGGGCCGCTGATCCGGACCACCGCATCGTCGAGGTCCGGTCGCGCCCGGACGTTGTCGAGGTCGGCGGCCACCACCGCGCGCCGGCGCACCGGGTTGCCGTCCCGGTCGTGCGCGTCCGCGTCGTCGGCCAGCTCGGCGGCGAGCAACCGCAGCGACGCTCGCGCTGCCTCGGCCATCGCCACCTCCGCGAGTTCCTCGTCGGTGCCCGACGAATACGCCTCGCGCAACATCGGCGTGATGGCGAAGGCCAACCCGTTGACCGCGGTGAACTCGCCCTCGGCCACAAGGCCACGAAGCATCCGGACCGTCGCCGGGACATAGACCCGCAGCACCCCCGAAGCGGTCGGCTCATGCGCAGGCATGCAGCATTTCCTCCATCGATTCGCTCAACAGTCCGGGGAGGACGCCTAGATCTCCCACGGACGCCCGGTCGGCATTCAGCCCGTAGTACACCTTGCCGTCATACGAGGTCAGACCGATGCTCAAAGCCTGATCACGCAACAGCGGCGACACAGGATACATCTCCAGCATCCGCGCGCCGCCGATGTACATCGGGTTCTGCGGGCCGGGCGCATTCGTGATCACCAGGTTGAACGAATGCGGCCCGAAGCTACTTGCCGACCGGACGCTGAGCGCATGCAGGCTGGCCGGGGCAAACCCGGACAACCGCACCAGCGTGCGCGCGGTGACGCCACGACGCAGGTGCGCGTGCGCCTCGGTGGCATGCCCGATATGCGATAGCCGGATCACCGGATTCGGCTCGCCCACCGGCAGGTCGATCCGGAACGAGGACACTTCGCTGGCCGAGGTGGAGGCCGGTTCGGCCAGGTACACCGACATCGGCACCACCGCGCGCACCACGGTCGATCCGGTGAGCGGCTCGCGCCGGCTGACCAGCCAGGACCGCAGCGCTCCGGTGATCACCGCGAGGATCGCATCGTTGATCGAGCAGCCCAGCCCGCGGCGGATGGTCCGGTAGTCCGCCAGATCGGTTCGCGCGACGTCGAACCGGCGCTCCCGCGAGATCGGCCCGTTCAACGGGGCCAGCGGCGGGACCGAGCGTGCCACCGAGGCGAACCGGCCGACCGAGCGCGCGGTCGCGTCGACCGCGTCGCGCACGTCGCCGACGACCCGCCGGACCAGCTCGACTCCCTCACCCGGGTCTCGCGCCAGCCGGCCCAACGCATCCAAGGCCAGCTCGGCATCGCTCGGCTGGTCGTCGGGCAGCCACAGGTCGTCGGCGACCGGCCGCGGTACCGCACCGGAATCGAGGATGACATGGCCGATCTCGAGCGCCTCGTCGCCGTCGACCAATGCCGCGTGCGACTTGGTGAAAATTGCGCACCGCCCGCCGGACAGACCTTCGATCAGGTACATCTCCCAGAGCGGACGCGCACGATCGAGCCGACGGGCGGACAGCTGTGCGACCCGCTCGTGCAGCCGGGCGTCGTTTCCCGGCCGCGGGAGCGCCGCGCGCCGAATGTGGAAACCGATGTCGAAGTCACCGTCGTCCACCCAGACCGGGCGGGCCAGCCCGAACGGCACCGGCCGCACCTTGCGGCGATACCGCGGCACCAACGACAGCCGGCGTTCGACGATCGCGCTGAGCCGGTCGTAGTCGAGTGCGCCGTCGTCGTTGTCCAGGATCGCGAGCGATCCGATATACATCGGATGTACGCCGGCATCCATCGCGTAGAACGACGCATCTTGCGGTGTCAGCCTCGTGATCGCCATGCCCGTCGGCTCCTCGTCGATGGATCTGCGCGGTGGTGGATCGCGCACCGTCGGCCCGGGCGTGATGTGCGTGCGCTCGTCACCCGATTATGCGGCCGGGACCTGCCCGGTCGGGGCCAGTTGACCGACCGGTCATGGCCGCCGCCACGCAGTAATGGAATACTGGCGGGCAGTCCGAACCGCTCCTCGGACCCGGCGCCACCGCGCCCACAGCCCGAGGAGATCCGAGTTGACCGATCATCGATTCCTGTCGCCGGCGCCCCGCCCGACCGCCGATACCAGCCGCTGCCGACCGGCCCTGCATCCGGCGCGTCGGACTCCCCACGACGGCCGGTCGACCCGACGCCCCGGAAGTGACGCCGCCGATGCGGCGAGCGCGCGGCGGTTCGCCGAGCTGACCCTGCGATACGTGATCGAAGTGCTCAACCGGCGGCGGCCGTTGCGGCAGCTTCGCGAGCTCGCCGAGCCTCGGGTGGTCGATATGGTACGTACTCGCGCCGATGCCGGCGGCCGGCAACCCCTGGGACTCACCAGCGCGGTCCGGGTGCAACTCGACCGGCGGGGCAGCGCCGAATTCTTCGCCGTCTACGCCACCGGCACGCGCGCCGGAGCGATCGCCGGCCATCTCACCTACCGGCGCGGCGGATGGCGGGTCGATGTGCTACGCATCGGCTGATCCGGCCGCGGCCCTGAGCCGCCGCCGAACCTCGCCACGCGATCAATGCCGGCGTTTGGACTTCGGTCCCCGCTTGACCGACTTGGCCTGCTGTCGAGCGCTCTCCCGGCGCTCCCGGCGGGTGGTGCCCTGCCCCGTCGCGGCCGCGTCGGAACTGCGCCGCACCGAGGTGGAACCGTCTTCGGCGGGACCGCTGTAGGTCAGATTACGGTCCTGCTCGTCGCTGATCCCCTTGGCCCGCAACGCTGCCGGCGCAGTCGTAGCCGGTTCGGCAGCACCGTTTCCGGGGGAGCCGCTTGCCGGGTTGCCGCTGCCGGCGGCCGCCTTCTCCATGCTGACCAGCGGCGCGGCGACCGACTCGCCGGCGCCGTTCGCCGCGGTTGTTCCTGCACCGACCGGCGAGCGGAGCCCCGGCGCCACCGCCGACTGCTGCTGGGGCGGAGTGACTTCCACTTGGAGGTTGAACAAGAACCCGACCGACTCCTCTTTCAGGCCGTCGAGCATCGCCGCGAACATGTCGTAGCCTTCCCGCTGGTACTCGACCAACGGGTCGCGCTGCGCCAACGCGCGTAGCCCGATCCCGGCCTTGAGGTAATCCATCTCGTACAGATGCTCGCGCCACTTGCGGTCGAGCACGCTGAGCAGGACCTGCCGCTCCAGGTTGCGCATCGCGCCCGGCCCGGCGATCCCGTCGATCTCCTGTTCCCGCCGGGAGTACGCGTCGTGTGCGTCCTGCAGCAACGCATCGCGCAACTCGTCGCGGGTCAGCTCACCCGCCTCGCCGACCTCGGTGGCACCGGTCAGCCGAACGTGGTCGACCCCGACCGGGTACAGCGCCTTCAACGCTGCCCACAACGTGTCCAGATCCCAGTCCTCGACATAGCCTTCGGCCGTCGCGCCGTCCACGTAGGCGGTGACCACATCGTCGATCATGCCCTGGACCTGACCGTCCATATCCTCGCCGGCCAGGATTCGGGCGCGCTCGGCGTAGATCACCGTGCGCTGCTGGTTCATCACCTCGTCGTACTTGAGCACGTCCTTGCGGATCTCGAAGTTCTGCTGCTCGACCTGGGTCTGCGCGCTGCGGATCGCCTTGGAGACCATCCGCGCCTCGATCGGCACGTCGTCGGGCACCTTGAGCCGCGTCATGATCGACTCCAATGCCGCGCCGTTGAACCGGCGCATCAGCTCGTCGCCGACCGACAGGTAGAACCGGGACTCCCCCGGGTCGCCCTGGCGCCCGGACCGGCCGCGCAACTGGTTGTCGATCCGGCGCGACTCGTGCCGCTCCGTGCCCAGGACGTACAACCCACCGGCGGCGCGCACCTTGTCCGCATCGGCGGCCGCGTCGGCCTTGACCTCGTCCAGCGCCGGTTCCCAGGCCGCCTGGTATTCCTCCGGGGTGGTCACCGGGTCCAGACCGCGCTCGCGCAGCTTGAGGTCGGCGACGATGTCCGGGTTGCCGCCGAGCACCACGTCGGTGCCGCGGCCGGCCATGTTGGTCGCCACCGTCACCGCGCCGGAGCGGCCGGCCTCCGCGATGATCTGCGCTTCCTTCTCGTGGAACTTCGCGTTCAGCACGTTGTGCGATATGCCCCGCTCGGTGAACTGCCGGGACAGGTACTCCGAGCGCTCCACGCTGGTGGTGCCGATCAGCACCGGCTGCCCTTTGGCGTTGCGCAGCGAAACGTCGTTGACGACCGCGTCGAACTTGGCTTCCTCGGTCTTGTAGATCAGGTCGGACTGGTCGTTGCGAACCATCGGCTTGTTGGTCGGGATCGGCACCACCCCCAACCCGTAGATCTGGTGCAGCTCGGCGGCCTCGGTCTCGGCGGTGCCGGTCATGCCGGAAAGCTTGTCGTAGAGCCGGAAATAGTTCTGCAACGTGATCGTCGCCAGCGTCTGGTTCTCCGGCTTGATCTCGACCTTCTCCTTGGCCTCGATCGCCTGGTGCATGCCCTCGTTGTACCGGCGGCCGACCAGGATCCGCCCGGTGAACTCGTCGACGATGATCACCTCACCGTCCCGGACGATGTAGTCCTTGTCCCGGGTGAACAACTCCTTGGCCTTGATCGAGTTGTTCAGATAGCTGACCAGCGGCGAGTTGGCGGCCTCGTACAGGTTGTCGATGCCGAGCTGGTCCTCGACGAATTCCACCCCGGCTTCGTGCACGCCGACGGTCCGCTTCTTGATGTCGACCTCGTAGTGCAGGTCGGGCTTGAGCAGCGGCGCGATCCGGGCGAACTCGGCATACCACTTCGACGACGCGTCCGCCGGACCCGAAATGATCAACGGGGTGCGCGCCTCGTCGATCAGGATCGAGTCCACCTCGTCCACGATGGCGAAGTTGTGTCCGCGCTGGACCAGGTCGTCCAGCGAATGCGTCATGTTGTCGCGCAGATAGTCGAAACCGAACTCGTTGTTCGTGCCGTAGGTGATGTCGGCCTGGTAGGCGACCCGGCGCTGCGCCGGCGTCAACCCGGAGAGGATGACGCCCACGTCCAGGCCGAGGAACCGGTGCACCCGGCCCATCCATTCGGAGTCGCGTTTGGCCAGGTAGTCGTTGACCGTCACCACATGCACGCCCTGGCCCGCGATCGCGTTCAGGTACGCCGGCAGTACACAGGTGAGCGTCTTGCCCTCGCCGGTCTTCATCTCGGCGATGTTGCCGATGTGCAGCGCCGCGCCACCCATCACCTGCACGTGGAAGTGCTTCTGGTTCAGCACCCGCCAGGACGCCTCGCGGGCGGTGGCGAACGCCTCCAGCAGCAGCGAGTCCAGATCCTCCCCGTCGGCATAGCGTGTGCGGAACTCGTCGGTCTTGGCCTGCAGCTCGGCGTCGGTGAGCGCCTCGTACTCCGGCTCCAGCGCCGTCACCTCGGTCGCGAGCTGGGACAGCCGCCGGACGGTCCGGCCTTCCCCGATCCGCAGCAGCTTCGTCATCAACGCAGGCACGGTGGCGTTCGTCCTCGATTCTCGACGTCAGATTCCGGTGTCTGGAGACCGGAAACCGGAGGCTGTCAAGCCCCGGCCGAGGTCCATCGTAAGCGCATCCCCGGCCGTCCGGCCGATCGGTCAGTCCTTGCTCGGCACCGGGAACTGGACCCGCATCGCCAGATCCCACACACGATCGGGGGTGAGCTGGCGTTGCAGGATGCCCAGGGTGGCACTCGGCGTGACGGCGTAGCGGGCCTTCGGCCGCTTGCTGTCCACCGCTTTGCGGATCACCTTCGCGACCGCCTCGGGGCCGCCACCGGCCAGCTTGGCCACCGGGCTCCGATAGATCTCGGCGGTCACCGCGCCGACGCGCGCGTTGAACTCGGCGTACGGCCCGTCGGCGAGACCGTCGACCGAACCGACCGCGGTGTCGGCGAACTCCGTCGTGATCAGGCCCGGCTCGATCAGCACCACCTGGACGCCGAACCCCTGCACCTCGAACCGCATCGCATCGCAGATCGCCTCGACCGCGTACTTGGTGGCGTGGTAGATCCCGCCGCCGGGGAAGGTGAGCCGGCCACCCATCGACCCGAGGTTGATGATCCGACCGCGGCCGGCCGCCCGCATCCCGGGCAAGACCAGTTGGCTCATCCGGATCATGCCGAAGACGTTGGTCTCGAACTGCCGCCGGATGTCGTCGAGCGGGATCGATTCGACCGCCCCGGACTGGGAGTAGCCGGCGTTGTTCACCAGCACGTCGACCGCTCCGTGCTCCGCTTCGACCATGGTCACCGCCGCGGCCATCGAACTCTCGTCGGTAACGTCCAGCGCCAACGTGCGGCACCCTTTGTCGGCCAACTCGGTCAACGTCTCAGGGCGGCGCGCGGTCGCGTAGACGGTATGGCCGTCGGCGACCAGTTCGGCTGCGGTCGCAGCTCCGATGCCGCTGGAACAACCTGTGATCAAGACAACAGTCATATCGCAGACCATACACAGCAATGTTGACGCCGATCACACTTCGGGTAATGTCAGCAGTGCACACATCTGAGGAGGCGGCCATGCACGCGGTGACGTTGAGCGGATTCGGCGGACCGGAGGTGATGGCCTGGACCGAGGTGGCGGACGTTCCCGCGCCCGGACCGGGGGAAATCACCATCGAGGTCGCGGCAGCCGGGGTGAACCGGGCCGACGTCATGCAGCGGGCCGGCTTCTACCCGCCCCCGCCGGGGACCGGCGACATTCTCGGGCTGGAGGTCTCCGGCGTCGTCGCGGCGGTCGGCACGGATGTCGACGAGTTCTCGGCCGGGGACTTCGCGGTGGGCGACCGAGTGTGCGCCCTGCTGGCCGGCGGCGGCTACGCCGAACGGGTGAACGTGCCGGCCACGCAGGTGCTGCCGGTGCCACGCGGCGTCGATCTGATCGCGGCGGCCGCGCTGCCGGAGGCGGCCGCGACCGTGTGGTCGAACGTGGTGATGACCGCCGGGCTCCGCGGCGGACAGCGCTTGCTGATCCATGGTGGGGGCAGCGGCATCGGCACCCACGCGATCCAGATCGGCCGTGCGCTCGGCGCGGAGGTCGCGGTCACCGCCGGAACCGGCTACAAGCTCGAACGGTGCGCCGAGCTCGGCGCCACGACCTTGATCGACTACCACGAGCAGAACTTCGCCGACGTCATCGGCGAACTCGGCGGTGCGAACGTGATTCTCGACATCATCGGCGCCGGCTACCTGTCGCGGAACGTCGCCGCGCTCGCCACGGGTGGCCAGTTGACGATCATCGGGCTGCAAGGCGGGGCGACCGCCGAACTCGACCTCGGCGCAACGCTGTTCAAGCGAGCCTCGATCCACGTGACCAATCTGCGCCGCCGGCCCCGCACCGGCGCCGGCTCGAAGGCCGAGATCGTCGCCGAGGTGCGCCGGCGGGTGTGGCCGCTGATCGAGGGCGGCTCCGTGCGACCGGTCGTGGCGGCCACGTTGCCGATCACCGACGTGGCCCGAGCGCACACCGAACTCGACTCGCCCCGGTCGGTCGGGAAGGTACTGCTCACCGTCCCATCCATTGTCACCGTCCCACCCATTGTCACCGTCGCACCCACCGACACCGTCCCACCCGCCGACGGCCGCAACCACTAGGCTTGCCGACAGCACGATCGGCCGGAACGACGGCGATTGGATGGCATCGAAACCCGAGGAGAAACCCTTGCTTGTTCGCAGAATCGCCCGCCCCATGCTGGCCGCCGTGTTCGTTGCCGGCGGGGTCGAGCAGCTTCGCGATCCGATCCGGCAGGCCGAGCTCGCCGAGCCGATCCTGGCGCGCACCGGTCTCGCCCCTCGTACTGCCGTCCAGGCGGACGGCGCGGTGAAGGTCGTCGCCGGGATCGCGCTCGCGCTCGGCCGCGCCCCGCGCCTGTCCGCGCTGGCGCTGGCGGCCAGCCTGGTCCCGACCACGACTGCGGCACATCGATTCTGGGAGACCGACGATCCGGAGCGACGCGCTGCCGAGCAGGTGCAGTTCACCAAGAACGTCGGATTGCTCGGCGGCCTGCTGCTCGCGGCGGTGGACACCGAGGGCAAGCCGTCGCTGGGCTGGCGCGCCCGGCGCGCCGCCGACCGGCTCGGCGATCGACTCGACCGGGCGACGCCGGCGACGACGGCGCTCGAACAGGCCGCCACGATGGTGACCGATTCGGTCGCCACCGTCGCCGATCGGGCCAAGGAAGTGGTCCCCGTCGAGGTCGCGAAGGCGCGGGAGGGTTTGGGCAAAGCGCGGGAGAACATCGTCGCTGCTGTCGAGGCGGTGGACACTCCGGCCAATCGGCGCAAGGCGAAGCGCGCCGCACGGAAGCTGCGTCACCGGGCCGATGCGGCGGTCGTCGCTGCCGAGCGCCGGGCCGAGGACGTGCGCGAGCGGCTGATCAGCAGCTGAGCTCGCCCCGGCCCGGCCCGGCTACTTCACGCCCGGTAACCGGCGCAGCGCCCGCAAGGCGAAGGTCATCGCCCGGGCGTACCGGGCCGGGTTCACCCGCGACGGATTGCCGACCGGAAGCAGCCGCTCGACCGCGATCGTCTGCGCTTCGGTGTATTTCAGAATCCCGTGCTCGCCGTGTCGGCGCCCGATGCCGGAGGCCTTCATGCCTCCCATCGGCGCGTCGATCGAACCCCACGCGGCGGCGTAGGCATCGTTGACGTTCACCGTGCCAGCCTGCAACTGTGCTGCAACCCGGCGGCCCCGAGCCGGATCACCGGTCCAGACACTGAAGTTGAGCCCGTACTCGCTGTCGTTGGCCCGCTCGATCGCCTCTTCCTCGCTGTCGACCCGGTAGAGCGAGACCAACGGGCCGAAGGTCTCCTGGGCGTACACCATCATGTCCGGCCGCACATCGGTCAGGATCGTGGGCTCGTAGAAGAAGGGACCGAGCTCCGGGCGGGGCTGTCCGCCGGCCAGCACCCGAGCGCCCTTGGCGGTGGCGTCGCCGACATGCCGGGTGACCGTCTCCAGCTGTCGCTGGTTGATCAGCGATCCCATGTCGGCCGAGTAGTCCAGCGCCGGAGAGAGTTTCATCGACCGCGCGGCCGCGGCGAATCGGCTCGTGAACTCGTCCCACATCGTCGCCGGCACATAGATCCGTTCGATCGAGATGCACAGCTGCCCGGTGTTGGAGAAGCACGCCCGCACGCACCCGTCCACCGCCTTGTCCACATCGGCGTCGTCCAGGATCAGCAGGGCATTTTTGCCGCCGAGTTCCATCGAACAGTCGATGAGCTGCCGACCGGCCTGAGCCGCGACGGTCCGCCCGACCGCGGTGGACCCGGTGAACATCAGGAAATCCGACTGCTCGATGATCGCCGACCCCAACTCGGCGCCGGAGCCCGTGACCACCTGCACCAGCCCCGCCGGCAAGCCGGCTTCTTCCAGCAACCGCACCGCCCACAGCGCGGCAAACGGTGTCTGCTGATCCGGCTTGGTGAGCACCGCGTTGCCGGCGACGATCGCCGGCAACGCGTCGCTGATCCCGAGCGTGAGCGGATAGTTCCACGGCGAGATCACCCCCACCAGTCCTTTGGGGTGGTGCAGCTCCCACACCTGGGTCAGCGCGAGCTGTGCGCCCTGCCGACGTTCGGGTTTCAGGTAGTCCGCGGCGGTATGCGCGTAGTAACGCGACACCATGCAGACATCCATGATCTCCTCGAACGCGTGCCGACGGGCCTTGCCGTTCTCCCGCTGGATCAGGTCGAGCACCTCGTCCTGGCGCTGCAGGACCAGATCGTGGAACCGCAGCAGGACCGCAGCACGGTCGGCGACCGGACGAGCCGCCCACGCCGGCTGCGCCGCGCGAGCGCGCGCAGCCGCCGTGGCGACATCGGCCGGCGTGCAGCGCGGGGTGTCGCCCAGCACCGCGCCGGTCATCGCGTCGAGGACCTCCAGTCGGACATCCGGGTCCGCCGCGATCACCCGCCGGGTCAACTCGGCCAGCTGCACGCGGCCGATCGGCGAACTTTGTCGATAGTCACTCATCGGATCGCATCCGCTCGGTTCGAGCTCGGCTGATGCAACGCGGCCCGCAAGGTGTCCTGGGCCAGCTTGATCGCGGCGGTGGCCGCGTGGGTGTGCGCCAGCGCGTGCAGCATCACGAAATCGTGGATGATCCCGCCTAACCGCACCTGCGTCACCGGGACGCCGGCCGCGCGCAGTTTCGCCGCGTAGGCCTCGCCTTCGTCGCGCAACACGTCGGCTTCCGCGGTGATGATCAACGCCGGCGGCAAGCCGGCCAGCTGCTCGGTCGACGCGCGGAGCGGCGAGGCGTAGATCTCGTCTCGCTGAGCGTCGTCGGCGGTGTACTGGTCCCAGAACCACTTCATCCCATCCCGAGCCAGGAAGTAGTGCTCGGCGAACTGGTGGTAGGAACCGGTGTCGAAGTTCGCGTCGGTCACCGGGTAGAAGAGCACCTGCTGCGCAATCTGCACATCGCCGCGATCCTTGGCCATCAAGGTGAGCACCGCAGTCATGTTCCCGCCCACCGAGTCCCCGGCTGCGGCAAACCGCGAGGCGTCCAGGCCCTTCTCCGCACCGTGCGCGACGACCCACTGCGCCGCCGCGTAGTTCTGCTCGATCGCCGTCGGGTACTTCGCCTCGGGCGCACGGTCGTACTCCGGGAACACGACCGCGGCGTTCGCTCCCACCGCGAGCTCGCGGACCAGTCGATCGTGCGATACCGCATCACCGAACACCCAGCCCGCACCATGGATGAAGAAGATGACCGGCAGCGTCCCGGTCGCGCCCGCCGGTTTGACGATCCGGACCGGTACCGAGCCGGTCGGGCCACCGTCGACGGTGATCCACTCCTCGTCGATCTCCGGCTTGTCGATCTCACCGGACTGCACGTGATCGACCGCCGCCCGGCCTTCGGCCGGCGGCAGCTGGTAGAGGAACGGCGGAGTGTCGGTGTCGCGGGCAAACTGCGCTGCGGCGGGCTCCAACACCGGTTCGATCTCGGTCATCGTCACTGCTGCCTTTCGATCGGGTCGTCGATATCGTCCGCAGCGGTCGGGTCGGGACATTCGACCGTAATGTGTGCGGCGCTAACATATAGCTTAGCGAGATTCCCGAAGTGGCGTCAACGCAGGCCGAACCCTACGCTCAACTGGCGCAGGCCGTCATGCAGTGTAAAGTAAGCGGTGCAAACACACGCCGGAACGAGGAAACCATGTCGACCAAACGCCCCTACCACCACGGCGACCTCCCGACCGCCCTGGTCCAGGCTGCGGTCGAACTGCTCGAGGAGGAGGGCGGCGCGACCGCACTCTCGCTGCGGGCCGCCGCGCGTAGAGCCGGAGTGTCGACCGCCGCTCCGTACCGGCATTTTCCCGACCGCAACGCGCTGCTGTCGGCCGTGGCCGCAGTCGGCTACCAGGAACTCGGCGCCGCACTGCTGGCCGCCAGCCCGGCACCGAGCACGCCCGACGACGTGGCCGACATCGCCGTGGCCTACGTGCGGTTCGCCCTGCAGCGGCCCGGCATGTTCGGCGCGATGTTCTCCGAGGGATGCGATGCCGGCAATCCGGACCGCGTGGCCGCGGTCACGGCAATCCACGACTACCTCGGCAGCATCGCCAAGCTGGTCGCGCCGGCAGCGGATCAGCAATCGATGGCGACCGCGATGTGGGCGTTGGTGCACGGCCTCGCCTTCCTGCACCTGGACGGCAAACTGGACGCCTCGTCGCCCGCCGAGGTGGACAATCGGGTCCGGAGCGCGGTCGCCGCCGCCCTCGAACGGTGACGGTCCGGGTCTGCCGCACCGGCACCCGACCGTAGTGTTGACAGCGTTTACATAGGCCTCTAGTCTGGCGGTCGTCGACCGCAATCCAGCAGCGAGGACGCTCACCGATGACCAAGCGCATTCTGCACGTTGTCACCAACGTCGCCCATTACGACGACCCGGATCACCCGACCGGGCTGTGGTTGTCCGAGCTGACCCACGCCTATCACGTCTTCGAGGAACAGGGCTACGAACAGCGCATCGTCAGTCCGAAGGGCGGGTTGTCCCCGCTGGAGCCGCGGTCGCTGAAGTTCCCCAACTACGACCGCACCGCCAAGGCCTGGCACGCCGATCCGGCCCGGATGGCGCTACTGGCCGACACCGCCGCCCCGGCGGACATCGATTCGGCGGACTACGACGCGATCTACTTCACCGGCGGACATGCGGTGATGTACGACTTCCCGGACAGCGAGCCGCTACAGCGGATCTCCCGGGAGATGTTCGAGCGGGGCGCTATCGTCTCCTCGGTCTGTCACGGCTACTGCGGCCTGCTCAACACCAAGCTCTCCGACGGTAGCCTGCTGGTCGCCGGACGCAAGCTCACCGGGTTCGCCTGGCAGGAGGAAGTCGTCGCCCGGGTGGACAAGCTGGTGCCGTACAACGCCGAAGAGGAGATGAAGAAGCGCGGCGCGCTGTACGAGAAGGCGCTGATTCCGTTCGTGCCGTACGTCGTGGTCGACGGCAACCTGGTGACCGGTCAGAACCCGCCGTCGGCAAAGGCGACCGCGAAGGCGATCGTCGCCGAGTTCGCCAAGTCCTGATCCCCGCTCGATCGATAGTCAGGACGCGCGCGTACCCCGAGACCTCGGCCGGCCCGGAGATCGACGTCCTGCTATCGCACGGCCTCGGCGGCACCTCGCTGGTGAACGTCAACGTCGCGATCCGGCCCGACCGCGAGGTGTTCGCCCCATCCTGGCCGGCACCGTTCCGCCGCGGCCGCGGCCGCGGTGATCAGCCGGCGGTGTCCCGCACCGGGAGCCGCCAGTCCGGCCGGACCCAATGGCAGGTGTAGCCGTTCGGGTATCGCTGCAGGTAGTCCTGGTGCTCCGGTTCGGCCTCCCAGAAGTCACCGGCCGGCTCCACCTCGGTGACCACCGCGCCGGGCCACAGCCCCGACGCCTCGACGTCGGCGATCGTGTCGCGGGCGATCCGGTCCTGCTCGTCCGAGGTGGTGTAGATCGCCGACCGGTAGCTACGGCCGACATCGTTACCTTGCCGGTTCTTCGTGGTCGGGTCGTGAATCTGGAAGAAGAACTCCAGTAGCTGCCGATAGCCGATCACGTCCGGATCGAACACGACTTCCACCGCCTCGGCATGGTCCCCGTGGCGCCGATAGGTGGCGTTCGGCGTCGAGTCGTCGCCGGAGTAGCCGACCCGGGTGCTGATGATCCCCGGTCGGCGCCGCAGCAACTCCTGCGCACCCCAGAAGCAACCGCCCGCCAACACGGCGCGTTCGGTCGTCGCCGATTCGGTGGTCACTTGGCCTCCTCGTCGAAGAGCGGGCTGAACTTCCCGTAGCCGGCGGCATCGAGCTCGGCCGCCGGGACGAACCGCAACGACGCCGAGTTGATGCAGTACCGCAGTCCCCCCTGAGCCCGCGGCCCGTCGGGGAAGACATGGCCCAGATGGCTGTCGCCGTGCGCGGACCGCACCTCGGTGCGCACCATGCCGTGACTGCGGTCGCGCACTTCGACGATGTTCGCCGCATCCAGGGGAATCGTGAAGCTCGGCCAACCCGATCCGCTGTCGTATTTGTGCACCGAGGCGAACAACGGCTCACCGGAGACGACATCGACATAGATGCCCGGTTCCTTGTTGTCCCAGAACTCGTTACGGAACGCCGGCTCGGTCCCGCACTGCTGTGTGACCCGATACTGCTCGGGCGTAAGCCCGGCGAGTGCCGTGGCATCCTTGCTGAACGGTCCTGTCATCCGGTCCTCCCAGGTCGTTCGAAATCGGCCGGGCGGCCATCGTCGCGCACCCGGCTCTGTTGTCAACAGTCCCACAATCGCCACGATTCCCGGTGTCGGGGCGGTGTCGACCGTTCGACGGATAGAGCGGCGGCAGCTCGATCGATACAATCGACGCCGGTCTATCCGGAGCAACCAGGAAATCCGATGAACCTCACCGACGATCAGCTCGACCGCGCGACCGGGGTGCTGCTGGCCACGGCAGCCGGCGACGCACTCGGCGCGGGTTACGAGTTCACCTATCCGACCGCCGCGACCACCATCGACATGGTCGGCGGCGGTCCGTTCGGCTGGGCCCCCGGCGAATGGACCGACGACACGTCGATGGCCATCGCGATCGCCCTGGCCGCCGACGAGACCGGTGACCTGACCGGCACCGCCGGGCAGGACGCGATCGCCCGGCGTTTCGTGGCGTGGTACGACTCGCGCCCGCCGGACATCGGCAACCAGACGGCGTCGGTGCTCTCCCACCGCTCCCCGACCGGCGCCGCGATGACCGCGGTCTCGGCCGGCCTGCGCGGCCGCACCGGCGGTAACGGGTCGCTCATGCGAACCGCGCCGGTCGCGTTATCGCATCTCGACGATGCCGATGCCGCCGTCGCCGCAGCTGCCGCGGTCAGTCGGCTCACGCACAGCGACGAGCGCGCGGTGCAGGCGTGTGAGCTGTGGACCACGGCAATCCGGCACGCTGTCCTCCACGCCAACCTGGACGGAATCGACCACTACCTCGATCGCGCCCCGGCCGACGTCTCCGGCTACTGGCGACCGCTGCTCGAGCAAGCCGAAACCGGCTCACCCGAACAGTTTTCGAACAACGGTTGGGTCGTGCACGCGCTGATGACCGCATGGTGGGCGATCGCCGGCACCGCATCGAGCGGACCGCAGCAGCTGCCGGCAGCGCTGGAGCTGTGCGTGCGCGCCGGCAACGACACCGACACCACCGCGGCGATCGCCGGCGGGTTGCTCGGCGCCCGCTGGGGCGCGACTGCGGTGCCGCAGCGGTGGCGGGCCATCCTGCACGGCTACCCCGGGTTGGACGCCGACGGGCTGGTCGCCCTGGCCGAGCGGATCGCCACCGCCTGACGATCCGGCGTCGCGGCGGAACCGCTACGGATACGTCAGCGGTTGTGCCCCGCGGACCGCCAGCATCGCCAGCATCACGCCGATCTCGTTGCCCTGATCGGCGACCATGCCGCGGGCGACGTTTCGAATCGGCTCGATGTCCACGCCCGCGACCGCCGCGCGGGCCATCTCGATGCCGCCGCGGTGGTGCCGGATCATCAACTGCAGGAAGCGGATCTCGGCATCGGTACCGCGGGCATCCGCCAACGCCGCGATGTCGTCGGTGCTGGCCATCCCCGGCATCGACGCGCCCATCTCGTGCTCGGCGCCGCCGTGCATCCACCGCATCTGTTCGGCACCGACCGCGGGCTCCCCGGTCAACGACAACCAGCCGCGCATCGTGGCGATCTCGGCGCTCTGCGATACCGCCATCCGATCGGCCAACCCACGCAGCACCGGATCGCAGTCCCGAGTCAGCGCCGCGGTCAGGCGCAACGCCTGCTCGTGATGCACCGACATGTCCTGGGCGAAGCCGACATCGATGTCGGACAACCGGATCCCGTCGGCATCGGGTGCCCGCAGGGTCTGCAACCACATCCCGGCGAGCAGCCCGAGCGCCGCGGCCAGCAGCAGCAGCGGTGCCCGGCGGACCGCCGCCGACCGCGCCACCGAACTACGAACCAATGGTCGAATCCTGGTCGGCCGGTGGCTGATACACCCCGTTGTCGAGTTGCAGCGCCAGGAAACCGTTGTCGTTGCAGGTGGTCCAGATCTGACTACCGTGGAAGTTGGGCGGCGCCGAGCACCAATCCGTCGACAGGTCGCCGAGCGCGACCTGGCCGGTCCGCGGTCCGAGCGCTTGTGCCGGGTCGAACTTCCCGGCGCCGATCGCTTGGACCATCGGCAGGAAGTCGAACAACGGGACACCGGCGATCGACGCCACCGCGTGCGCCGAATTGGTCAGCTGCAGATTCTTCCCGGTCTGTGCCGGCGGGTTGTAGTACGCGATCTCGTGGATGTTCGCCGGATCGCGAATGTCGAACACCCGGATTCCGGCGGAGAACCACGAACAGGCGAGCGCGGTCGGGTCGGCCGGCCGGTCCACCGTGCAGTAGTGCGCCTCGTAGGCGAAAACCGAGCCGCCGGAGGCAGATCGGATGTTGCTGTCGATATTCTCCGGCAGGTTGACCTCCAGCTTGATCTTCTGCACGACCCGAGCTCGGGTCGGATCGGCGACATCGAACAGCTTCACCCCGCCGGAGCCTGCCTCGTCGACCGTGTAGAAGAACGGCTTTCCGGCATACGTGACCGGAATGCTGTGCTGATTGAAGTGTCCGTCGGTCCACAGATAGGTGGACAGCTGCGGCACAACCGGATTCGGATCGCGGCGCTGGATCGCGCTGATGTCGAAGATCGACAACCCGCCGATGTTCGACAGGTACATCTGATTGCCGTCCGGGGTGATGCCGAAGCCGTGCCCGGACAGCCCGTGCAGGCCCTGCCAGATCACCCGCGGCCGGCTCGGGTCACGCACATCGATCGCCGAGACGAAGCCCGGCGCGACGCCACTCGCCCAGTAGGTGTTCCCGTCCGGGGAGAATCCGCCCTCGTGCGACAGGATCGGCAGCGGTTGCAGCGGATCGGTGCCCGGCCCCGGGTTGAGCAGCCGCGGATGGGCGCAGTCGGAGATGTCGTAGATCGAGAAATATCCCACGCCCTGCACCGCCGGCACCGAGGTGGCGGCGAGCAACTTGCGCGCCTTGTTCACCTTGAGCGTCTCCCAGGTGCCGGTCACCATCGCCGGCTCGGTGAGCGACGCGGTCGGCACCGGATTGCGCGGGTCGGACACGTCGAGCACCTGCACGCCGGGGGAGGGTGCAAGAAAGTTGCCGGGGAACAGGGTGCCGGTGTACGAGCAGTGGTCGTAGGTGGCCGATACGATCGCGCCGCCCCGCTCCTGGTGGCCACCGAGCAGCGACATGTTGCAGCGGTAACCGGCCGTGCTGCGCCCACTCAACCGATCCTCGGCCGGAACATCCCCCTGCAGACCGGATTCCGGCAGCGACCCGGGTCCGCAGTCGGCCCGGCCGACGGCGGTGGTGCCGACTTCGAAGGAGGTGAACGTTTCCGCAGCGGTAGCCGGTGGAACTCCGGCGAACAAGAGCAATCCGGCGAGCACGACCAGAACGTGACCGGCGCGGGTGGTGAACCCGGTATGGGTGACGGACATTGCACACACATCCCCACGCCGCACTCCGATGAGCGGCGACGCTCAGTCTACGCCGAGCGCCGCCGCCGGTCGGGTCGGATTCGGGAACTCAGGTGAGCCGGATCAGCCCGTAGTCGAAGGCATGCCGTCGGTACACCACCGACGGCCGGTCGGACTCGCTGTCATGGAACAGGAAGAAGTCGTGGCCGACCAATTCCATCTGGTAGAGCGCGTCGTCGACGGTCATCGGCACTGCCGAATGCACTTTCTTGCGCACGATCCGGCCGGGCCCGGCCTCGGGCCACTCGGACTCGTCCGGCTCGACCGCCGCGGCCTGGGCCTCCGCCGCCTCGAACTGGATCAACGCGGCGGTCGCCTGCGCGACCGACACCGGTGTCTTTTCCCCATGGTGGACCCGCCGACGATCCTTGTGCCGACGCAACCGGCTCTCCAGCTTTGCGGTCGCCGATTCCAGCGCCGCGTAAAAGCTGTCTGCACACGCCTCGGCTCGTACTACCGGACCTCGTCCGCGCGCGGTGATCTCCACTCGCTGGCAGCGGTCACGTTGTCGCCGGTTGCGTTCGTGGAACAACTCGACATCGAACAGATAGACCGCCGGGTCGAAGCGTTCCAGGCGATAGAGCTTTTCGGCGACGTAGGTTCGGAAATGTTCTGGCACTTCGACATTACGACCCTTGACCACGATCTCTGCGTGCTGGGTTTCGCTGTCTGCCAAGGATTCGCCGGTGCTTTCGTCGAACACCGAGAATGGAGAAAAAGTTGTCACGGTACCTCCCGTATTTCGGGTCCGCCGCACCCTCGTCGGCGCGGCGTCTCGTATGGAATGCGCCGAAAGGGCCGATCCGCCCGGCGCCAGGTGCGAGAGCATCACCTCCTGCCGAATTTCATCGGGTGTGGAGCCGACGGTAGTCGGTCAACCCCGCCGCCGCCATCCGTTCAGGCATTTGTCGGCCTACTCGCAGCACAGATCGCCAGGACCGCGGTCACCGGGGTGCCGGACCGGCGGAGCACCCGAATCGACTCCGCCGCGGTCGCCCCGGTGGTGAGCACGTCGTCGACGAGCACCACATTCGCGGCGGGTGGTATCGGCACCGGCCGCCGGATCACCCGGCCGGCCAGATTGGCTTCCCGTTGCGCTGCCGACAGGCCGACCGAATCCCGGGTTGTCCACCCGGCTCGCAGCGCGACCGCCGGCGCGGCCCGCCGGGTGTGCCGGGCCGCGACCGCAGCCATCCGAGCGACCGGGTCGCCGCCGCGTTGCCGGGCCGCCCGCCGCCGGGTCGGCGCGGGCACCAGCACCAGCGGCGCGAGTTCCGGTGGATCGAGCTCACCGGCCTCGCGGAGCGCGGCCAGCCCGGCGGCCAGGGCCCGCCCGAGCGGCTCGGCCAGATCTCGCCGGCCACGTTCCTTGGCAGCGAGGACGGCCTGCCGGCGCGGGCCGGAGTATCCGCCGAGCGCCCAACACGGCGCCGCCGGGCCGGACCGGGCCGGCACGCGCACCGGGCCGCCGGCGAGCGTAACCGCACAGGCCGGGCACCACCCCGAACCGGCTGCGCCACAGCCGGCGCAGTCCAGCGGCAGGATCAGATCCAGCAAGGTCCACATGCCGGTCAGTGTGCGTCTCGGTACCGACAGCGCAGCGATCAGCCGGGTAGCACTGGCACAGCCTGTCCGCCGGTCAGTCCCCGCACCTCCCGCCAGAAGCGGTCTCGTTCGGGCTCGCCGGTATCCAGCCGGAACACCGCCCGCGAATCGGCGACGTAGATCGTGCCCGGCACGGCGGATACGGTGCCGACCGGCGGGGTCAGGTTCTGCCCGGGCAGCGGGTCGCGGCGCGAACCGTCCACCGGAACGGTGGTCACCGGGTTCTCGCTGGCCGACTGGGCCAGCACCACGCTCTCCCCCGAACTCCAGTCGAGGGCGGTGACCGCGGCACCCAGACCGACCGCGATCGGCCGGGGGCTGGTCACCGAATATCCGCCGTCCGGTGACCGCACCACGACGGCGACGTAGGCCTTACCGTCGATGATCAAGGCAGCTCGTACCCCGTCCCGGGACAACCGGAGTTCGGTGATCTGCCGACCGAGCGGGATCAGCGCGGTGGTGTCGGTCTCGGCCACCGATACCTGACCGGTGCTCATGTCGCGGACCGCCCGGATCACCCGGGTCCCGTCGACCACCGCCCACGCCGAGCCGTTGTCGGGCGCCCAGGTCGGGCGAGTGATCGTCGCGCCTTGGGCGACCGGGAAGGGCTGGCCGTCGTAGGAGCCGACCAGGAGCGTGTCGGCCGGCTCCGGCGCCGGAAGACCGGTGTCCGCGACCGCCGCGATCAAGCTGGTGTCCCGCGACACCGCGACCGAACGAAGATTGCGGGCGGACCCGAAGACGCCGGGGATCGGCGTCGGCACGTCGTCGACCACGGACACCAGAGCACCGCCCCGCAGGGCGTGCAGTTGGGCCGCACCCGCCGCCACCCCCTGCGGATTCATCGCGGCCACATCCGCCGTGGTCCAGCTGTCCGCGTGCTGGTCGTCGAGCGGCTTGCCGTCGGCCAGCAACACGTACGGCCCGGAGACGTCGGCGTTGGCCAAGGTCCAGACGACCTGCGCGGCAAGCAGATCCCGGCGCCGATGATCCAACTCGGCGATTCCCCCGAAGTCGATCCGGATTCCGCCCAGGCCGATCCCGACCGAGCTGGTCCGGCCGTCCGCCTTGGTGATCGGACCGCGCACCGACACCGGGCCGTCCAGCATGTTGTGGACGGCCGGCGCCAACGCCGCCTTCGGCCCGTCGATCAGCAGGCCGATCAGCTGGGTGGCGAGCTGATCCCGACCGACCGAAACCCAGCGCGGATCGGCCACCGTGGTGGTGTCCGACGGGTCGACGAAATAAATCGACCGGGACTTGTAGGACTCCCGGAACCGCTCGCTGTCCAGCACCACACCGTCGGGCAACTGATCGATCCGCCACTGGTCGTTTTCCCGACGGAGCACGAACTTGGATTCGTAACTACCTTCTTCGGACAGGTAGATGCCGCCGGCCTGCAACTGGCCGACCCGGGTGCCGCGGATCAGGAAGCCGATCCGGTCGTCGGTCCGGGGATCGGTGGGCAACACGTCGATCCGGTCCACGATCACCGTCCCGGCCGAATCGTCCCATTTCGCCGTCGCCTCCGCGGTGAGGTACTGCCGGCCGCCCAGGTGCCGGTTCGCCGGATCGCCGACCGCGGCGAAGAAGTCCCGCAACAGCAGGTCCGGTTCCCGACCGGGAATGGGCTGGACGATGGTCCGGCTCGGCGGCTCGCGCTCGATCGTGCCGATCGCCTCCGGAGTGGACGAGTCGGGCAGGCTGGCACAGCCGGTCAGCGTCGACCAGCACACCAGAGTGCCGATGACCAGCCGAATCCCGCACGACGGCACGTTCACCGGGAGCTACCGTCCCGGTCGGCATCCGCAGCCACCACCGCCACCACCGCTCGGACATCGGCGGGCTCGCCCCCCTTCCGCAGCGGGCCGACCGGCTCGGTCCGCACCGCCGGCGGCTCCGGACTGCGCCCGCCGGCGGGCTTGAGCGGCAACGGATTGCCGTAGATCGGCTGTCGGCGTTTCAACGGCAGGGTGAGCCGGAAACACGAACCTTCGCCGGGCTCACCCCACGCCTCCAGCCGGCCGCCGTGCAGATGCGCGTCCTCGACGCTGATCGCCAGCCCGAGACCGGACCCGCCGGACCGCCGGACCCGGGACGGATCGGCCCGCCAGAACCGGTTGAACACCAATTTCTCCTCCCCCGGGCGCAACCCGACCCCCTGGTCCCGGACGACCACGGCGACCGCGGTCTCGTTGGCCCGAAGCCGGATCAACACCGGCTTGCCCTCGCCGTGATCGATCGCGTTGGCCAGCAGGTTGCGCAGAATCCGCTCGACCCGGCGCGGCTCGATGTCCGCGTTCACCGGCTCCGCCGGCATGTCGACGATCAGCTCGGTGTCGGCTTCGCTGGCGATGTGGCGCACGGTGGTCACCGCCCCCCGCACGCACAGCCGCACATCGGCTCGCTCCAGGGAGAGATCGGCCACCCCGGCGTCGTGCCGACTGATCTCCAGCAGGTCGCCGAGCAACGACTCGAACCGATCCAGCTCGGCGACCATGATCTCCGACGACCGACGCAGGATCGGATCGAACTCGTCGGCGGCACCATGGATCACCGCCGCGGCCATCTGCACCGTGGTCAGCGGGGTACGCAGCTCGTGGCTCACGTCCGAGGTGAACCGGCGCTGCAGGTTGCCGTACTCCTCCAGCTGGCGCATCTGGACGGAGAGACTCTCCGCCATCTCGTTGAACGACATCGCCAACCGGGCCATGTCGTCCTCGCCCCGCACCATCATCCGCTCTTTGAGCCGGCCCTCGGCGAACCGCATCGCGATCCGCGACGCCGACCGGATCGGCAGCACCACCTGTCGCGCCACCAGCATCGCGATCGCCGCCAACAGCACCAACAGCACCGCACCGCCGATCAACATGGTGCCGCGCATCAGCGCCAGCGTCTTCGCCTCACCGGCCAGCGGAAAAACCAGGTACAGCTCGAGCGTCGCCACATCGGAGACGGTCGGGCTCCCGACGATCAGCGCCGGTCCCACATAGCCGTCCGGGTCGTTCACCTGGGTGAACTGCCGACTTACCTGACCCTGCTGGACGAACCGACGCAGCTCCTCGGGGATCTGGTCGGCCGGACCGCTGCTCGTGGGGGACAGCGGTGCCGCATCGGACGCGATGAGCACGGAATCGAAGCTGCCGGCCGACCCGGCGGACTGCCCGGCGACGCCTTCGGTGAGCGCCCCCCGGGCGCTGTCGAGCCGGGTCTTCAGGGTGGAGCCGTCGTCGCTGGCGTTGAGCTGACTCTGCACCGTGATCCGCGCCCGGTCCACCTCCTCGGTCGCTGCGTTGACCTTCGCCTCCAGCAGCCGATCGGTGATCTGACTGGTCAGCACGACCCCGAGCACCGCGATCACGATCAACGACAGCGTCAGGGTGGACACCACGACGCGCAACTGCAGCGACCGGCGCCACACCTGCCCGAACCGCAACGACGCCTTCTGCGCCGAGTGCACGAGGGGAGCCAACGCGACGTTGACCCGCCGGCGCATCCGCCGCAGGCTGCTCACTGCCCGGCCCGGATCACGGCGGTCCGGCCTTGTAGCCGACCCCCCGTACCGTGAGCACCACTTCGGGATTTTCCGGGTCCCGTTCGACCTTGGCGCGCAACCGCTGCACGTGTACGTTCACCAGCCGGGTGTCGGCGGCATGCCGATAACCCCAGACCTGCTCCAGCAGCACCTCCCGGGTGAAGACCTGCCGCGGCTTACGCGCCAACGCGACCAACAAGTCGAACTCCAACGGAGTCAACGAGATCGGCACCCCATCCCGCGCGACCTTGTGCGCCGGAACGTCGATCACGACGTCGGCGATCGCCAGCAACTCGGCCGGCTCGTCCTCGGTCCGGCGCAGCCGCGCACGAACCCGCGCGACCAGTTCCTTCGGCTTGAACGGCTTCACGATGTAGTCGTCTGCGCCGGACTCCAGCCCGAGCACGACGTCGACCGTGTCCGTCTTCGCGGTCAGCATCACAATCGGCACCCCGGAGTCTGCGCGCAACACCCGGCATACATCGATGCCGTTCATTCCGGGCAGCATCAGGTCCAGCAATACCAGATCCGGTCGCAGATCGCGGACCGCAGACAGGGCGAGCGTGCCGTCGCCGACCACGTGCGGTTCGAAGCCCTCCCCACGCAGCACGATCGTCAGCATCTCCGCGAGCGCCGTATCGTCGTCGACCACCAGAATGCGTGACTTCATTCCCCTATCGTGTCATCCTCGGTCGATGGTCCGGCTAGCCACGCCGCCGAGACGTGCGGCCAGCGCCGCCGGATCGTCCCCCGGGCCGGCGGTCCACCAGGTGCCGTACCAGTTCCGAGCAGCAAGATTGCGGTACACCGCGTCGGTGCGCGCCTGCAGGCCTGTGTCGCGTTCATATGCATCCAGTGTGCGCGCTTCCCGGCGTTCTCGTCCACGTGCTCGTTCGCCGGCCAGCTCCACCGGCACCGCGAGCAGCAGGTGCACGTCCGGCCGGGGCAGCTGTAGCCGGCCGAATTCCAGCTCGGCCACCCACCCGACCACCTCGCCGGCACCGTCCTGGTGCAGCCGAGCCGCGCTGTACGCCGCGTTGGACGCCACGTAGCGATCCAACAGGACGACGTCGTACGTGGCGGCGAGCTCGGCGAGCCGATCCCGGGCGCCGGCTCGGTCCAACGCGAACAGCACTGCCATCGCGTGCACCGAGCCGGCCAGGTCGCCGTGTCGGCCGTGCAGGGCCTCGGCGGCGAGATCGGCATGCACCGACTCGCCGTACCGCGGAAACGCCAGGGTAGCCACCCGCAGTCCGTCCGCACGTAACCGCTCGACCACCGCCGCGGTCAGCGTGCGCTTGCCGGAACCGTCCAGGCCTTCGACCGCGACCAGCATGCCCGGCGGATCTCAGTACCGGTAGTGCTCGGGCTTGTACGGACCCTCCACGTCCACGCCGATGTACTCGGCTTGCTCCTTGGTCAGCTTGGTCAGCTGACCGCCCAGTGCCTCGACGTGGATTCGGGCCACCTTCTCGTCCAGGATCTTCGGCAGGCGGTACACCTCGTTGTCGTACTGCTCCGGCTTGGTCCACAGCTCGATCTGCGCGATCACCTGGTTGGAGAAGCTGTTGCTCATCACGAACGACGGATGCCCGGTCGCATTGCCCAGGTTCAGCAGCCGCCCCTCGGACAGCACGATGATCGAGCGACCGGTATCGAAGGTCCACTGGTCGACCTGCGGCTTGATGTTCAGCCGCGTAGCCCCGGACCGCTCCAGCGCCGCCATCTGGATCTCGTCGTCGAAGTGACCGATGTTGCCCAGGATCGCCTGGTCTTTCATCGCCCGCATGTGCTCCAGGGTGATGATGTCCTTGTTACCGGTCGAGGTGATCACGATGTCGGCGGTGGGAATCGCCTCGTCGGTGGTGACCACGTCGAAACCGTCCATCAGCGCCTGCAGCGCGTTGATCGGATCGATCTCGGTGACCTGCACCCGGGCACCCTGCCCGGCCAGCGACTCGGCGCAGCCCTTGCCGACGTCGCCGTACCCGCAGATCAGTATCTTCTTGCCGCCGATCAGCACGTCGGTGCCGCGATTGATCCCGTCGACCAGCGAATGCCGGGTGCCGTACTTGTTGTCGAACTTGGACTTGGTCACCGAATCGTTGACGTTGATCGCCGGGAACGTCAGATCACCGGCGGCGGCGAACTGGTAGAGCCGCAGCACACCGGTGGTCGTCTCTTCGGTCACCCCGCGAACCGCGGCCGCGATCTTCGTCCACTTGGTGGCGTCGGTCGCGAACTGCCGACGCAACAGGTCCAGGATGACGTTGTATTCGGCCGAGTTGTCCTCCGACGCCGGCGGCACCACGCCGGCCTGCTCGAACTGGGCACCGCGCAGCACCAGCAGGGTGGCATCGCCGCCGTCGTCGAGGATCATGTTCGCCGGCGCGTCCGGGTCCGGCCAGGTGAGCATCTGCTCGGCGCACCACCAGTACTGCTCCAGCGTCTCGCCTTTCCACGCGAACACCGGCGTGCCCCGGGGCTCGTCGACGGTGCCGGCGGGCCCGACCACCACGGCCGCGGCCGCATGATCCTGGGTGGAGAAGATATTGCAGGAGGCCCACCGGACCTCCGCACCGAGCGCGACCAAGGTCTCGATCAGCACCGCGGTCTGGATGGTCATATGCAACGAGCCGGAGATCCGCGCCCCCTGCAGCGGCTGCACGTCGGCGTACTCGCGGCGGAGTGCCATCAGACCGGGCATCTCGTGCTCGGCCAGCCGGATCTCCTTGCGACCGAACTCGGCAAGCGAGAGATCGGCTACTTTGTAGTCGATTCCGTTGCGTCGGTCGGCCTCGAGCACAGTCGTTGTCGTCACGTGAATCCCATCATTGCCTAGTCAGCGGACGTCCCGCTCAGGCTATCGGGTTCGGTCCGCAGCTCCCCCGCTGCCCTGCTCGCCGGCCGTCGGCTGCGGCCCGGCGACCAGCTGTTCGACGAACGGGGCGAGCACCAGAGCAAGTTCGCCCGGCACATCCTGATCCGGGCGGGGTGGCGCCGGGATGAAACTGAGCGCGATCCGGACCAGAGCCCGGGCCAGCGCACCAGCTTCGGCAACCGGCGCCCGCACCCAGGATTCGACGAAGGTGCGGGTGAGCCGGTCGGCCGCCCGGTCGACCAGTGGCTCGCTGTCCAGCGTGATCAACCGGAGCAGATCCAACTTCACCTCGCCGGTGAGCAACGATTGGATCAGCGGGTCTTCGGCCGCATCGATGAAGAAGTTGGTCAGACCGTCACGCACGGCGGCACGCGGGTCGCCGACGTTGAGCCAGATCGCCGCCTCCACGTGATCGACCAGCTGATCGGCCAACCGCAGCGCGTAGGCCTGGGCCAGACCGGCCCGAGAACCGAACTCCTTGTACAAGGTCTGCCGGCTGACCCCGGCGCGCCCGGCGACGTCGCCGAGCGTGATCCGCGACCAGTCCCGCTCCCCGAGCAATTCGCGCATCGCGTCCAGAATCGAGGTACGCAGCAGGGCGCGCGCTGCTTCGGGATAGCTGACCCGCGGGTTCGGGCTCGGCGACGCCATATCGGTCAGGTCCGCTCGATCTCGACCATGAAGAAGTCCGACTTCGCGGCGCCGCAATCCGGGCAGCTCCAATCGTCGGGAATATCGGTCCAGCGGGTACCCGGCTCGATTCCGTCCTCCGGCCAGCCCAGTGCCTCGTCGTACTCGAAGCCACACTGGGCGCACTGCCAGAGTTTGTACTCGTTCATCGCTTGTCTCCTCGGACGTCCGCGTGCACCGGCTCGAAATCCAGCTTCTCCCGAACCCCGCAGTCCGGGCAACACCAGTCGTCGGGCACCTGGTCCCAACCGGTCCCGGCCGGGAACCCCTCCCGCGGGGCACCCGTCGTCTCGTCGTAGACGTAGTCGCAGACCGGGCAACGATACGCGCTCACCGATTCTCCGCCGGTCCGGTATCGACCGCACCGGGCCGGCCGTAGGTTGCGAGGATCTTGTCCCGCTTGGCCGGATGGATGTTCGCCCGGGTGATGTCACCGTCGTAGTGCGATAGCACCCGGTGGTCCATCACGCGGCGCCAGATCGGCGGGAAGTAGCTGAGCGTGATCATGCTCGCGTACCCGCTGGGCAGGTTCGGCGCACCGTCCCAGCTGCGCAGGGTCTGATACCGCCGGGTCGGATAAGCGTGGTGGTCGCTGTGCCGCTGCAGGTGGTACAGGAAGATGTTGGTCACGATGTGGTCGGAGTTCCAGCTGTGCACCGGCGCCGGCCGTTCGTACCGGCCACTCGGCGTCTTCTGCCGGACCAGGCCGTAATGCTCGAGGTAGTTCACCGACTCCAGCAGACCGAACCCCATCACCGCCTGGATCACCAGCAGCGGCAACACCGACCAGCCGAAGATCGCGACCAGCACCGCGTACAGCACCGCCGACATCAACCAGGCCGACAGCACCTCGTTCTTGATCGTCCACGGCCCTTTGTGCAGCCGGGCCAACCGGGTCTTCTCCAGCTTCCAGGACGAACGAAGGCTGCCGATCACCGTCCGCGGCAGGAACCTCCAGAACGTCTCACCGATCCGCGAACTGGCCGGGTCCTCCGGGGTCGCCACCCGGACGTGATGGCCGCGATTGTGCTCGATATAGAAGTGCCCGTAGCAGGTCTGCATCAGCGCGACCCGGGACAGCCAGCGTTCCAGGTCCACCTTCTTGTGGCCCAGCTCGTGGGCGGTGTTGATCGCGATGCCACCGATCACGCCGATCGTCAGGAACAGGCCGATCTTGTTGACCAGCAGCAGGCCCGTGTCGGCCGGGAAGCCGAGCCAGGTCAGGTTCGTCGAGGTGGCCAGATAACAGGCGAACACCAGGCTGGCGTACTGGAAGGGCAGGTACAGGTAGGTGAGGTAGCGGTAGTACCGGTCGTTCTCCAGATACTCCATCACCTCGTCCGGCGGGTTGTCGCCGTCCGGACCGAAGAAGATGTCCGCGAGCGGGATGACGACGTAGACCAGCAACGGCCCGAGCCAGAGCGGGATCTGCGCAACGGTGTGCCAACCGAACTGGTTGAGCACCCACATCAGCGGGATACCGATCGTGAACAGACCGGTCGGGGCGAACAAACCCCACAGCCACAGGTACCGCTTGCCGTCTCGCCAGGCCGGCAGCTCCGGCTCGGCCCCGGTCGGCTCGCCGACGCCCGGTTCGGTGTACGTAGACATTGTCGTCTCTCCCATCGACCGGCTGGCCCACCGCACTGTGAGCCAGCACACTCACCAGGATGACGATACGACTTAATTTGTATTTTGTCGATACAAATCAACTCGAATGTAAACCACCTCGCCGGCCGAGCACCGAATGCGAGCGGCTGTAGGCGAAGTAGACGGCGAGCCCGATCATCAACCACGCGAGGAAGCGCAGCCAGGTCTCCACCGACAGGTTGATCATCAGCCACAAGCAGGCCAGGACCGAGAGGATCGGGACGACCGGAACGAACGGCACCCGGAACCCGCGCGGCAGGTCCGGCCGGGTACGGCGCAGCACGATCACGCCGATCGACACCACGACGAACGCCGCGAGCGTGCCGATGTTGACCATCTCCTCCAAGGTGCCGATCGGCAGGAAGCCGGCGAGCAACACCGACACGATGCCGACCAGCACGGTGCTGCGCACCGGGGTGCCGCGCCGACTGGTCTGGGCGAACACCCGGGGCATCAGGCCATCGCGGGCCATCGCGAACAGCACTCGGGTCTGTCCCAGATACAACACCGTCACCACGGTGGTCAGGCCGGCCAGCGCGCCGACCGAGATCACATTTTTCGCCCAGGTCACGCCGTGGATCTCGAATGCGGTGGCGAGCGTGGACTGGCCGGACAGCTCGGTGTACGGCACCATCCCGGTCAGCACCAGGGTGACCGCCACGTAGAGCACGGTCACGATGGCCAGCGAACCGAGGATGCCGCGCGGCAGGGTGCGCTGCGGATCCTTGGCCTCCTCCGCCGTCGTCGCCACGATGTCGAAACCGATGAACGCGAAGAACACCAGGCCGGCGGCGGCGAGCAGGCCGTACCAGCCGAAGGTGCTGGTGCCCGCGCCGGTGATCCAGGACAGCAACGTCTGGTGCAATCCCTGGTCGACGTCGCCGGGCTGCGAATCCGGGACGAACGGGGTGTAGTTGTCGGTGTCGATATAGGTGGCGCCCAACACGATCACCAACAGCACGACCGAGATCTTGATCGCCACGATCACCGCGGAGACCCGGGACGACAGTTTGGTCCCGGTCGCCAGCAAGAAGCCGACCGCGATCAGCACCAAGACTGCAGCCCAATCGAATTCGATCCCGCCGAGGTGCACGACGGGCGATATCCCGGTCAGCACCTCGCCCAGATAGAGCGACCAGCCCTTGGCCACCACCGCAGCGGCCAGGGTGAACTCGAGGATCAGGTCCCAGCCGATGATCCAGGCGATCAGCTCACCGAAGGTGGCGTAGGCGAAGGTGTAGGCACTGCCCGCGACCGGCACGCTGGAGGCGAACTCGGCGTAGCAGAGGGCGGCCAGGCCGCAGGCGACCGCGGCCAGCACGAACGCCACCGAGACCGACGGCCCGGCCACGTTTCCGGCGGTCCGCGCGGTGAGGGTGAAGATCCCGGCACCGATCACCACCGCGACACCGAATACGGTGAGATCCCACGCGGTCAGCTCGCGTTTGAGTTTTGCGTCCGGCTCGTCGGTGTCGAGGATCGACTGCTCGATCGACTTGGTCCGCAGCAGCGGGTTGCGCCGCCCGCTCGATTCCGTGTTCATCAGCCGTCCCCACACCCAGGCGCAGCCCCGTCGCCGCGACACTGCAGGGAGCGTAGTTCTCCGCCGCCGTCTTGCCGCACCGTTTTTCGGTTCCCGCACCGGACTTTGCCGCAGATTTTCGGTGCGGTAACGCAACGGTGATGCGGGACCGGCGAGCGGCTACCGCGTGGCAGCCGGATCGCCGACCGCGGCGCAGAATACCTGGCTTCCGGCGGCGCCGGCCCGGGCGGTGACCGCGGGATCGCCGGCGGCGATCCACGCCGCCTGACCGGGGGTACACACGAGCCGGTCGGCACCCGAGGACAACTCCACCGAGCCGGCCGTGCACAACACGATCGCCGGGCCCGGCGCGGGCATCCCGACCGCGGACGCAGCGGCCGGCACGTCCACCCGGCTCAACGCGAACTCGACGGCGGGCGTTCGATATCGGACGGCACCGTCGGCGAGCTGATCGGTGCCGACCCGGATCGGCGCGGGCAGCGGCTGGAAATCCAACACCCGCAGCAGCTCCGGCACGTCCATGTGCTTGGGCGTGAGTCCACCCCGCAACACGTTGTCCGAGTTCGCCATGATCTCCACGCCCAGACCGTGCAGATAGGCATGCAGATTTCCGGCGCCCAGATACAGCCCCTCGCCGGGGGCCAGACACACCCGGTTCAGCAGCAGTGCGGCGAGCACCCCGGCGTCGTCGGGATACGCATCGGCCAGTTGACAGACGGTCTGGATCTCGGCCTCGAACTCTCCCCCAGCCCGGCTGAGATAGCGTTCGCCGCCGGCCACCACCTGCGGAACCAGCCGGGCGAGGGCACCCGACGGCAAGGTGATCCAGGTGGTGAAGACGGCGCGCAAACCGCTGGCGTCCGGTTGCCCGGCGAGCAGATCGGCATAGATCGACAGTTCGGCGACATCCAGCGCGCGCAACAGCTCCAGCGTCCGGGTCGGCTCGCGGAACCCCGCCAGCGCGTCGAACGGTTCCAGCGCGACCACCAGCTCCGGCTTGTGGCTCGCGTCCCGGTAGTTGCGTTCCGGCGAGCCCAGCGCGACACCGAGCCGGTTTTCCCGGGCGAATCCGGCGAAGGCCTGAGCTGCACTCGGATGTGCTTGCAGCGACAGCGGTTCGGCCGCGGCCAGCACCTTCAGCAAGAAGGGCAACCGGTCGTCGAACCGATCGGCGACCGCCGCGCCCAGCTCGTGGTCCGGATCCTGGCTGATGGCCGTCAGCAGCGAGCGACGGCCGTCCGGGCCGATCAGCTCGGCGGGATCGGCCGGGTGAGCGCCGAACCACAGCTCCGCCTCCGGATGAGCCGACGGAACGGGCCGGCCGCACAACCCGGCGAGCGCTGTTCGCGAACCCCACGCGTAGTGACGGAGCGCACCCTCGAGTCGGTGCACCTAAGGTTCTCCCTTTCCACCGGCCTGCCCGCTACCTTCGACCAGGCGAAGATACACCGCGGCCAGCTCCAGTCGGACGCTCAATGTCGCGAGCTGTTCCACCGGGGTGCCGGGTCCCGACGCGTCACCCGGTGCACCGGGCGGCGACTCTTCGACAACCACCGACACCACCTCGGCGTCGTCGAACCGGGCGATCCGGCGGCGCACCGACAGCGGATCGTCGCTCGTGCTCATGACGAACAACCGGGCCGGCTGTCCGGGCGCCGGGCCGTCCAGCTCCTCGTCGTGGAACAGCGGATCGAACCCCGGCGGTCGGTCGGCCGCGGTCACCACATCCGCCGCGGCGAGCGCATCGACCAGATCGAGCCCGGCCGCCACCCGACCCGCGCATCGGGCGAGCACTTCCACCCCGTGCCGGGCCACCACCGCCGCGGCCGCGTCGTCCCCGGACAGCATCACCCGGCGATTCTGCATGCGCGCGGCGAGCGACTTCGCCGGGTTGTGGAATACCTCGTTGCCCGGGCGATCTCGCATCGCCTCCGCATCGAGCGCATCCGCGAGCCGGCCCAGGTCGGGCAACAGCGCTCGATTGCGACCGCCGTCCACCGCGGCCAACACACCGAGACCGGCAGCAAGGTAGCGCGACAACGTGTTGTGATCGGGCACCGGCACCCGAGCCGGCAGCAGCACGGCCCGGCCGGACCCGGCAACGCGGAGCGGCCCGTCCGCCGGAGCGGCGACCACCACTTCGGCGCCGTGCCGCAACGCTCGGTCGACCGACTCCGCCAGGCTCAGGTCGCCCGCGTCGTCCCCGGCGACCAACACGACGTCCAGTGGACCGATCCAGGACGGGGTCGCGGTGGCCGGCACGATCGGCAGACTCACCCGATCGGCGAGGGCGGCGGACAGCAGCGCCGCAGCGCGCGCCGGCCGGCCCGATCCGGACACCAACACCACACTGCGCGGCCGCAGGTCGGCCAGCCGGCCGGCCGTCGATTCGGCGATGTCACCGGCGATCGCGCGGACCTGCGCGCCGGCCGATGCCGCGCTGCGCAACGCCCCGGTCGTATCAGCGGCTTCGAGCGAGTCGACATCATCGAGATCCACGACCGGCGAAAGGGCGGTCATCACGCACACACCTCCCGCAGGCATCCTGGAACCCACTATGTCAGCTATTCCCGGACGATGCGCAAAATCTCGTCCACCAGCGCGTCGACCTCGGCATCGGTACGCGCCTCGACGTTGAGCCGGAGCAAAGGTTCGGTGTTCGACGGGCGCAGGTTGAACCAGGCGCCGGCCGCGAGGTTACCGGTAACCCCGTCCAGCCGATCGACCGACTGCAGCCGGGAGCCGAAGGCGGATACCACGGCCGCCGTGCGTTCGGCTGCGTCGGTCACGGTGGAGTTGATCTCCCCGGAACAGCTGTAACGGTCGTAGGCCGTGGTGAGCTGCGACAGCGGCAGATCCTTCGACCCGAGCGCCGCAAGAACATGCAGTGCCGCGAGCATGCCCGAGTCGGCACCCCAGAAGTCGCGGAAGTAATAGTGGGCGGAGTGTTCGCCGCCGAACACCGCCCCGGTCGCCGCCATCTGCTGCTTGATGAACGAATGCCCGACCCGGGTGCGCACCGGCTTCCCGCCGAGTTCGGCCACCAACTCGGGCACCGCGCGCGAGGTGATCAGGTTGTGGATGATCGTGGCGCCCGGTTCGACGGTCAGCTCACGCTCGGCCACCAGGGCCGCGATCGCCGACGGCGACACCGGCTCCCCGCGTTCGTCGACCACGAAGCAACGGTCCGCGTCACCGTCGAAGGCCAGTCCGATGTCCGCGCCGGTCTCGACGACGAACCGCTGCAGATCCACCAGGTTCGCCGGATCCAGCGGGTTCGCCTCGTGGTTCGGGAAGGTGCCGTCCAGCTCGAAGTACAGCGGCTCCACGGTCAGCGGCAACCCCGCCGCACCGAGTACCGCGGGCACCGTGTAGCCGGCCATGCCGTTCCCCGCATCGACGGCAACCCGCAGCGGGCGGATGCCGGACAGGTCCACCCGCTCGTGCAGGAACGTCGCGTAATCGGCGAGCACGTTGCGCTCGGTGCGCACGCCGGGCGCACCGGCATACGCCGGCACCCCGGCCACGACGTCGCGCGCGATCTGGGCCAGGCCGGTGTCCTGACCGACCGGTTTCGCAGCCGCGCGGCACAGCTTGATCCCGTTGTAGGCGGCCGGATTGTGGCTCGCGGTGAACATCGCACCCGGGCAATCGAGCGCACCGGAGGCGAAGTAGAGCTGGTCGGTGGACGCCAGCCCGATCGCCACCACGTCCAGCCCCTGCGTTAGCACACCGGCGCCGAACGCCGCAGCGAGCCCCGGCGAGGAGGCCCGCATGTCGTGCCCGATCGCCACCTGGCGCGCGCCTTCCGTCTGAACCAGCCGGGCGAACGCGGCGCCGACAGCGGCCACGAACGACTCGTCGATCTGCGCGCCGACGATGCCACGGATGTCGTAGGCCTTGACGACGGTGTCGACCAGCGCTTCGGTGGGTGCCTGGATCATGATCAACACCTTATCGGTCGAGTGGTCAGGTCGGCGGATCGGGGAGCACCCGCAGATGGCCGCGACGGCCGGTGCGGGCCGGGCGCGGCGGCGGGGCCGGGGGCGGGGTCACCGGGGTGAACTCGGTGCGACCGGCCGGCGAGTCCGGGACCGTCGGCAGCGTGCGCGGCGCGCCGGCCTCCCGGACCGCTTCGGCCAGCGCCGTCAGGTCGTCTTCGTCCGGCGCTATCGCACCGAAAGCACCCTCGTGGCGGACCATGTCCCAGCCCTTCGGCGCGGTGATCCGCGATCCGTGTGCCGCGCAGAGATCCCAGGAGTGCGGCTCGTCGACGGTCGCCAGCGGTCCGACAACCGCGGTCGAATCGGAGTACACATAGGTCAATGTCGCGACAGCGGGATTCGGGCAGCCCGGCCGGCAGCATCGACGCAACGCTCTCACATCCAGCAGGGTAGCCAGGGGTGTCCCGGCACCGGCGGTGACACACCGGACATCGACGACACACCGGATACTGTCGTGACCATGGCATCCAGACGACGGCAGTCTCCGCAGTATCCGCGCCGGCTCGCCCGGCACGGTCGCGAGCTGCGCGGTCCGGTGCTACCGGAATCGGTGCCGGCCTGGCGCACCCGGCCGGAGAAGTTCGACCTGTTGGTGTTGGAAGCGTTCGCACCGCTGGACCGCCGGTGGCGCGAGCGGCTGACCAAACTGGATATCGCGGTGGACGAGGTGCCGGCGATCCGCGCAGCACATCCGGACTCGGTCACCTGGCCCGACGACGTCGTGGCCGACGGCGCGGTGCCGCTCTCGCGAT
This sequence comes from Skermania piniformis, assembly GCF_019285775.1. Lineage (GTDB taxonomy): Bacteria > Actinomycetota > Actinomycetes > Mycobacteriales > Mycobacteriaceae > Skermania > Skermania pinensis. The sequence continues at coordinate 3,362,475 of NZ_CP079105.1, forward strand.
TGGTGCCGGCCGGGATGGATCGGCGCGGCGACGCCACCCGCGCCCGGATCGTGTTGTTCCGGCGCCCGCTGGAGATGCGCGCACCACACCCCGACGATCTGGTCGATCTGTTGCACGAGGTGCTCGTCCAGCAGATCGCCACCTACCTCGGCGTGGAGCCGGGGGTCATCGAACCCCGACCGGAGCTGGACTGACCCGCTCGACCGGGACCTGTCCGGCATTTACTTATACTTACTGCCCCCGAACAGCAAAAAACCGGCGGCGCAAGGCGCCGCCGGCAATCAGCCGACTCCGCGTTTCACGATCAGCCGATTCCGCGTTTCAGCCGCCGCCGCTCCCGCTCGGACAGCCCACCCCAGATGCCGAACCGTTCGTCGTTGGCCAGGGCGTACTCCAGACATTCGTCGCGCACCTGACAACCCATGCAGATCCGTTTCGCCTCCCGAGTGGACCCGCCTTTCTCCGGGAAGAAGGCCTCGGGATCGGTCTGCGCGCACAACGCGCGCTCCTGCCACTGCTCCTCGGCGTCTTCGAAGACTTCTTCGAATCCGTCGTCCACCAAGCTCAACCGCGGGCGATCGACTTCGGTGGCCGCAGACTCCTCGCGGGCCTCCGGTGTCTCGTCGATCCCAGCGGGGAGATCGAACTCCGTCAGCTCACCGCTCATGCTTCCCCCTCCTCACTGCTCGTCGGTCGCCCGGAGCCGCTGCACGGCCGGGCGGTTAGCTCGCTGTTTCCCTACTCGCGCCCGCGTAGCCCACCCCGCTAGCGAACACCCGTTCGATAATGCGTTCCGCGCCAGCCATTCTCGCCGCCCGCCCGGTGAATGACATGGCTGTGATTAGACACGCCGGTTCACCCGGTGGTCAAGCTGCAGGCGAAATTCCATTACTATTCAATGTCTTTGAGATCAGACACGGCGAGTCGCTCCGGGCAAATTTCTAGCACATGAACCAGCGCCCCGTCGGGCGGCGCGCCCGCCTAGGCTGTGCACTCGTGAGCCCGAACTCCGTGAGTCCGAACCCCGCGGTGCCGCGAGCGGTGACCGTGCTGGTCGGCGGCGTCGGCGGAGCCCGCTTTCTGCAGGGGGTCCGCGAGTTGTTGCCGGACGCCGCGGTGACCGCGGTGGTGAACGTCGGCGACGACGTCTGGCTGCACGGGCTGCGGATCTGTCCCGACCTCGACACCTGCATGTACACCCTCGGCGGGGGCATCGATCCGGAGCGCGGCTGGGGCCGAACCGGCGAGACCTGGCACGCGAAGGAGGAGCTCGCCGCCTACCAGGCCGTGCCGGACTGGTTCGGACTCGGCGATCGAGACCTGGCAACGCACCTGATCCGTAGTCAGATGATCCGAGCGGGTTACCCGCTGTCGGCGGTCACCGCCGCGCTGTGCGCCCGCTGGCAGCCCGGCGTCGAGCTGCTCCCGGCCAGCGACGACCGCTGCGAGACACATGTGGTCGTAACCGACGAGACCCGCCGGGCGATCCACTTCCAGGAATGGTGGGTCCGTTACCGCGCCGACATCCCGACCGAAAGCTTCGCCCACGTCGGCGCCGAACAAGCCAGCCCGGGCCCCGGCGTGCTGGAAGCGCTGGCCGGTGCCGACGTCGTTCTGCTCGCCCCGTCGAATCCGGTGGTCAGCATCGGTGCGATCCTGGCGATCCCGGGAATCCGCGGCGCACTGCGCACGACCGCCGCCAAGGTGATCGGAGTCTCCCCGGTGATCGATGGAAAGCCGTTGCGCGGCATGGCCGACGAGTGTCTGCAGGTGATCGGGGTACCGACCACGGCGGAGGCGATCGGGCGGTACTACGGCGCCCGCAGCAGTACCGGCATCCTGGACGGCTGGCTGGTCCACAGCTCCGACGCGGCGACGGTGCCGGGCGCGGCGGTACGCAGCGTGCCGCTGCTGATGACCGACCCGGCCGCGACCGCGGCGATGGTGCGCGCAGCGCTGACGCTGGCCACCGAGCTGTCGGTCGCCGGGAGCCCGCGGTGACCGGCCCGCATCTGCCGGGGGTGATCACCGCCGAACATGATCACGCCGCGGCGGGCACGGTGCAGATCCGCGCGGTCGCCGGACTGCCCGAGTTCCGCCCCGGCGACGACCTGGTCGGCGAGCTGATCCGCTGTGCGCCGTGGCTGGCCGACGGCGACGTCGTGGTGATCACCAGCAAGATCGTGTCCAAGGTGGAGGGTCGGATCGTCGCGGCACCGGTCGATCCGGAAGAGCGGGACACGCTGCGGCGCAGCCTGGTCGAACGGGAGGCGGTGCGGGTGCTGGCCCAGCGCGGCCGGACCCTGATCACGGAGAACCGGCTCGGCATCGTGCAGGCCGCGTCCGGCGTGGACGGGTCGAACGTACCGACCACCGAGTTGGCCCTGCTGCCGACCGACCCGGATCGCAGCGCCCGGGAGATCCGCACCGCCCTGCGCGAGCGGGCCGGGGTCGAGGTGGCCGTACTGATCACCGACACGATGGGTCGGGCCTGGCGGATCGGCCAGACCGACACGGCGATCGGCGCGGCCGGCGTCCCGGTACTGCATTCCTATCTCGGCCGGGTGGACCGGCAGGGCAACGATCTGGTGGCGACCGAGGTCGCGGTGGCCGACGAGATCGCCGCCGCGGCGGACCTGGTCAAGGGCAAACTGGGCGGGCTGCCGGTGGCGGTGCTGCGCGGGCTCCGGCTCGACGACGACGGCACCGGCGCAGCCGACCTGGTCCGGCCCACCCCGACCGACCTGTTCTCGCTGGGCACCGCGGAGGCGCTGGCCCAGGGCCGGGCCGAAGCATTGTTGTTGCGCCGCTCGGTCCGTCGGTTCACCACCGAACCGGTCGATCCGGACCTTGTTCGGGCTGCCGTGGCCGACGCCCTGACCGCGCCGGCACCGCATCACACCCGGCCGGCCCGGTTCGTCTGGTTGCGGTCGAACCTGGTGCGGCAACGGCTCCTGACGGCGATGCGGGACCGCTGGCGCGCCGATCTGCGCGGCGACGGCTGGTCCGACGAGCGGATCGCACGCCGACTCGGCCGGGGCGACATTCTCTTCGACGCGCCCGAGGTGATCGTGCCGTGCTGCGTGTCCGACGGTGCGCACGGCTATCCCGATCAGCGCCGCCGGGACGCGGAGGCCACCATGTTCACCGTGGCGGTCGGCGCAGCGGTCCAGGGTCTGCTGGTCTCGCTGGCGGTACGCGGGCTGGGCAGTTGCTGGGTCGGGTCGACGATCTTCGCTCCGGACGCGGTCCGCGAGGAACTCGATCTGCCCGCCGATTGGCGCCCGCTCGGCGCGGTCGCGGTCGGCTATCCGGAGCAGCCGGGACCGCCCCGCGAACCGGCCGAGCCCGGCGACAGCTTGCTCGAACTGTAGGTCGGAAGGGCGGATTCGGGGGTGAGCACCGCATCGCTGCATGCCTCGGCAGTCGAACTACTGCATGCCTGGCAGCCGACCGGAACTGCGGCGGAGTCGCTGCGGTACACGATGCTGGCGTTTCTCGACGCCGCACCCCGTGCCTGCCTGCGCGAACACGTCCCGGGCCACATCACCGCGTCGACCTTCCTGTTGTCCGACGACGGCGAGCGGGTGCTGCTCACGCTGCATCCCCGGATCGGTCGCTGGGTGCAGCTGGGCGGACACTGCGAAGAGTCCGACTCGACGGTGGTCGATGCCGCGCTACGCGAAGCGGTCGAAGAATCCGGCATCCCCGGGGTGCGGATCGAGCCGCAGTTGTACGCGGTGCATGTGCATCCGATCACCTGTTCGCTGGGCGTACCGACCCGGCATCTCGATCTGCAGTTCCTGGCCTATGCCCCGGCCGGTGCGGTACCGGTCCGCAGCGACGAATCCGACGATCTGCGCTGGTTCCCGGTGGACCGGATGCACACCGTGTGAGGAGCAGTCCACCGACCGGGCTACACGTCGGTGGAAAAGCGGATACCGCCGTCGTCGATCTTGACACCGGGCCAGATCCGCGCCCCACGCAGCAATTCGCACCGCGCACCGATGTCGGCGCCGTCGCCGATCACCGCGTCCCGAATCAGCGCGCGCGGCCCGATCCGGGTGCCCTGCCCGATGATCGATCGCTCGATCTTGGCCCCGGCCTCGACCCGGGCGCCCTCGAAGAGCACCGCACCGTCCAACCGAGCGCCCGCACCGACCTCGGCGCCGCGCCCGATCACCGTGCCACCGATCAACAACGCCCCGGGCGCGACCCCGGCTCCGGAGTACACGAGCGACTCACCGCGCTGGCCCGGCAACGCCGGCGACGGCGCGATCCCACGCACCAGATCGGCCGAACCGCGGACGAAGTCCTCCGGGGTGCCCATGTCGCGCCAGTAGGAGGCATCGACATGCCCGAACACCCGGGCGCCGGCGGTCAGCAACGCCGGGAACACCTCACGCTCGACCGAGACCACCCGGCCGGCCGGGATCTCCTCGATGATCTTCCGGTTGAACACGTAGCAGCCGGCGTTGATCTGGTCGGTGGGTGGGTCGGGGGCCTTCTCCAGGAACGCGGTGACCCGGCCGTCGAGATCGGTCGGCACGCAGCCGTATGCCCGCGGGTCGTCCACCTGCACCAGGTGCAGGGTCACGTCGGCTTCCTTGGCCACGTGCGTCTCCAACACCGCACCGAGATCGGTGGCGCACAGCACGTCGCCGTTGAACACCATGACGGTGTCCGAGCGGAGCTTCGACAGCACGTTGCGGATGCCTCCGCCGGTGCCGAGCGGCTCCGCCTCGGTCACGTATTCGATCTCCAGCCCGAGATCGGCTCCGGTGCCGAAATAGTCGGCGAAGACTTCGGACTTGAACGACGTGCCGAGCACCACATGCCCGATCCCGGCCGCGGCGATGCGGGCCAGCAGGTGGGTCAGAAACGGCAGCCCCGCGGTCGGCAACATCGGTTTCGGTGCCGACAAGGTCAACGGCCGCAATCGCGTGCCCTGCCCACCGACGAGGACGACGGCGTCGATGTCCGCGTTGTCCGGCATAGGTAACGCCTTTCCGCGACCCGCACCCCGTCGGACCGCTGCTTGTGAGATCGCTTTACGTCAGCTGTCTCGGGACTTCAGCGCAGATCGAACCGCGAGCCGCGAACGCACCGCAAGCCCGGCGCGCAGGGCAACTCGCAAGGGCGCCTGCCAGACCCGCGGATGCCGGTCCGCCTGGAACCGGTAGGCACTGTCGTGGTGCGCGGGCAACATCAGTTCGGGATGCCGACCGGCCGAGTGCCCCTTGGCATGCACCACCTCGGCAGTCGGCACGTACACGTTCTGCCAGCCGGCCGCACTCAACCGGTCGCCCAGGTCGACGTCCTCCATGTACATGAAGTAGCGCGCGTCGAAGCCGTCCACGGAATCGAATGCGCTGCGGCGCAGCAACAGACACGAACCCGAAAGCCAGCCCACCGGCCGCTCCACCACCGCCTCGTTCTCCTGCCGGTACCGACGCGTCCACGGGTTGCCCGGCCACACCCGCCCGAGCGTCGCGTGCCCGAACCCACCGACCAGGCCCGGTACCTCGCGCGCCGACGGATAGCGCGTGCCGTCCGGCTCCCGGATCATCGGACCGAGTGAGCCGGCCTGCGGCCACCGTTCGGCCGCATCCAGCAACAGATCGATCGATTTCGGGCCCCACTGCACGTCCGGATTGGCGACCACGACGAACTCGACCGCCGGATCGATCGTGGCGACCGCCCGGTTCACCGCACCGCCGTAACCGATGTTGGCGCCGGTACGCAACAGCCGCACCGCCGGATCGGCGGCCGCGACCTCCTCCGGCACACCGTCGACCGATCCGTTGTCGGCGAGGATCACCGGCGGCCGCCGGTCGGTGGCCAGGTCCAAGGTCGCCATGAACCGGCGCAGATGCTCGCCCGGCGAATAGGTCACCGTCACCACGGTGAGCCGCACCGGTTCGGGATCCGGTTGCGGTTGCGTGGAGGGACCCGATCGCGCAGTCACGCCGGTCAGGGTATCCACCCGGTCAGACCAGTGCCGTTTCCAGGGCGTCGCGCCACGGCCGCGGCGCGCGCAACCCGGCGGCCAGCCAAGCCCGTCCGGACAATACCGAGTACGCGGGTCGCCTTGCAGGACGGGGAAATTGGGCACTGGTGCAGGGACGGATCCGGTCCGGGTCCGCACCGATTCCGGCGAACACGGCGCGGGCCAGCTCGTACCAACTCGCCTGACCGGCGTTGGTAAAGTGCAGCATCGGCGGTGGATCGGGCAGGGCCGCCAGCTCGGCCAGGCCGGCGGCGAGATCGGCGGCCAGGGTCGGCGAGCCGATCTGATCGTCGACCACGTCGAGGGTCTCCCGCTGCGCCTCCAACCGCCGCATGGTCGCGACGAAGTCGGCGCCCGCGCCGGAATACACCCACGCGGTCCGCACCACCGTCGCACTCGGCAGTACCTCGGCGACGGCCTGTTCGCCGGCCAGCTTCGATCGGCCGTACACGGTGCGCGGCGCGGTGGGCGCGGTGACCTCGTACGGTTCGGTCCCGGTGCCGGCGAAGACGTAGTCGGTGGAGACGTGGATCAGCCGCGCACCGACCTCGGCACATGCCTCGGCGAGGCGGCGGGGACCGTCCGCATTCACCCGGAACGCGGCCGCGCGGTCGGTCTCGGCCTGATCGACCGCGGTGTAGGCGGCGCAGTTGAGCACGAGGTCACCGGGACCGACCGCCGCGCCGACCGCGGCCGGATCGGTGATGTCGAGCTCGGTCGAGGTGAATCCGATCGAATCGGGTATCCGAGCGACGAGACGGCTGCCGAGCTGACCACCGGCGCCGGTGACGAGGATGCGAGCCATGCGGTGAGTCTGGCATGCCGCAGGGTCCCGGGTTACCTCGCTTGCGCCGTGGCTGCCAGTAGCCTGGAGCGGATCGGCGAATCTCGCCGACCGCGACGATGTCGTCGGAAAGCTCCACGTAGAACGGGCAGTTGATCGAGCGAAGAAAGGTGTGACAGTGGCGCGACCCCGACCTCGGCGACGAACTCGACACAACAGCTCGGTTCCGTTCTTCGGGCGTGTCGTGGCTGCCACCTTGTCCGCCCTGGTCCTGCTCGGCACCGGCTTCGCCTGGTACAGCGTCGACGCGTTGACGACCGGCCTGGAGCGACTCGACGGGCTCGGCCTCGGCGGGGGACAGGACGGCGCGGTCGACATCCTGCTGGTCGGCACGGACAGCCGGACCGACGCGCACGGCAATCCGCTGTCCGACGACGAACTGGCCGCGCTGCGCGTCGGTCCCGACGTGACCACCAACACCGACACGATCGTCCTGGTCCGGGTGCCGAACGACGGCTCGTCGGCGACCGCGATCTCGATCCCCCGTGACTCCTACGTCGACGTGCCCGGTATCGGCAAATCGAAGATCAATGCCGCCTACGGCGCCACCATGGCCGAAACCCGCCAGCGGTTGATCGACGCCGGCGACACCGACGAGACCGAGATCGCCAGGGCCACCGAACAAGCCGGCCGGCAAGCGCTGATCAAGACGGTGGCACAACTCACCGGGATCACCGTGGACCATTACGCGGAGGTCGGACTACTCGGCTTCGCGTTGCTCACCGACACGGTCGGCGGCGTGGACGTCTGCCTGAACGAGCCGGTCGACGAATGGATGTCGGGCGCAAACTTTCCCGCCGGGGAGCAGCGGCTCGACGGTGCGCAGGCGCTCAGCTTCGTCCGGCAACGGCACGACCTGCCGCGCGGCGACATCGACCGGATCGTCCGGCAACAGGTGTTCATGGCGTCGCTGGTACACCAGGTCCTCTCGGCGAAGACGCTGACCAACCCGGCCAAGCTGCAGTCGCTCTCGGACGCGGTGACCCGGTCGGTGGTACTCGACGCCAATTGGGACGTCGTGAAATTCGTCGAGCAGTTGAGTGACCTCGCGGGCGGTGCGGTGAAATTCGAGACGATCCCGGTCGCCGATCTGAACGGCACCACCGACTACGGTGAGTCGGTGGTGTTGGTCGACCCGTCCGCTGTCCGCGCCTACATCGGCAGCGTCGTCTCCGGAACGGCGGCGGCGCGCAGCACCCCGGACAAGTCGTCGATGAAGGTGGACGTGTCGAACGGCGCCGGCGTGGAGGGACTGGCCGGGCGGGTGTCGACCGCGTTGATCGACGCCGGGTTCGGCCGGGGCGCGGTGAGCAACTACGGCGGCACCTCGACCGAAACCAAGCTCTACGCCCGCGACACCGACAACGACCTGGTGCAGGCGGTCGCGAAGACACTCGGCGGACCGGATCGGGTGACCGACGAGTCGCTGCCCGACGACCGGGTGCGGGTCGTGCTCGGGCCCGACTACGCCGGACCGGGATCGGATCAGTACACCGACCCGGATCAGGACACCGACGGCGCCTCGGCCGGTACCAGTGCGACGCCGATCCCCCCGGCACCGCCGATCGACGCCGGCCGGAACGGACCGAAATGCGTGAACTGACCCTGACCGGCGAACTGCTCGATCCCATCCTCGCGCGCAACCCGGCCGGCCCCCGGGTGACCTGGTACGACGACGGCACCGGCGCCCGGATCGAACTGTCGGCCGTGACTCTGGCGAACTGGGCGGCGAAGACCGCCAACCTGATCCGGGACGAGTTCGGCCTGGCGCCGGGCGCCCGGCTGGCCGTCCTGCTCCCCGCGCACTGGCAGACCACGGCGGTACTGCTCGGCGCGTGGTGGGCGGGCGCCGAGGTGACCCTGGAACCCGACCCGGACGTCGAGGCGGCGTTCGTCGCCGCCGACCGCCTGCCGGAGGTGGCCGATACCCCCGAAGTCGCCGTCCTGTCGCTGGACGCCCTGGGCGGATCGGTCCGCGACCTGCCGGCGGGCGTCACCGACTTCGCCACCGCGGTGCGGGTACACGGCGACCGGTTCACCCCGAGCGGCGCGGGTGCCGCGCTGGCCGGCGCGGCGGTCGGCACCGTCCTCGACCGGGCTCGTGCCACGGCCGCGGCGCTCGGGATCGGTCCGGACGATCGGGTGTTGTCCACCGCCGAATGGGATTCGGCGGCCGCGCTGATCGACGGGTTCGTCGCCGTGCTGGCCGCCGGGGCGTCCCTGGTTCAGGTGAGCAATCCCGATCCGGCCGCGCAGCAGCGCCGGATCGGGAGCGAACGCATCACGTTGTGCCGCTGACCGCCGAGTCGGGGCCGGGCCGCTCGACGGAGTACCCGCCGTCGGCCAGCCCGGCCGCGATCTCGAATCGATTGCCCGCGCCCGGATGCCGCGATTCCTCCAGGAGGTATCGCGGGATGAACGTCAGGCCGTACCGCGCCCACTGATCGGCATGGACCGACTCGTGCCGCAGCGTCCGGAACCAGGTCAGGTTCCGGGTGAGATACGCACCTCCGACCGTGGTACCGCCCCGGGCGAATCCGCCCCGCATGCCGGCGCAGACGTAGATGTCGAAGTGCTCGTGGAACCGAATCTCGGCTCGCCACAACCGGGCCCAGCCGAGCGCGAGCACGGTGACCAGCATCGACTGCCAGCTTCCGCGCCCGGCTCGGTACAGCCGCTTCACCACTTCACTGCTCCACCAGCCTGAACCCGCCCGGCGATCACCCTCGGCGAACTACACCTTGAGCAATGCCCGCGACATCACCACACGCTGAATCTGGTTGGTGCCCTCGTAGATCTGAGTGATCTTGGCGTCGCGCATCATCCGCTCGACCGGGAAATCGGTGGTGTAGCCGGCGCCACCGAACAGTTGGACGGCATCGGTGGTGACCTCCATCGCCACGTCCGACGCGAAACACTTCGCGGCGGCCGAGATGAAGCCCAGGTTCGCCTCACCCCGCTCGGCCCGCGCCGCCGAGGTGTACACCATCAGTCGAGCGGCCTCGATCTTCATCGCCATGTCGGCGAGCATGAACTGCACGCCCTGGTTGTCGGCAACCGGCCGGCCGAACTGCTTGCGATCCTTGGTATATGCCACCGCTGCGTCCAGCGCGCCCTGCGCGAGTCCGACCGCCTGCGCACCGATCGTCGGCCGGGTGTGGTCGAGCGTGCGCAGCGCGGTCTTGAATCCCGTGCCCGGCTCGCCGATGATCCGGTCGCCCGGTACCCGGCAGTTCTCGAACGCGAGTTCCGCGGTGGGCGAGCCCTTGATGCCGAGCTTGTGCTCGTAGCCGGTCACCGAGAAGCCCTCGTCGTCGGCCCGCACCATGAACGCGGAGATGCCGTTGGCGCCCCGCTCCGGGTCGGTCACCGCCATCACGGTGTACCACTCGGAGTGGCCGCCGTTGGTGATCCAGCACTTGCTGCCGTTGATGATCCAATCGTCGCCGTCCCGCCGGGCCCGGGTGCGCATGCTCGCCGCGTCCGAGCCGGCCTCCCGCTCGGACAGCGCGTACGAGGCCATCCGGCCGGCAACGATGTCCGGCAGCACCTGCTGCTTGAGCTCGTCCGAGCCGGCCAGGATCAAGCCCATCGTGCCCAGCTTGTTCACCGCCGGAATCAGCGACGACGAGCCGCAGACCCGCGCCACCTCCTCGATCACGATGCAGGTCGCGACCGAATCGGCGCCCTGGCCGCCGTACTCGTCCGGCACGTGCACCGCGTTGAATCCGGAGGCGTTCAGCACGGCAAGCGCTTCCTCGGGGAATCGCGGCTTCTCGTCGACCTCCTTCGCGTACGGGGCGATCTCCTTCTCCGCCAACGCCCGGATCGCCGAGCGAAGTTCGTCGTGGATCTCGCCGAGCGAGAACAGGTCGAAGTCGGGATTACCAGCCATGTCCGTTCATCTCCTCACCAAGAAAATAGATGGCACTCGGTGTCGCGAACTTCCCGGAGCCGGGGTACAGCTCGGTCGAAACTATCGGCCTGAGGCCCATTTACTAGGACGTGCACTGACACTCGGTGTCAGCCTAGCAGGTCCCGCATTCGCTGGTCAGAGACCGTCACCGAGTCTATTTTGCAAAGTCCGGACCAGCTCACCCACCCGCGTTCCGCGGGGGAAAACAGCCACGACGACCTCGTCGGACGGGTGAGTTCCGGTCCGCTCGTCGCGAATCGCCACCAGTGCGGTCCATACCTGCTCGGCATCGCTGGGGTAGCCCCGCAGCATCCGGCCGAGCAGATAGTTGTGCGTGGTCACGACCGCTGCCGCGAACCGTACCCGGTCCAGTCCGGGAGTCTCCGGCAGCCGGGACCGAAGATACTCGACGAACAGCCGCTCGTACCGGCGGACCATCACGATCTCGCGTTCGCGCAGCACCGGCACGGTCCGCACCACCTGATAGCGCTGCCGGGCCCGCTCCGCCTCGGCCGTGTAACCGCGGTACACCAGCATCGCCGCAGCACAGATCGCCAACCACGGGTCGGCGTGCTCGTCGTCGTGCAGGTAGTCCCGGGTCCGGCCGAGCAGGATCTCCAGATCGGCGAAGACCACATCGTCTTTGGACCGGAACTGGCGGAACAGGGTGCGCCGCGAGATGCCCGCAGCCGCGGCGATCGCATCCACGGAGGTCGATTCGTAGCCCTGCTCGGCGAACAGCTGCAAAGCTGCGTCGACCACGTTCAACCGGTAGTCGGTGTCGTCGGTGGGCATCACCCCACGGTATCGCCCGACAATCGGCGCCGAAGCGCGTCCTCCTTGGCCAGGACCAGCGACTGCAGCCCGGTCTGGAACCGCACCATCCGCTCCTGCAACTCCGGGTCCGCCGACCCGAGAATGCGGGCGGCGAGCAGGCCGGCATTGCGGGCGCCGCCGATCGACACCGTGGCAACCGGTACCCCGGCCGGCATCTGCACGATCGACAACAGCGAGTCCATCCCGTCCAGGTACTTCAGCGGCACCGGCACGCCGATCACCGGCAACGGGGTGATCGCCGCGACCATGCCGGGCAGATGGGCTGCTCCCCCGGCGCCGGCGATGATCACTTTCAGCCCCCGCCCGGCCGCGCCCGCGGCGTAGTCGAGCATGCGCTGTGGCGTGCGGTGCGCCGAGACCACCCCGACCTCGAACCGGATCTCGAACTCGGCCAGCGCCTCCGCGGCCGCCGACATCGTCGGCCAGTCCGAGTCGCTCCCCATGATCAGCCCGACCGACGGATCAGCCATGACCGTTTCCCCCGTCCCATCCGTCGAGCCATCGGGCGTGCGCCATCCAGTGCGCCGCGCGCTCGGCGCGCTCCCGCACGTCGGCGACGTCGTCGCCGAGCACGTTCACGTGTCCGATCTTGCGGGACGGGCGCTCGGCCTTCCCGTAGAGATGCACCTTGGCCTCCGGCATCCGCGCGAACAGGTGGTGCAGCCGTTCGTCCAGCGACATCGCCGGCGCCTGCGGGGCGCCGAGAATATTCGCCATCACGGTGACCGGCGCGAGCGGGGTGGTGTCGCCCAGCGGATAGTCCAGAACCGCCCGCAGATGCTGTTCGAACTGGCCGGTGACCGCGCCGTCCATGCCCCAGTGCCCGGAGTTGTGCGGACGCATCGCCAACTCGTTGACCAGCAACCCGCCGGGGGCGTCCGGATCCGGGGCGACCTCGAACAACTCGACCGCAAGCACCCCGACCACCCCGAGCTCGGCCGCCAACCGCAACGCCAACTCCTCGGCCGCCGTGGCGAGCTCCTCGGTCAGGCCCGGCGCCGGGGCGATCACCACCGCGCACTGCCCGGCCCGCTGCACCGACTCGACCACCGGCCAGGCCGCGCCCTGGCCGTACGGCGACCGGGCCACCACGGCCGCCAGCTCCCGCCGAAACGGCACCTTGGCCTCGGCCAGCAGCGTCGTCCCCGCGGCGAACAGCGGTTCGGCCACCGTCAGCGCAGTGTCGAGGTCGTCGGCCGACCACACCCCGCGCCCGTCGTAGCCGCCCCGGATCATCTTGAGCACCAGCGGCGCACCGAACGCCCGCACCTCCGCCGCGGTGCGCACCGCCGCGAACCGGGGCACCGGCACGCCCAGCTCGGCGAGCCGTAACCGCATGGCGAGCTTGTCCTGTGCGAGTACCAGGGCGTGTGGCGGCGGCGCCACATTGACGCCCTCGGCGACGAGCACCTCGAGGTGTTCGGTCGGGACGTGCTCGTGGTCGAAGGTGAGCGCGCCGGCGCCGACCGCAGCCGTGCGCAGCGCATCGAGGTCGGTGTGGGAACCGAGCACCACGTCCGGGCTCACCTGGGCGGCCGGATCGTCCGGATGTTGCGCCAACACCCGCAACCGCTGTCCGAGGGCGATCGCCGCCTGATGTGTCATCCGGGCCAGCTGACCGCCGCCGACCATCGTCACGGTCGGCAGGGCGACCGGGGAATGCGCGCCCGGCCGGCCGGTGGCCGACGCGCTCGAAGGCGGAGAGGCAGCCGTCACGGGTGTCATCGTGTCATGGCCCGCCGCCCCCGCGTTCGGCGGACACAGCCGGGAACGCCGCCGGGTCCGGAAGACGTAGACTCGGGGCTTGTGCCATTCCTCGACGACGTGGTGGGTCTGATCCCGCAGCCGTTCCGCGGTATCGCCATCCGAAATCGCGAGCTGATCAAGTTCGCCATCGTCGGCGGAACCACGTTCGTGATCGACTCGGTGATCTTCTACGCGCTGAAGCTGAGTGTGCTGGAGAGCAAACCGGTCACCGCCAAGATCATATCTGGTGTGGTGGCGGTGATCGCGTCCTACATCCTGAATCGGGAGTGGTCGTTCCGGACTCGCGGCGGCCGGGATCGCTCGCACGAGGCCCTGCTCTTCTTCGCGGTCAGCGCAGTGGGCGTGGTGCTCAGCTTCATCCCGCTCTACATCTCCAGCTATGCCTTCGACCTGCGGGTGCCGAACGTCAGCCTGACGACCGAGAACATCGCGGACTTCATCAGCGCATACGTGATCGGAAACCTGCTGCAGATGACCTTCCGATTCTGGGCGATGCGGCGCTGGGTTTTCCCGGAGGAGTTCGCCCGCCAACCGGACCGATTCTCCGAGTACGCCGACGCGGATCACCCGATCCGGCACGGTTGACCCGCGGTCCCGACCGACCGGCCGGTCGCGGCAACCGCTATCGCGGTTCCTCGGCCGGCGCCCGGACGAACTCCGGCACGGTGCGCAGAAACAACGTGAACACCGCCGGCCGGCGACGCTGCAGTTCCAGCCGGCCGCCGTCGGCCTCGACCAGGGCCCGGGCGAGCGCCAGCCCGACCCCGGTGGAGCCGGCCGCCGAGAAGCCCCGATCGAACACGTGGGGGGCGAGCTCGTCGCTGATTCCCCCGCCTTCGTCGCGCACCTCCACACAGACCGTGCCCCGCTCGCCGCGGATCGGGCGCACGGTCACCGTGCAGGCACCGTCGCCGTGCCCGAGCGCGTTGTCGATCAGCACCGACACCGCCTCACGCAACCGGGTACCGGTGACCGGAGCACGCAGTTCCGGATCGCCGGCCAGCCGCAACGCCCGGCCCGCGTCGGCGAACGCCGGTTCCCATTCCCCGACCACCCCGGTCAGTTCCGCCAGCACCGCCACCGGAGTCCGGGCCGCCGCCCCGTCGGTCCGGGATGCCCGGACCAGGTCGTCGATCGCTGTGGTCAGCCGATCCACCTGGGCCATGGCCTGCTCGGCCTCGCCGACCACGGCCGGGTCGGGGTGCACCGACAGCTCGTCCAGGTGCAACCGCACCGCGGTCAGTCGGCTCCGCAGCTGATGCGATACGTCGGCCGCCAACGAGTGCTCGCGCTGCAACCGGCCGGCGATCTCCACCGTGGCCGAATCCAGCACATCGGATACCCGGTCGAGCTCGGCGATTCCGTGCCGCCGCGGGTCCGGCCGGAAATCGCCCAGCGCGAGCCGCGCGGCGCGGGCAGCCACATCACGTAGCGGGTCGGCGAGCCGGCGGGCGGTGAGCACGCCGACGCCGGCACCGGCCGCGATCGAACCCAGCACAACCAGCCCGACCGCACCGACGGCCTGGCGCTGCAGCCGCCGCATATCGGCCGACGACACCTCGATCCGCAGCGACCCCGACGTTCCCATGGACAGCGACTCGGCGAGCGACGGACCGATCGGCGGGGCACCGATATCGAGCCGGGACGCGTTGTCCAGCGGCGTCGGGTACACCACGGTGAGCCGACCGCCGTCCGGGATCAGCGGTTGGATCGCCCGGACGTCGAGCGGCCCCTCGACGATGCCGCGCTGTCCCTCTTGCGCTACCACCTCGACCGCGATCCGATTCAGCCGATCCTGCAGACCGTTACGGGTGATGTCCTCGACCCACAACCAGGCGGTGTAGGTGAGCGGCAGGCCGAGGACCAGCGCGGTCAGCACCACCACGGCGAGGATGGCCAGCAGAATCCGGCGACGCACCGCTCGGTCCGCCGATCAGTCGGTGTTCATCAGTCGGTGTTCAACCGGAACCCGACGCCTCGGATGGTCGCGATCCGCCGCTCCGCAACCGGCCCCTCGTCGCCGATCTTGCGGCGCAGCCAGGACATGTGCATGTCGAGCGTCTTCGAACCACGCAGCTCGGCGTCCCCCCATACTTCGCGCAGGATGGTCTCCCGTGGCACCACCTGCCCGGCCCGATCGATGAGCACCTTGAGCAGCTCGTACTCCTTGTTGGCCAGACCGATCTCGGTACCGTTCAGCAACACGCGACGCGCCGCGGGCTCCAGCCGGATACCGCGTACCTCGACCACGCCGTCCTCGCCGGTGGCACTGCGACGCAGCAATGCCCGGACCCGCGCCATCAGCTCGGCCAGCCGGAACGGCTTACCCACGTAGTCGTCCGCCCCGGCGTCCAGGCCGACCACGAAATCCACCTCGTCGGTGCGCGCGGTGAGCATCAACACCGCGAGGTCGGAACCGGCCGCCCGAACCTGCCGACACACCTCGAGCCCGTCCATTCCGGGCAGACCCAGATCCAGGATGAGCAGATCGTGCTCGCCGGCCAACGCCTGCTCCAGCACCACCGGGCCGGACCGCTCCACGGTGACCGCGTAGCCTTCCCGGCCGAGCGCCCGGGACAGCGGTGCCGCGATCGCCTCGTCGTCCTCGGCGAGCAGTACCACCGTCATCCTGGCGAACCCGTCATGCCGACCAGCCTACGTCGGGTCACCGCTGATCACCCGCGTTCTCGGGCCGACTCCACCTCCTGATACAGCAGCGCGTGCACCTTCTCCACCTGGGGAATGTCGGCGAACTCCAGCAGATCTTCCGATGCCGACCCGACGATCAGCGTGCCGGTACCGAAGATCCGGTCGATCGGGCCGTTGCGAAACTGCACGTTGGAGATCCGGCTCAGCGGAATGTCGATACCGGTGTGGGTGATCAAACCACGCCGGCTCAGCACGCGCCGATCGGTCACGATGAAGTGGCTGGTGCGCCAGTACAGCAGTGGTAGCAAGCATTGGAAGATCAGCACCAGCAGCCAGAGCGCGGCGATCGCCACCAGCACCGCCGTCCGGGTGTTGCCCTCCAGCCGGGCCTGCGCCACCCCGGCACCGAACCCGGCGAGCGCGCCGGCCAGCACGAAGGCGAACGCCGGCGCGATCAGCATCTTCCAGTGCGGGTGCCGGTAGAGCAACAGCTGCTCGTTGTCG
Source organism: Skermania piniformis (assembly GCF_019285775.1). Lineage (GTDB taxonomy): Bacteria > Actinomycetota > Actinomycetes > Mycobacteriales > Mycobacteriaceae > Skermania > Skermania pinensis. The sequence continues at coordinate 3,379,002 of NZ_CP079105.1, forward strand.
GCGAGCACTTCGTCCGGATACCCCATGATCCGACCGTACCTTGCGGACTCGGGCGCTACTGCGCCCGCAGATGAGTGACGTCCGCGGCCGAGACCGCGGTGCCGTCGATCAACAGCCGCCCGTTCCGGTCGACGTCGTCGGCGATTCCGGTGATGGTCGTGCCGCCGGGTAGTTCCGCCCGGACCGGGGTGCCGAGCGTCACGCAGCGCTCCCGATACGCTGCGGCCGGATCGGCCACGGCCCAGCCGTCCCGTTGCCAGTCCGTGATCCGATCGGCCAGCTCGGCCAACACCGCCTGGGCGACGACATTGCGGTCGGTGGTCCGTGCGCCGGCCAACGCCAGCGACGTCGCGTGCGGCACCGGCAGCTCGTCGGAGGTCAGGTCGACGTTGATGCCGACCCCGACCACGACCACCGGAACCGGTCCGGTCGCGCCGACCTCGGCGAGAATTCCGGCGACCTTACGTTCGCCGATCAACACGTCGTTCGGCCATTTCAGCCCGGCCGGCACCCCCGCCACCCGGCGCAACGCATCGACCACCGCGACCCCGGTGAGCAGCGGCAACCAGCCCAACCGGGCCGGTTCGGCGCCGGGCAGCCGAAGCAGCACCGACAGCGCCACCTGCGACCGTGGTGGCGCCTGCCAGCTTCGGGAATGCCGGCCCCGGCCGTGATCCTGACAGTCCGCGATCAGCACGGTGCGATCGGCGGCCGGATCGCCGGCGCGGGCGAGCAGGTCGGCGTTGGTCGAACCGGTCCGGGCGGTCACTTCGACGGCGGAATAGAAGTCGGCCGCGCGATCGAGACCCGCGCGCAGCACATCCGCAACCAACGGTCGACGATCGGGGAGGGTGGTCATCGGCCAACGATAGCGACGCCGTGCGGGCGATCCACGCGGCGTCAGGGCGTCCGCTGCCGGACCTGGATGAGCCCGTGCCGGATCCGACCGTGGGCCAGGCCGAAGATATCGGTATCGGTATCGATCCAGTCGCCGTCCGGGAACCGCAACGACACCGTACAGGCGGTGTGCTCGGCCCCGGCCCCGATCTGCGCGATGGCCAGGTCGTAGGGTGCGCGGTCGCGGAACTCCGGCAGGTGCTGTTGCCAGCCGTCCAGCGGCGGTAACGGCGGGGTGATCCAGTCGTAGACCACACCGTTGGGCACGAATACCCAGCCGCTGCCGCGGTCGAGCTGACCGGCGAGTAGCCGAGCTGCCGCCGGCATCGGCATCGGGTCGGCCGGGGTTACGTCGGTGACGTCGTGGAACAGTCCGCGCACGAGCGGCTCGGGACCCTCGATCCGGCGGACCGCGGTGTGCGCTTCGCGCCGGTCGCCGTCCTCGCCGACGACGGTCACCATGCCTTGCCAGCGAGTCGCCGCGCCGGCGAGCACCGCGAGGTAACCGTCGATGTCGTCGATCCGCTCGATGTGGTGGAAGTTCTCGGTGGCCATCTGAATCCGCCGAGTCGGGTCGGCGGCCGTACCGTGGAACCATTCCTCGACGTTCGGGCCCAGAATCGCGAAGCTCCGATCGCAGTCCCAGGCCCAGCCGGCGACATGTCGCGGCGCCGGCACGGGCACGCCGGTCGGACCGGTCCACACCTGCACGGCATGCACCACCCCGTGCGCTCCCACGACCGGACGGCCGATGATCGTCAGCTCTGCGGCGCCACGCCGAGCCGGAACCGTCCGGTGTACCGCGGTGCGACTCACGCAGCACCGCCCGACGACGGCCTGAATCGCCGCGCCGACCATCGTGCCGGGCCGGGCGCGCAGCGGGCTCGACCAGTCCTTACGCCGGGCTCCGTCGGCGACGACACTTGCCCGCGCAGCGCCGTCCAGGGTCTCTACGACCAGCCACCCCTCGCTCATCACGATCCCCGTTCCGCGCTTATCATGCGCGTCTGTCACGCCCTCCCCCCGGTCGACTCTACGTTCCGGGTGATTCCCTCCGCCCGCGGCGGTCGCCCAGGTGGCCGCTAAGCTCCGAGAATGACCACCGTCGAATCCGGGCCCGACACCACGACGCCGGACATCCACACCACGGCGGGCAAGCTTGCCGAGCTCACCCGCCGGCTCGACGAAGCCCGCCACCCGATGGGCGAGAAGTCGGTCGACAAGGTGCACGCCAAGGGCAAGCTGACCGCGCGCGAGCGCATTCTCGCGCTGCTCGACGAAGGTTCGTTCGTGGAGCTGGACGCCCTGGCCCGGCATCGGAGCGTCAATTTCGGGCTCGCCGACAACCGCCCGCTGGGCGACGGCGTGGTGGCCGGTTACGGGACGGTCGACGGCCGCGACGTGTGCGTGTTCAGCCAGGACTCGACGGTGTTCGGCGGCAGCCTCGGCGAGGTCTACGGCGAGAAGATCGTCAAGGTGATGGAGCTGGCGGTGAAAACCGGCCGGCCGCTGATCGGGATCAACGACGGAGCCGGCGCGCGCATCCAGGAGGGTGTGGTCTCCCTCGGCCTGTACGGCGAGATCTTCCAGCGCAACATCCAGGCATCCGGGGTCATCCCGCAGATCTCGGTGGTTCTGGGCGCGGCGGCCGGCGGGCACGTCTACTCGCCCGCCCTGACCGACTTCGTGATCATGGTCGACCAGACCAGCCAGATGTTCATCACCGGGCCCGACGTGATCAAGACGGTGACCGGTGAAGACGTTACGATGGAGGATCTGGGCGGCGCGCACACGCACATGGTCCGCTCCGGGGTCGCGCACTACGTCGCGTCGGGCGAACAGGATGCCCTCGACTATGTCCGAGACCTGCTGAGTTATCTCCCCAGCAACAACCGGGCGGAGCCGCCCCGGACCGAACCCAGCGACCCGATCGCCGGCTCGATCGAGGACTCGCTGACCGACGAGGACCGCGAGCTGGACACGATCGTCCCGGACTCGCCGAATCAGCCGTACGACATGCACGAAGTGATCCGACGGCTGCTCGACGACGACGAGTTCCTGGAGGTGCAGGCCGAGCGGGCGATGAACATCATCGTCGGGTTCGGCCGGATCGACGGCCGGTCGGTCGGCATCGTGGCGAACCAGCCCACCCGGTTCGCCGGCTGTCTGGACATCGATGCCTCGGAGAAGGCTGCCCGCTTCGTCCGGACCTGCGACGCGTTCAACGTACCGATCATCACCCTGGTCGACGTTCCCGGATTCCTGCCCGGCACCAGCCAGGAATACAACGGCATCATCCGGCGCGGCGCGAAGCTGCTCTACGCGTACGGCGAGGCCACGGTCGGCAAGATCACCGTGATCACCCGAAAGGCCTACGGCGGCGCCTACGACGTGATGGGCTCCAAGCACCTCGGCGCCGATGTGAACCTGGCGTGGCCGACCGCGCAGATAGCGGTGATGGGCGCCTCCGGTGCCGTCGGCTTCGTCTATCGCAAGCAACTGGCCGAGGCCACGCAACGCGGTGACGATGTCGAAGCGCTGCGCCGAGAATTTCAGAACGAGTACGAGGACACCCTGGTCAACCCGTACATCGCCGCCGAGCGCGGGTACGTGGACGCCGTCATTCCGCCCTCGCACACCCGCGGTCAGATCGTCACGGCGCTGCGCCTGCTGGAACGCAAGATGGTTTCGATGCCGCCGAAGAAGCACGGCAACATTCCGCTCTGAGCGCGAGTCCAGCCGGACCCGAACCCCGCTCGGCCCCATGGCCGTACCGATGTCTGCCGCCCCGATCCCGCGAGGGAGGAACCGACCAGTCGTGAGCACACCCGAATCCGGCCGCGACGCCGAGCAACCGGTCGTCGCCGTACTTCGTGGCAACCCCACCGACGGCGAGATCGCCGCGATCGTCGTCGCCTTGCAGGCGGCTGCCGCGAGCGCGGCTCCGGCGCCCCCCGACCGGCGACCGCCGGAACTTTGGGGCCCGCCGACCGCGTTGCATCGCGGAGCACAACCGTTCGCCCCGAACTCCTACTCGGCGTTCTCCTCACTGTCGTTCGTCGCGTCGGGTTTCGGGGGCGGATGACCCGGCTGATCCTGGCGTCTGCGTCGCCGGCCCGGCTGGCGGTCTTGCAGGCCGCGGGGGTGCAGCCGGTGGTTCGGGTTTCCCGGGTGGACGAGGATGCGGTGGCAGCTGCCCTGCCGCCGGACAGCCCGCCGGACACCGTCGTGGTGGAGCTGGCCCGAGCGAAGGCGGCCGCCGTTGCCGCGGAGCTGACCGCCGGCAGTACCGGAGTGTGCTGGCTGGACAGCGCCGAGGCATTCGACGGCGTGGTGGTCGGGTGCGACTCGATGCTCTGGATCGCCGGTCGGCTGCAGGGAAAACCGCACACGGTCGCCGTGGCCCGGGAACGCTGGCAGCAGCAGGCAGGCCGAAGCGGGGAGTTGCTCACCGGACATTGCGTGCTGCGGATGCGCGATGCCCGGGTGGTCGCCGCCGCGTTCGGCTGTAGCCGTACGACGGTGCATTTCGGCCGACCGGATCCGGCCGAGTTGGAAAGTTACCTGGCCAGCGGGGAGCCGTTGAGCGTGGCCGGCGCATTCACCCTGGACGGACTGGGCGGCTGGTTCGTCGACGGCATCGACGGCGACCCGTCCAGCGTGATCGGGATCGGGCTACCGCTCCTGCGGCGATTGCTGCGCGAGGTCGGGACCGACCTCACCCAGCTGTGGCCGGATCGGTGAAACTCCGTTCTGCCGACACCAGATCTGCGTCGTCTCGACCGATGCTCACGTCCCGCACGACCGATCCGCGGCCGATCGACGGATCCACCCGAGCCTGCCGTGCCACGCCGATCCGGATCGCACAAGCGTCCGGTTCCCAGAAGGGTTGCAGGTCGACCGTCAATCCGGTCCGACCCGCCGCATGCTGTTCGATCAGCCCGCGCAGCATGCCCAGATGAACCCCGCACACCACTTCGGAATGGGTGCGCGCCAGGTCGCGTAACGGGCACGCGGTCAGCCGGACACACGCCTGATCGGAGATCTCGTCGGACTCGCGCTCGGGCACCTCTCGCTCCGGCCCGAAACCCAGCTCGGACATGATCGCAAGCACCGCCTCCCGCGCTTCGACCACCGTCCGCGGTGGCGGTTCGCCGGCGGCCAGCCGAGCCCCCCACGCCCGGCCGGCGTCCACCGCGGCGTCGTGCGAGTACCGCGGGTCATGACCCAACTGGTCGGCCAGGACGTGCGCCAGCTCCTGATAGCCGACCGAACGTTGCACCGCGCAGTAGCCGATTCGCGGCCGCCCGCGACCTCGTGGCGGCTGCTGGACCTGCCGGACCAGCGACTCGCGGGTGAGCACATCGAGATGGAAGCGCACCGTGGTGACGTGCTGGCCGGTCATCCGCGCCAACTCCTGGGCATCGAGCGGTTCGCTGGCGCCGCGCAGAATTGCGAGCAGCCGGCGCCGCGGCCACGAATCGGGCACCCAACCACCCCCTCCGCTCGTCCGCCGGTTTCCCGAACGGCCATTCATCTTATCTTTGCGCGGATAGCCCGTCGTTTCCACCCGCATCCCGAAGCATCGGGAAAATGTATGGACTACCGAGTACATTTCACCTCGGTCAGCGTGGGAATACCAGAGGAGGACCCGTGTCAGTCGATCCGGACCCGGATCGCCGGTTCGCCGATTACGCCGCACCCGACCGACTGGTCTCCACCGGGTGGCTGTCCGCCCACCTCGGTCACCCGGATGTTCGAATCGTGGAATCGGACGAGGATGCGCTGCTCTACGGCGTGGGCCACATCCCCGGCGCTGTCAAGATCGATTGGCTGTCGGACCTGAACGACCCGGTGACCCGCGACTACCTCGACGGCGAGCGGTTCGCCCAGCTGATGCGCCGCAAGGGTATCGACCGCGAGCACACCGTGGTGCTGTACGGCGACAAGAACAACTGGTGGGCCGCGTACGCACTGTGGGTATTCACCCTGTTCGGCCACGCCGACGTGCGACTGCTCGACGGCGGCCGCGACGCGTGGTTCACCGAGAACCGCGACGTGAGTTTCGACGTTCCCGAACCCGCGCCCACCGACTACCCGGTGGTCCAGCGGGACGACACCACGGTGCGGATATTCCGCGACGACGTGGCGGCCCAGCTCGGCCGCGATGCGCTGGTGGATGTCCGATCCGGGCCGGAATACACCGGCGAGCGCACCCACCTGCCGGACCATCCCATGGAGAGCGCCCTGCGCGGCGGACACATCCCCACCGCGGAGCACATCCCCTGGGCCCGGGCGATCGGCATCGACGGCCGGTTTCGGCCGGCGGCACAGCTGCGCGAGACCTACGGTCACCTCGCCGGTTCGCCGATCGTCACCTACTGCCGGATCGGCGAGCGGTCCAGCCACACCTGGTTCGTCCTGACCCACCTGCTCGGCTATCCCGGCGTGCGGAACTACGACGGCTCCTGGACCGAGTGGGGCAATGCCGTCCGGATGCCGATCGCCCGCGGCGAACAGCCCGGCTCCGCGCCCCGGCCCGCCGTCGAATCGGCCCGCCGAGTCACCTGATTCGACCGCCGCTGCCGCAACCGCCGGCCGAGATCGCCCGCTTGCTCGACGTCGCTCGGGACCGGCCGGACCACCTCGATACCGCCGCCGGTCGGCCCGGCACCGGTGCCTACACTCACGACGACTGCCTACACTCACGACGACGACAACATCGATCGCTCCCAGATCGATCGCTCCCAGGAGGTCCGGGTGCCCAATCACACCAGCGCGCAGATCACGAAGGTGCTCGTGGCGAACCGAGGTGAGATCGCCGTGCGGGTGATTCGGGCCGCCCGGGATGCCGGGTTGGCCAGCGTGGCGGTGTATGCGGAGCCGGACGCCGACGCGCCGTTCGTGAAGTTGGCCGACGAGGCGTTCGCCCTGGGCGGACAGACGTCGGCGGAGTCCTACCTGGTCTTCGACAAGATTCTGGCGGCGGCGGCCCAGGCGGACGCGGACGCGATCCATCCAGGCTACGGCTTCCTGTCCGAGAACGCCGATTTCGCGCAGGCGGTGATCGATGCCGGCCTGATCTGGATCGGGCCGTCACCGCAGGCCATCCGCGACCTCGGCGACAAGGTGACCGCCCGGCATATCGCCGAGCGGGCGCAGGCCCCGATGGCGGCCGGCACCAAGGACCCGGTGCAGAGTGCGGACGAGGTCGTCGCGTTCGCCGAGGAATACGGCGTGCCGGTCGCGATCAAAGCCGCTTTCGGCGGCGGCGGGCGCGGAATGAAGGTCGCCTACTCGATCGACGAGATCCCCGAGTTGTACGCGTCGGCGGTGCGCGAGGCGACGGCCGCCTTCGGCCGCGGCGAGTGCTTCGTCGAGCAGTACCTGGACAAGGCCCGACACGTCGAAGCACAGGTGATCGCCGACCAGCACGGCAACGTGATCGTCGCCGGCACCCGGGACTGCTCGCTGCAGCGACGATTCCAGAAGCTGGTGGAGGAAGCGCCGGCGCCGTTCCTGACCGAGGAGCAACGCCGCCGCATCCACGAGTCGGCGAAAGCCATCTGCCGCGAGGCGGGCTACTACGGCGCCGGCACCGTGGAGTACCTGGTGCAGGGCGACACGGTGTCGTTTCTGGAGGTCAACACCCGGCTGCAGGTCGAGCATCCGGTCACCGAGGAGACCAGCGGGCTCGACCTCGTCCGGCAACAGTTCCGGATCGCCGACGGCGAAGTCCTCGAACTGACCGAAGACCCCACCCCGCGCGGACACTCGATCGAGTTCCGGATCAACGGCGAAGATCCCGGACGCGGCTTCCTGCCCGCTCCGGGTCCGGTCACCGAGTATCACGAGCCCGCCGGCCCGGGCGTGCGGGTGGACTCCGGCGTCACCCGCGGCAGCGTGATCGGTGGCCAGTTCGATTCCATGCTGGCCAAGCTGATCGTCACCGGCGAGAACCGCACCCAGGCGCTGGAGCGAGCGCGGCGCGCGCTCGACGAGTTCCAGGTCGAGGGTTTGGCGACGGTCCTGCCGTTCCACCGGCACATCGTGCGCAATCCGGCGTTCATCGGGGACGGCGAGAAGTTCGACGTCTATACCCGCTGGATCGAAACCGATTGGGAGAACCCGATCGAGCCGTACACCGGCGCGGTCGGGTTGGCCGACGACGCGCCGGCGCCCCGACAGACCGTCGTGGTCGAGGTCGGCGGACGCCGCGTCGAGGTCTCGCTGCCCGGGCAGTTCAACCTGTCCGGCGGGGGCGACGGGTCCACCGGCTCCGGCACCGTCCGACGCAAGCCCAAGCCCCGCAAACGTGGCGGCACCGGTGCCGGCGCGGCCTCGGGCGACGCGGTCACCGCACCGATGCAGGGCACGGTGGTCAAAGTCGCCGTGGCGGAGGGACAGGCCGTGCAGGCCGGCGACCTGATCGCGGTGCTCGAAGCCATGAAGATGGAAAACCCGGTGAACGCGCACAAGGCCGGCACGGTGACCGGTCTCGCCGTGGAGCCCGGCGCCGCGATCACGCAGGGCACCGTGCTCGCCGAGATCAAATGATCGAGCGGCCGTAGGGCTGGAGCCGTGGCGGACCGACCGGAAACCCGGATCGACGCGGCCGATCGAGCACGGGCGTCGGCCGCGTTGGACACCCACTACGCAGCCGGCCGACTGAGCACCGCGGAACTGGACGAACGCCGCGCTGCGGTCACCGATGCAACGAGTCGGGCCGAGCTCGACGCGATTTTCGTCGATCTGCCGGATACCGTTGCCCCGCCCGCCCCGGCCGCTCGGCCGACTCGGGACTGGTCGCTTGTCGTCGCGATCCTGCTGCCGATCGTGGCGATCGTGGTCGCCACCACCACCGGCAGTTGGTGGTGGCTCCTGCTGATCCCGGCCGGCGGGATGTTCTTCGCCGCCTTGCCCACGCTGCGCAAGCGTCGCCGCTGATGGAACCGATCGAAGTGAACGCCGGTCGGTGGTATCTGCGGGCGCTGCGATCCGACGGCCGGGTCGACGACCGGACCGCGCTGGCGGCCGGCGGCATCGTCGACCCCGACTACGTCGCTCGGCGACACACCGAATGGGCCGCGGAAACCCACTTCTCCTGGGCGGTGTGTGAGCCGACCACCGGCGAACTGCTCGCCGAAGTCGGCCTGACTCCCGGATCGGACGGGACGGCGCAGCTGTCCGGCTGGGCCCGACCCGGGCATGCCGGCGCGTTGGACGACGCCCGCGCCACGATCCGCCGGTTCGCAGAGCAAGCACTCGGCTACTCGGTCTGCGACTGACCGTTCGGCTCCCCGGACAACCCCGCCAACCACTGGGCGACCCCCTGCAGACCGGCGGATTCGAGGCCGTACCAGCGGGTCGAACCGACCGCGCGAACCCGGCAGCACCCCGCCTCGCGCAACGTCCGCAATTGCATCGAAACCGCCGGCTGACCGATCCCGAACTCGTCGCCGATCACTTTTACCAGCTCCCCGGCCGGCCGCTCCGCCCCCACCAACAGCTCCAGAATTCGTCGCCGGACCGGATCGGCAAGTATCGCGAACGGATCATTCGCCAACGGGCCGCCCGTGGTAAATCATCCGGCACCGCTCGGCCCGGGCTTCCACCCGGGCGCGATCCACCCCGGCCGACAGTTCGGCGGACGACCACCGTTCCCCGGACCCGACGACGAACTGCGATCCCTCCGGCCCCGAGTACCACACCCCGGCTTCGGCGATCGATCCCCACCAGCGGCCGGCCACATGGTCGAGCAGACCGAGCAGTGCGAGATCCCAGGAAACCCCGACGGCGCCCGCACCGAATCGCCGCCAACGTTTGCCGGTGTCGGCGAACTCGTGCCGCAGGATGAGCGCCGTACCGACCGCGGCGGGCGCCACCGCAACCTCCACCCAGCCGATATCACCGTTGTATTCCCAGGTCAACGTGAACGTTCCGGGTGGATCGCAGAACTCGACCGTGCCGACCGCAGCGCCTTCGATCCGATAGCGACCACCGGGGCGCAGGTCGCCCTCGACCCGGCCGAGCCAATGGGCACTCCGCTCCGGGCTGGTGATGGCATTCCAGAGGTCACGTTGGCTGGTCGGAAAGGTCCGGCGAAGCGTCTGCCGAACGGTGACGACGCCGGCCCGCTCACGCAACTCGACGGTCCGGTACGTGCCCCCGAGCAGCGCCACGGGGTCCAACGTCACCCGCTTGGAATCAGGCTTCATTGATATCAATTTACCTCGGCCAACTCCGCCATACGAGGTTTTTGCCACTATTTTTCGGGGCTTCGTCAGCTCGACGAACGTTCTCTACCGCTCGAAGAAGGTTCGTAACACCACCGCAGTATGCGTACCTGCCCGCGATATCGCCCGAATCTCCTGGAGCACGTGTTCGAGCCGGTCCGCCGAACCGGCCCGAACCAACAGCAGGTAACCCGCCGCACCGGTCACCGAATAGCACGCCTCGACCGCCGGCAGACCCCGCAACCGGTCGGGAACGTCCTCCGTCGGCACCGTCGGGTCCAGCGGGGTGAGCGCCACGAACGCCGAGAGCGCCAGACCCAGCACCGTCGGATCGACGCTGGCACTGTAGCCGCGAATCACGCCACGGGTCTCCAGCCGGCGAACCCGCGACTGGACCGCCGATACCGACAGTCCGGCCTTCTCGGCAAGCGCGGCCAGCGTTGCCCGACCGTCTGCCATCAACTCCTCGACCAGAAGCCGGTCGACCTCGTCCAACGAAGGGGCAGCTGCCACGAGGCGCAGGGTACCCAGCATTCGGCGGGAACTGCGGAACTGCAATCGGACAGCGATGTCGCGCCGGATCAGGACGGGCCGGTCGGATACCGCGGGCCGGTCGCGCGCAACGTCCAGGTCTTCCCCCGCCGGTGCAGCCGAGTCACCCCGAGCGGGGGAACATCCACTCGCCAGAAACCGCTCGGCGGCGCGCCGAGGGCGGCCACCACCGCGGCGCGCACCACTGCAGGGTGGGTGACCGCAATCGTCGGCTCCTCCACCGTAGCCAGCCAGCGCACGACGCGATCCAGCACGGCGCCGACCGACTCGCCGCCGTGCGCCCGGAAATCCGGATCGGCAAGCCAATCGGCGAGTTCGCCGGCCGGCACCTCGGCCGGCGCACGACCACGCCACCGTCCGGCGTCGAGGTCACGCAACGCCGGATCGACGACCCCGACGAGGCCGAGTTCGGCCGCGGTGGTCCGGCACCGGAGCTCGGGACCGAAAACCACCCGCCCCGAACCGAACGGGGCGCATCGGGCCAGCTCCCGGTGGCCGCCCTCGTCGATCGGCTCGTCGGCCGGGAATCGGGCCCGGCGCAGCGCCATGGTCGACGCGTGCGATATCAGGACCAGCCGCACCACCCGTTCGCGGATGTCGGAAGACACCCGGGCGACTGTATAGCTACCCGCGTCGAGCCGGGCGATCCGCACGGTGTCGGTCCCCGGAGGCAGACTGATCGCGTGCACTCGTCCCCGCCCACCGCGCCCGGACCGGCGGCGTTCTCCCCGGCGGCGTTCTCCCGCGCGACCCGGGAGTGGTTCGACGGTGCATTCCCGGCGCCGACGGCGGCACAGCTCGGGGCCTGGGCAGCGATCGCCGCGGGGGAACACACGCTGGTCGTCGCGCCGACCGGTTCGGGCAAGACCCTGTCGGCGTTCCTCTGGGCGATCGATCGGCTGGCCGCCCGGCCGGTACCGACCGCGAAAACCACCGTGCTCTACATCTCGCCGCTCAAGGCACTCGCGGTCGACGTGGAGCGCAACCTCCGCTCCCCGCTGGTCGGCATCACCCAGACCGCGCGGCGGCTCGGCCTCGACCCGCCGGAGATCTCGGTCGGGGTGCGCAGTGGCGACACCAGCCCGGCCGGGCGCCGCGCGTTGCTCCGAACCCCACCGGACATCCTGATCACCACCCCCGAATCACTGTTCCTGATGCTCACCTCGGCGGCGCGGGAAACCCTCGACGCGGTCGAAACGGTGATCGTGGACGAAGTCCACGCGATCGCGAACACCAAGCGCGGGGCGCACCTCGCGCTGTCGCTGGCCCGGCTCGACCGGATGCTTTACCAGCCGGTGCAACGGATCGGGCTGTCGGCGACCGTGCGCCCGCACGACGAGATCGGCCGCTTCCTCACCGGTTCCGCGCCGATCACGATCGTCGCGCCGCCCACCCCGAAGACGTTCGATCTCACCGTCCGGGTTCCGGTCGAGGACATGACGGCGCTCGACGAGGACGGCGGCGGCGGCTCGATCTGGCCGTACGTGGATTCGTCGATCGTCGATCTGGTGCTCGAACACCGGTCCTCGATCGTGTTCGCGAACTCCCGCGGCCAGGCCGAACGACTCACCGCCCGGCTGAACGAGGAGTACGCCGGCCGCGCCGGCACGCCCGACGAGGGCGAACTGCTCGCCCGTTCGCACCACGGCTCGGTGAGCAAGGAGCAGCGGACGATCATCGAGGACGACCTCAAATCGGGTCGGTTGCGCTGCGTCGTCGCCACCAGCAGCCTGGAGCTCGGCATCGACATGGGCGCGGTCGACCTGGTGGTGCAGGTCGCTGCGCCCCCGTCGGTGTCCAGTGGTCTGCAGCGGGTGGGCCGGGCCGGGCATCAGGTCGGCGAGATCTCCCGCGGCGTGCTGTTTCCCAAACATCGCGCCGACGTGTTGCATTGCGCGGTCACCGCACAGCGGATGAGCGCGGGACAGATCGAGGCGATGGCCGTTCTGGCGAACCCGCTCGACATCCTCGCCCAGCAGACCGTCGCCGCCTGCGCGCTGGAACCGATCGATGTCGACGACTGGTTCGACACGGTCCGGCGCACCGGCAATTTCGCGACCCTGCCGCGCTCGGTCTATCTGTCCGTGCTGGATCTGCTGGCCGGGCGTTACCCCTCGGACGAGTTCGCCGAGCTGCGCCCCCGGGTGATCTGGGATCGTGATGCCGGCACGCTGACCGGCCGGCCCGGCGCCCAACGGCTGGCGGTCACCTCCGGTGGGGCGATCCCCGATCGCGGCTTGTTCACCGTGTACCTGGTCGGGGAAAAGCTCAGCCGGGTAGGCGAACTCGACGAAGAGATGGTGTACGAGTCCCGAGTCGGCGACGTGTTCACCCTGGGGGCGACCAGTTGGCGGATCGAGGAGATCACCTTCGATCGGGTCCTCGTGACTCCCGCACCGGGCCAGCCGGCGCGACTGCCGTTCTGGCACGGCGACGGGCTGGGCCGGCCGGCCGAGCTGGGCGCCGCCCTGGGTGCGTTCCTCCGCCACGACCGCGCCACGATCGAACGGCAATGCGCCGAGGCCGGGCTGGACGGCAACGCGACCGCCAACCTGCTGGCGCTGCTCGACGAGCAGCGCACCGCCACCGGCACCGTGCCGACCGACCGGACACTGGTGGTCGAACGATGCCGCGACGAGCTGGGCGATTGGCGGCTGATCCTGCACTCGCCGTACGGGCAGCCGGTGCATGCGCCGTGGGCGTCGGCGGTCGGCGCCCGACTCCGCGAGCGGTTCGGCGTCGATGCCGCACCCACCGCGTCCGACGACGGCATCGTGGTCCGACTGCCGGACACCGAGAACGCCCCACCGGGAATGGAGCTGTTCGTCTTCGCCTCGGACGAGATCGACGACCTGGTGACCGAACAGGTCGGCGGGTCGGCGCTGTTCGCCTCCCGGTTCCGCGAGTGCGCCGCGCGGGCGTTGCTGTTACCGCGCCGCGACCCGGGTAAGCGAGCCCCGCTGTGGCAGCAGCGCCAACGCTCGGCCCAGCTGCTCGACGTGGCCCGCAAGTTTCCGACCTTCCCGATCCTGTTGGAAACGGTCCGCGAATGCCTCCAGGACGTCTACGACCTGCCAGCGCTGCGCGAGGTGCTCGGCCGCATCGAGCAACGCCGGATCCGCCTGGTCGAGGTGGAGACCCCGACCCCGTCACCGTTCGCGAACGCGCTGCTGTTCGATTACATCGGACAGTTCATGTACGAGGGCGACAGCCCGCTCGCCGAGCGCCGCGCCGCCGCGTTGTCGCTGGACTCCGCGTTGTTGGCCGAGCTGTTGGGCCGGGTCGAACTGCGCGAGTTGCTGGACGCGGATGTCCTGACCCGGACCGAACGCGAGCTGCAACGACTCGCCCCGGATCGGCACGCTCGCGACGTCGAGGGCGTCGCCGATCTGCTGCGACTCCTCGGTCCGTGTACCACCGACGAGCTGGTCGATCGCACCGACGGACCCGCCGCGCAGTGGGTTGCCGAGCTGGTAACCGCACGCCGCGCGCTGCAGGTCCGGTACGCCGGGGACACGTGGTGGGCGGCGATCGAGGATGCCAGCCGGCTGCGCGACGCGCTGGGTGTTCCGTTGCCGATCGGCACGCCCACCGCCTTCGTCGAGCCGGTTGTCGACCCGTTGGGCGATCTGCTCGCCCGCTACGCCCGCACCCACGGCCCGTTCGGCACCGGGCAGGCGGCGCAGCGGTTCGGCCTCGGGCCGGCCGTGGCGGCGACCGCCCTGCGACGGCTGGCGGTCGAGAAGCGATTGATCGAGGGCGAGTTCACCCCGGGCGCGACCGGCAGCGAGTGGTGCGACGTCGAGGTGTTGCGCCGGTTACGTCGCCGCTCGCTCGCGGCCGCGCGAGACGAGATCGAGCCGGTCCCGACCTCCGCGCTGGCCCGATTTCTGCCGGCCTGGCAGCAGGTCGGCGGACCGGTAGCCGGCCTCGACGGGCTCCTCACAACGGTGGAACAACTTGCCGGCGTGCCGATTCCGGCCTCCGCCTGGGAGTCGCTGGTCCTACCGCAGCGGATCCGAGGCTACTCGCCGGGTCTGCTGGACGAACTGACTGCGACCGGTGAGGTGGTCTGGTCGGGGCACGGCGCGATCGGAACCAAGGACGGCTGGATCGCCCTGCATCTCGCCGATCAGGCACCGCTGACCCTGCCGCCGGCGGTCGCGCCGGCGGCGACCGAGCTGCATCCGGCGATTCTCGCCGCCCTCGGCGGCGGCGGTGCGTACTTTTTCCGGCAGCTGTCCGAGACCGTGGCGAGCGACGACGACGCAGCGCTGGTGACCGCTCTGTGGGAATTGGTCTGGGCCGGGCTGATCACCAACGACACGTTCGCGCCGGTACGCGCATCGATGGCCGGGCCGAGCCGCACGACCACCAGTCACCGTTCCCCACGCCGCGCCCCGCGCACCCGCGGCTATCGCGTGCCACGGCCGACCCTGCCGACCCGGAGCGGACCGCCGACCGCCGCCGGTCGCTGGTCGCTGCTGCCCGAGCCGGAACCGGACGAGACCCTGCGCGCCCACGCTGCCGCGGACAATCTGCTCGAACGCTACGGCGTCGTCACCCGAGGTGCGGTGGTGAACGAGGGCCTGCCCGGCGGCTTCGCGCTGGCCTATCGGGTGCTGTCCCGGTTCGAGGACGGCGGTCGCTGCCGACGCGGCTATTTCGTGGATACGCTCGGCGGCGCCCAGTTCGCCACCTCCGCCGTGGTGGACCGGCTGCGCAGCTTCGCCGAACCCGGCAAAGAACCCACCGCGGTCGCGTTGGCGGCGTGCGACCCGGCCAATCCGTACGGCGCGGCGTTGCCCTGGCCGGCGCACCCGGACGATCAGGTCACCCATCGCCCGGGCCGCAAGGCCGGCGCGCTCGTCGTCCTGGTCGACGGCGAGCTGACCCTCTATCTGGAACGCGGCGGACGGACGATGCTGACCTTCGCCGACGACGACGCGCGTTGCGCCCTCGCCGCCGGCGCGCTGGCCGACCTGGTCCGCCGGGGCCGGGTCGACTCCCTGGTGATCGACCGGGTGGACGCGCAGAGCGTGCACGGCAGCCGGCACGTGCCGTACCTGACCGCGGCCGGCTTCGCCGTCACCCCGCGCGGTCTGCGACTGCGCGGGTGACGGGGCTATCGATGCACGGGCGGTAGCGCGGTTATCTTCGCGCCGCCGGCACGCTCGATTGCCCGCGCTGCGGCATAGGCTTTGTCGACTCCGGTGACGAACACTGTTTGCCCGATGAGCATGGTCATACAGTTCGGCTTTGTGGATCATGACGCCGCGTCGCCGATGCAGTACGTGTCAGAAAACAGTGTGTGTGGGGGGGACCTGGGCCATGGCATATTCGGCGAGCGCAGTGATGGTCAAGGCCGGGTTGACGCCAGGGTTGGCCGGCATCGCCGAGCCGTCGCAGACGAGCATGTTGTGATAGCCGAAAACGCGGAGTTTCGCATCGATGACCCCCTGAGCCCGATCGGCGCCGATGACGGCGCCGCCGAGCAGGTGTGCGGTAGACGGGATATTGCCGAGTCCCTCGAGAACACTGCTCTGGGCGATGCCCCCGGTGCGGTCGGCCAGCCAGCGTGCCGCCTGCTGGCCCATCTCGATGTACGTCGGGCTAGGTCTGTCGCCGTTCTGCACGGTGGAAAGGCGATAGCCGTTTCCCCATCGGCGTTGTCGGGCGCGAAAAGAGATCGCGTTGTCGCGTGATTGCATGACCAGCAGCATGGCCGTGCGCCGGCTCCAACCGACCGGCCATAGTGTCGCCAGCCAGCGTCGGGGGTGCCGCAGAGTGGCGGCGATCCATTTCAGGGGCCGGGTCAGTCGGGTGCCGTCACCGACCAGCACGGTGTAGAGGAGGCTGAGCATGTCGGCGTTCGGCCCATAGGTGAGCAGTTCGATGTGGGTGTCGGCGTCGACGTGCACGCTGCTGCTGGCGGTGACATCGCGCCAGTTTCCCTGATCTTCCGGCAGCAGCACGGTCAGCACGGATTCGCTGTTGGTGCGGACCAATTCACCGAGACGGTCGCTCAGGTTCGGTAATGAACCACCGTGCTTGCAGTTGGCCAGCAGTTCGTTGGTGCCCAAGGCTCCGCCGGCGAACACGACGCCGCGCGTGGTGTAGGTCTGCTCACGTCCGCCGGCGGGATGGATGGTGGTGACGTGGTAGCCGTTGCTGCCGTCGGGGTTGCCTGCAGGGGTCACGTTGATCGCCTGGTGCTCGGGCAGGATGTGCACGCCGTTGCGTTCGGCGAACCACAGGTAGTTCTGGGTCAGGGAGTTCACCGCCCCGACGCGGCAGCCGACCATGCAGGCGCCGCACCGGGCGCAGCCGGTGCGGTCCGGTCCAGCCCCGCCGAAGTAGGGGTCGGGGACGGTTTTCCCGGGCTCGCCGAAGAACACTCCGGTCAACGCACGGCTGACGGTGTCTTCGGTGCCGAAGTGTCGGCCCATTTCCCGAATCCATTGTTGGTGAATCGAATCGAACGGGACCGCCGCTGCGCCGAGCATTCGCTCGGCGGTGTCGTAGTGCGGCTCGAGTTGTTGCTCCCAGTCGCCGAGGTCACGCCACTGCGGGCCGGCGAAGAATTCTTTCTTGGCACGGAGAAGCACGCCGCCGTAGACCAGGCTGCCGCCACCGACACCGCTTTGCGAAGGGAAGAAGATGTGCCGGAATATCGAGGTACGCATGATGCCGAGCTTGCCCAGTCGCGGTGCCCAGGTGTATTTGTCGGACTGCCAGGCTGAGGCGGGTAGGTCCTGCGGAGTGTAGCGGCGGCCGCGTTCGACGACCCCGACCTGAAACCCTTTCTCCGACAAACGAAGTGCGCTGACGCTACCGCCGAAGCCGGAGCCGATGACCAACCAGTCGTAGTCGAAAGGCCGATCACGGGTGGTCATGATCGCCTGCGACGGTCACGACGACTTTGCCTGTGGCGCGGCCATTTTCGACGTAGGCCAACGCGTCGAGCGTGGAGTCGAAGGGATACACCCGATCGATGACCGGTTGGATGACGCCGGCGTCGACGAGGGCACCCAGCTTCCCCAGTTGGTCCCCGTTGGCGGTCATGAACAGGAACGAATAGCTCACCGAGCGTCGTTTGGCCTTGCGCCGCACCGAGAAACTCAGCGCGCGCGTCGCTTGAACCAGCAGCCGGTTGGCCCCGAACTTGCGGGCGAAGGTCGGCTCGGGCGGACCGGCGACCGAGATGACCTGCCCACCAGGTTTGAGGACCTGAAATGATCTGTCCAGAGTTCGGCCGCCCCGGGTGTCCAGGACGAGGTCGTAGTCGCGCAGTTCGGTGGCAAAATCCGTTGTTTTGTAATCGATTACGATGTCAGCGCCGAGCTCTTCGACCCATTCGACGTTCCTGGTACCGGTCGTGGTCGCGACAGTGGCGCCTAGATGTTTGGCTAGTTGGATGGCGATACTGCCCAGGCCACCGGAGCCGGCGTGGATGAGCACCTTCTGCCCCGGCCGCACCCGCGCCTTGTCGACCAGCGCTTGCCAGGCGGTCAGGCCGACCAATGGCAGGGCGGCGGCTTCGTTCATGTCGACGTTGTCCGGCTTTTTCGCGACATCGTTCTCGTCGACGGCGAGGTATTCGGCAAAAGTACCGATACGATCTTGGTTAGGTTTGGCGTAGACCGCGTCGCCGGGGGCGAATCGGCGCACCCGGGGGCCGGTCTTGACCACGATGCCCGCCAGATCGTTTCCGAGGACGAGCGGAAGTTTGTACGGCAGTAGCGGTTTGAGTTCGCCGTTTCTGATCTTGAGGTCCAGTGGATTGATGCTGGTGGCGTGGATCTGCGCCAGGACGTCATCGTCGCGCAGGTCGGGGACGGGACGCTCGACCGGTTCGACCGTGTTTTTCTTGCCGTAGCGGGTGAGGACGAACGCTTTCATGGTGTGGCTTTCCGGGTGCGTCGGTTGGTCGGTGCGGTGTGGGCGGCGCGCAAGGGGCCTTGTCGGTTTGCCGACGGGGTTTCGGGGATGGCGTCCAGAGGCCACGACGGTTTCGCCCCATTCTCATCGGGGGCAGGTAAGCCACCCGGCGCACACGTCCTTACCGGAGGTGAACGAACATCGTGGCGCGAACATGACAGTGCTGCAATCATTTGCGCGACACCCCCGCTGCGACACCGCCGAGCGCAGGTACCGAGCCCGACTCCAGGGCACGGTCGTAAACGTCCTCGTGATAGAGCGGCAGCTCACCCGTGGATTCGGTGTCCGCGAGGTATTGCAACATCAGCTGCTGGCCTTGCCGGGATTGATCGGTACCGAGGAACTCGGTGCGCTCGACGTGCAGGCCTTCCTGCAACGACATCGACCCACCGAAGTAGACCGATCGCTTGATCGCCTCGACCGATCCCTTGGTCCGCTTGCCGAGATACTCGGCGACCGCAACTGCCCGCGTCACGACATCCTCCACCGGCACCACATCGTCGACGGCGCCGTTGGCCAGCGCCTCGGCCGGCGTGAACGGCTTGCCTTCCAAGATCGACACCAGCGCCTTGTGGGTACCGATGAGTCGGGTCAAGCGCTGGCTACCACCGCCGCCGGGCATGATGCCCAGTAGCACTTCGGGCTGACCGATAACGAAGTCGCCGTCGGCCATGATCCGCAGATCGCACGCCCAGGCAAATTCCGCACCCAACCCGAGCGCCGAACCATTAAGTGCTGCAACGAAGACCACGCCGCTGGCGTTCATCTTCAGGAACGTCGCATGGAGCCGATCGAGTTGGGCGACGCCACGCAGCGGGGTCTTCTGCACCACCGGGTCGAGGGCTCGGGCTCGGTCCACACCGCGGGCCAAGCGTAGGGCTGCCGACGCGCTGCGCCGGCCCAACTCGGGCACGGCCGCACCTTCTGCTTGTAGCCATCGGACGTCGGCGTGGCTGACGAATCGACCGGGCCGCGCCCCGGTGAATACGACCGCGTGAATGTCGGGATCGCGGTCCGCCCGATCCACCAGCGCCTCGAGCTGATTGGCGATCTGAAGACCGAACAAGCTGTGCGGCCCGCCGTCCACGTGGACGACGAGCACCGACCCCCGATCGTCGATCACCAAATCGCCTCGCACCTGGTGCGTCATTGTCGACCTTTCCGAACGATGTTTCTATAACGAAGTTTCATAAGGCCATGACGAAGGTTGAACCGCCCCGGAGTGTCCGGAGACCTACGGTCTTGAGTGCTCGGCGGGTGGCTGGGCACTGTGTTGAGCGTAGTGGGCGTCCTCCAGGTTGATGGGTGGGACGTCGCCGCAGCCGCGGTGTAGTCGTCGGTGGTTGAACCAGTCGACCCATTCGGCGGTGGCGAGTTCGAGCGGGTCGATGCCGCGCCACGGACCGCGGCGGCGCACGAGTTCGGTCTTGTAGAGACCGTTAATCGTCTCGGCGAGCGCGTTGTCGTAGGACGAACCGACCGCCCCGACCGACGGTGTGATACCCGTCTCGGTGAGTCGCTCTGCGAACCGGATGGACGTGTACTGGGATCCTCTATCCGTATGGTGGACAACAGAGTCCATCCGGTATCGACCTTCCCGGTTCCGGGTCCAGATCGCGTGTTCGACCGCATCCAACACCAGCGAGGTCGACATCGTGGTGGCGGTGCGCCAGCCGATGATGCGCCGCGCGTAGGCGTCGATCACGAACGCGACATACACCCACCCCGACCACGTGGACACGTAGGTGATGTCGGCGACCCACAAACGGTTCGGGGCGACCGGGGTGAACCTGCGCCGGACCAGGTCCGCCGGCCGCGCCGCTGCCGGGTCGGCGATCGTGGTGCGTTTGACCGCCCCACGGACCACACCGGCCAGCCCGAGCTCACGCATCAGCCGTTCCACCGTGCAGCGAGCCACTCGGGTCCCGTCCCGGTTCAGGGCCAGCCACACCTTCCGGGCGCCGTAGACCTGGTAGTTCTCCTCGTACACCCGGCGAATCAGCACCTCGAGTTGCCGGTCTCGAACCTTCCGTCGGCTCGGCGGCCGGGACCGGTGCTCGTAGTAGGTCGACGGGGCGATCGGCACACCCAACTCGCTGAGTACCGTGCAGATCGACTGGACATCCCACGCCATACCCCCACCGTCACGGTGGCCATGGTGTTCGCTGATGTAGCGAACGATCAACGCTGTGGCCGGTCCAGTTCGGCCGCGAAGAAAGCCGACGCAGAACGCAGGATCGCGTTGGCACGCTTCAACTCGGCGACCTCGCGTCGCAACCGTTTCAGCTCCGCCGATTCCTCCGAGGTCACCCCAGCGCGTTCACCGGAGTCGACCTGTTCCCGGCGGACCCAGTTACGCACCGTCTCCGCCGACCCCACCCCCAACAAGCGCGCGACCTCACCCATCGCCGCCCACTCCGACTCGTGACCCGCACGGATCTCCGCGACCATCCGCACCGCCCGATCCCGCAACTCCGGCGGATACCTCCGCGACGTACTCCCCGACATGAACCCATCCTTCCCAAACGGACAGGTCTCCGGACACTCCGGGGCGGTTCAGTCGCCGTTGGCGATCAGGGTGGGTTGAGTGATCTTCGAGAGGTCCGACGGCGTGAACCGGCCGTAGGCCTTGATCGCTTCGAGCTGGGTCCGGAAGGCGCTGATCGTGATGTCTTTGTCGCGGTCGGTGGTGCGTTCCTCGAGCCGGTTGACGAACTCTTTCCCGGCGCGCTTACCCACGGCGTCGCGGCCGAAGAACAGGAACTCTTTGGGATCGGCACGAGTCAGTTTGGCTCGCAACGTGTCCCAATAGGTGACGCCCGCCACTTTGTCGATGTCTGTGCCGCCGCGTGGCCCGGTCCCGGTGAGCACCAGCCTGCGCACCAGCTGGGGGTGCTCGAGCACCAGGTCCTGGGCGATCATTGCGCCCATGGAGAACGAGAACACGTCGATCTTTGTGAACCCCAACGCTGTGATGAAGGTATAGGCATCGTCGGCAGCTTCTTCGATGGTGCCGGGCACCGACCCACTGGACGCGCCGACACCCTTGTTGTCGAAGGTGATCACATGACGGGTCTTGGCGATCGGGTCGATGATGCGCGGGTCCCAGTTGTCCAGGGTTGCAGCGAGGTGCACAAAGAAGATCACCGGGATGCCGCCTTTGGGACCGAGTTCGCGGTAGGCGTAGGTGGTGCCGCCGGCGGTCACGGTGCGCGACGGCGCTTCGGCGTAGGAGGTGATGATTTCGCTGCCGTTGCTCATGGGTGCTCGTTTCTTCGATAGCGGTGCAGTGCCGGGGATTTTCGTGACGCAGATTGCGGGATCAGTCGGCGAGGAATGCCAGCGCGTCGGGAACGAAGGTGGTGTGGTGCTGGAATATCCCGCCGTGGCCGGAGCGCGGGTAGATCTTCAATTCCGCGTTGGGGATTCGGCGTGCGATGGCTGCGGAAAGGCTGCTCGCAACCATGATGTCGTCGTCGCCGTTGGCGACCAGGACAGGCACCGTGATTCGCGACAGGTCGTCGGGTGCGGCCTTACCGCCGTCGACGATCGCTTTGAGCTGTGCCAGTCGCGCCTGCATCGAGATTTTCTTGTCTCGATCGATGGTGCGTTCCTGCAGGCGGGTGAAGTATTCGGAGGCTGCGCGTTTGCCTTCCGCGGTGCGGGGAAAGAACAGGTATTCGCGGGGGTCTTTGCGTAACAGTAGAGCCTTGACGTAGGCAACGGCAACGGTCCTGCGCATCTCTTCGATACCGCTGCCGCCGCGAGGTCCGGTGCCTGCCAGGATCATTCGCCGTACCAGATCGGGCGCCTCGAGTGCCACCAGCTGGGCGACGCCGCCGCCGAGGGAGAATCCGATCAAGTCCACCTTCGCCAATCCGAGCGCTCGGATGAACGCGATCGCGTCGTCTGCCATCTGGTCGACGTTGTCCGGGACTTTCGATCCGGTGGCACCAACGCCCCGGTTGTCGAAGGCAATGACGCGGTGGTCGGCCGCGATACCGTCGATGACCTTGGGGTCCCAGTCGTCGAGGACGGCAGCGAAGTGGTGCAGGAACAGCACGGGCACGTCGGATTCGGCGCCGAGTTCCCGGTAGGCGAACCGGACACCGTTGACGTCGATGGTCTTGGTGGGGGCGTCTTTCCAGGCGAGCATTGCGAACCTCGTTGTTTTGGAAGATGTTCGGTGTTCATCGGACTGGCGGATTCCGCGCTTGGGACGCAGCGATGCGGTTCCGTTGCGTTTGAGCATCGCAAGGGTGGTGGCGAGTCGACCGCGGTTCGTACAGCGCGTCCATGCGAGCCTCTCGACGGGGGCGATTGATATTACGATCATAATATTATGACTGTACTATCATCGTCAAGAGCGGTTCGCAACACAAGCGGAGGTGAGCGCTATGGCCCGGTACGGTGCGATACACAAGAGCGAGACGCGGCGGCGCATCATCGAGGCTGCCAGCCGACGAATCAAGCAGGACGGTATCGACGGCTCAGGAATCGCGGCGGTCATGTCCGACGCGCATCTCACCAACGGCGCGTTCTACGCGCACTTCGGCTCGAAGAATGACCTGGTCGCCAATGTCATCAGCGATCAACTCGAACAGCAGCGTGTCGCCCTCAGCGCCATACCCGCCGGTCGGGATTCACTGGAAGCCTATATCCGTGGCTATCTGTCCACCGAACACCGAGACAATCAACCCGACGGCTGCCCGACAGCGGCATTACTGAGTGAGATCGGACGCTGCGACAGCGCCGTCAGGGACGCCTACTCCGTTGGGGCACAGTCGATCGTCCGGGAGATCGCGGCACATCTGCCCGCTGAACGAGCAGAAGCGAGTCGGACGCAGACCGCGTGGGGCCTCGTCAGCATCCTCGTCGCGTCCCTGCAACTCGCCCGAGCCATCACCGACCCCACAGTCTCCGCCCAAGTGCTCGACGCCGGAATCGACAATGCACTACAGATACTCGACGCACCGGCGTGAACATCGCCGACAAATCTGATCGGCTCGTTCTGTTCCGCACCATCGGGCATTCACACCCGACGAACCCACGTCGGTAACAGTCCGCCACACATCGGCGACGCCGCGGGCCGTCGACCGATCAGGGCGGCGACCCGCACGGGCTCGCCGAACCGGCGGCCAGCGCGCAGACGATACCGCCGACGGCACCCGCGAACCCGCGGACGACGCCGTCGTCGAGCGCAAGTATCCCCGCGTTGAGCTGATATCCGAGCCCGACGACACCGTCGTACACCGCCGGCGGGACAACGATGTACGGCAGCGCGGTGACCGGTATGTCGAACAGCGGCTCGGCAGCGGCCGACGGCATGGCCACGACGAGCGCGCCCAGCGCCGTCGCCCCGATGATGCTGACTCTGTGCACACCCAAGTCTATCCGTGCCGGTCGGCACATCTCGTGGTAAAGCAGGAGCGATGAGCGCTACGAGCTGGGCGGAACTGGCGGGCCGAACCCTGGCCCGGCAGTTTCCCACGCTGCCGGTTGCGAATCCCCCGACCGCCCTCGACGTGGCCGCGACCCTGGCCGCCATCGGACCGGTGCAGGCGCAGACCGCGCGCTCGCCGTTCCTGGCGCTCGCGGCGCGGCTGCCCGGGATCGAGCACGACACGATCGCCGACGCGTACGAGAACCTGCAGATCGTGCGCGGTAGCAACCTGCGCGGCACCGTGCATACCTGCATCCCGTCCGATCACCCGCTGCTCGAAGTGGCGACCCGGACCGGCCAGCGGAGCTTGTGGCAACGCACGATCAAGCCCGCACACGCCACGCTGGAGCAGATCTGGGCCGGCATCGAGGAGTACGCACACGAGGAGTACCGCACGCCGGCCGAGCTGCTCGCCCACCTGATCGGCTGGCTCGACCGCAACGACCCCGGACATGCTGCACAGCTGTCCGACACCGCCGGCCGGTACTTCGCGTTCGGCCACGGCGGGTTGCTGCGTCGCCCGCTGACCGGCGGCTGGGCCGGCCAGGGTGCCGCTGGTTATCGGACCGCAACTGCCCTCCTCGGCGATCGGACCGCGGTGCTCGCCGACCCGGACAGCGCACTCACCGACCTGGTCGCGCGCCACCTCGCCGCATTCGGACCCGCCGGCCGCCGGGACATCGCCTGGTGGTCCGGGGTCGGGCTGCGCGCGGTGGACGCGGCGCTGGAGCGGCTCGCCGAACGGATCGAGCTGATCGCCTACACCGCGCCGGACGGCGAGGTCTGTGTCGATCTCGCCGATGCGCCGGGCCCGGTCGAGCTGCCCGGGGTGCGGCTGCTGCCCGAGTTCGACGCGCTGCTGTGCGGTTTCGCTCCGCCCGCCCGGGCCCGGTTCGTCGACCCCGATCACTACCGCCGCCTGTGGTCCCCGGACAACGGCCTCCTCGCCGCGCCGATCCTGGTCGACGGTCGGCTCACCGGCTACTGGCGACTGTCCGGCAACGGCCGCCGACGGACCGCCCAGATCACCTGGTTCCCCCGCACCCGCCGGCCGCGCACGGCCGAGTCGGACGAGCAGCTGGCCGCGGTCGAGCGGGCCTACGGGGTGGAGATCACCGGCGTGCAGATCGAGCGCGGATAGCCGGGTCTGGGAGGATCGGTTCATGGCACAGCTCACGACGCGACCGACCGGTGACGACGTCGTCGCGTTCATCGACTCGATAGCCGACGAACGACGTCGAGACGACGCCCGAGCGGTGCTTGCGCTGATCGAGCAGGCCACGAAAGCACCTGCGGTGCTGTGGGGTTCGTCGATCGTCGGATTCGGGACGCGGCGATACACCAACACCACCGGCAGCAACGACTGGTTCGTGGTGGGGTTCTCCCCCCGGAAGGCGGCGCTGACCATCTACGGCGTCCACGACGACGACGGGCCCGCCGACGACCTGCTGGAGCAACTCGGGCCGCACACGACCGGGAAGGCGTGCCTCTACGTCAAACGCCTGGCCGATGTCGACCGACACATCCTCGAACAGCTGGTTCAGCGGGCCTGGCAGCGCGGGCAGGCCTGACCACACTCGACCGATGCCCGAGGGTGACGCCGTCTACCTGACCGCCCGGCGATTGCGCCGGGCGCTGGTCGGGCAGGCACTGACCCGATGCGATATCCGCGTGCCCCGCTACGCCACGGTGGATCTGGCCGGGCAGACGGTGGACGAACAGGGGAGCTACGGCAAGCACCTGTTCACCCGGATCGGCGACTGGTCCATCCACACCCATCTGAAGATGGAAGGCGTCTGGCAGGTGTACCGCCCCGGCGACCGCTGGCGCCGCCCGGCACATCAGGCCCGGATCGTGCTGGGTACCGCCGACACCGACGCGGTCGGCTTCAGCCTCGGCACGGTCGAGGTGCTTCCGCGCGCTGCCGAGCCGGACGCCGTCGCGCATCTCGGACCGGATCTGCTCGGCCCGGATTGGGATCCCACCGAAGCGATGCGCCGATTGCGCCGTGATCCGGCGCGTCCGATCGGGCTGGCCTTGCTGGATCAGACCAATCTGGCCGGTATCGGCAACACTACCGCAGCGAGATCTGCTTCCTGCAACGCGTCGATCCGCGCATGCCGGTCGGCGCCGTGCCGGACCTGGCGGCGCTGATGGACGAAGCACACCGGGTGCTCGACCGGGCCGCGCATCATCCGCCCTGGCGACCACTGGTCTACCGGCGTTATCGATTGCCCTGCCGCCGCTGCGGCACCAACCTGCAGCGGGAGATGATCGGTGCCGACGAAGCCCGCGAACGCGGCGTGTACTTCTGCCCTCGTTGCCAATCGTCGGGATGAGGTACCGCAGCGGCCCGACCAGGTCGGCCGAGCGCGGGCGCAGACCCTAGACTGACGCGGAACGGGAGGACGAAACGACATGCCGGACAACAGTGGTGCGCCCAACCCGGATCACGGACCCGCGACCGATCCGCCCGCCGAGCAGCGCTCCGACGCACCGCTGCTGTCCGGGGTGGTCGTCGGGCTGCTCGGCATCGCCGGCGCGATCATCGCCGCCGCCGGAACCCGGACCGTGTCGTCGATCGTCGCGCCGGTCTTCCTCGCGCTGAACCTGGTGATCGTCGCGCACCCGCTGCAGTCCTGGCTGCGTCGCCACGGGACGCCTACGCTGGCAACAATTCTGATCTGTTACGTGGGGCTGGTCGGGGTGGTCGTGGGCTTGCTCGGTTCGGTCATCTGGGGGGTGGCCGAACTCGTTCTGCGAATGCCTGCCTACAAGAACCAATTCGAGCGCTACTACCAAGAGGGAGTCGACCTGCTGGGACGGCTCGGGATCGCCGAGTCGCAGATCAGCGACAAGCTGCAGAACTTCGACTACACCCGCCTGTTCGGTGTCGCGGAGTCGCTCTTGTCCGGTCTACAGAACTTCGGCTCGTTGCTCGTCGTGATCCTCACCGTCCTGATCTTCATGGTGACCGACGCGATCGGGTTCAGCCGCCGGCTCGACCTGGCCGCGCAGTCTCGCCCCCGGCTGGTCGCCGGGCTCCGCGATTTCTCCTCGGGAGTTCGGCGGTACTGGCTGGTCTCCACGGTGTTCGGCCTGATCGTCGCGGTCCTCGACACCGCCGCCCTGTACCTGCTGGGCGTGCCGTTGGCGCTGGTCTGGGGGGTCTTGGCGTTCGTCACCAACTACATCCCCAACGTCGGCTTCGTGTTGGGGGTGATTCCCCCGGCGCTCCTTGCCCTTTTCGAGGGTGGACCCGGCCTGATGGTGACCGTGATCGTGATCTATTCGGTGCTCAACTTCGTCGTCCAGTCGGTGATCCAGCCGAAGTTCACCGGCGACGCCGTCGGGATGACCACCACGATGGTGTTCTTGTCACTGCTGGTCTGGACCTACGTGCTCGGCGCGCTCGGGGCGCTGCTGGCGGTGCCGGCGTCGCTGTTGGTGAAGGCGCTCGTGGTGGATCACAACCCGGACAATCGCTGGGCGAACGCCTTCATCGCCAGCGACCCGAAGACTGCTCTGCCCCTCCAAACTGCAGCGCCCCTCCAAACTGCAGCGCCCGCCCAGCCACCGCCGGGCAACTGACCGACGACGCCGGCGGAGAGTAGTTAGGCTGAGCTCATGGCGAGCTTCTTCCGGTCACCCGTGGTTCGGGTGGCGAATCGGATCATGACGGCAACCCGCGATATCCCGGTCGTCGGCGGACTGATCCGCCGGAATCTGGTGGTGATCCGTTATCACGGGCGTCGCTCGGGTACCACCTACGAGACCCCGGTCAACTTTCGCCGGTCCGGCGATCGGATCGTGATCGGGGTGATGGCCGCCGACAGCAAACAGTGGTGGCGCAACTTCACCGGCGACGGTGGCCCGATCACCCTGCTCGACCTGGACGGGCGCGATCGGACCGGGCATGCGGTGGCCACTCGTGGCGACGGTGGGGTGCGGGTGACGGTTCAGCTGGACAGCTGAAACCTGAAAGCAGTGTTGACAGCGCTTACATAGCGTCCTATTCTTCGGTGGACCAGCGTCGCGCACCCACCCGAAGGACCAGCCGGATGTCATCGTCGTCACCCACCGCCACCCCGGACCAGGAGACCATTCAGGTCGAACTGGGCACCCGTACCGTCAGCGTCCCGAAAGACGGCCTCTACGCCCGGTATCGGATGAACACCGATCTGGACGAGGTTGCGCGCGATCCCCGCGTGCGCGATGTCGACTTCTTCCGTGGCCTGTCCAAGACGAAGGTCGAATCGCCGATCGGCCCGACCTACACGCCGAACTTCTACTACGCCATCTCGACCGCCCGGCTGGTAATGCTGGCGCCCAGCCGCGCGCTGCGCTCCCGGCTGCCGAAGGAGCTGAGCCCGCTCGAGGTGGCTCCCGGCCTGGGCCTGGCGTCGGTGATGTTCTTCCGCTACGACGTGTGCGACATCGATTTCTATACCGAAGCGGCCGTGGGGATCCCGGTTCGGCCGGCCCGGCATCGCGGATTCGGCTACGCCGACCTCGCGTCCGGGTTGCTGAACGGCCACCTGCACTCGTACGTGCTGTCGTTGCCGGTGAACACCGAGATCGCCCAGGTGCGCGGACACGACGGGTACGGCTTCCCGAAGTGGGTAACCGAGCTCGACGTGGACATCGACGCCGAGCGGGCCACCGCGCGCGTGGCCAACGATGCCGGCGGCACGGACATCGCGTTCTCGGCGCCGACGCCGAAGCAGACGACCTACCCGAGCGGCGAACGGGTCTCCTCGCTCACCTCGTACACCCAGGTCGACGGCAAGTGGCAGGCAACCCTGAATCAGACCAACGCCATGGCGAGCGGGACCCGGATGTTCCCGCGCGAGGTCGACCTGCAGCTGGGCAGCGGCCGGATGTCGGACGACCTGCGATCGCTGAAGACGAGGCGCACAATTCAGCTCGACGTGATGACGTCAGGTCGACTGGCCCTGCACATGCCGGTCCCCACGTCGGTCTGAGACCGACGCCGGTCGGCGGCCGGACGGAATCGTGAAGACCGCCAGCACACAGGCCGTCGCCGCGACGAAGCACAGCGCCGCGTACCAGAGGCTGCCGATGGGGTCACCGGTCTCGGTGACCCCATCGACCGCCCCGAGGTAGTCCGGCAGTGCGGTGATCCAGAGCACCGCGAACACCAGCAGGTAACCGGCGGCGTACCAACGCACCGGATTGTCGGTGTAGCGGTGCGGGTCGGCCGGCTCCCGGCGTATCCGAACCCACTGCCGAGCCAGCACGAGTACGCCGATCACCACGATCACCGCCAGTTCGGCCGCGTAGACCAGCCCGCGGGCGGTGTCGCCGGCCAGGCCGATCACCGTCGCCGGCAACGGCAACAGGAACGTGCCGAGGGAGGCCAGCAACCCGACCGCCACCGTGCGGTAGCCGAGTTCGCCGGCGGTGAACCGGCGGCCTTCATCGGTCGGTTTGCCTACCGACCAGCGCACACAGAACGCCAGTGAGACCGGCCAGAGCGTGGCGAACACCACCACGCTGCCCATCGGAACCGAGGTGAACATGGGCTGGTTGAGCGGGTTGTCCGTGGCCCATTCCCACCACCGCAGCTGCGGACCGAGATGGTCGAAGATCTCGTAGAACAGATGGTGCACGAAGCCCACGCAGATCGCGCCGATCACCGTGCCGTACCGGCCGAACACGCCGAGCATCCGGACGATCTCGTACGCGATCGTCGCCATCGTCGGATAGATCGCCACGATGTAGAGCGGTAGCCGGCCCCAGAGGAACTCGACGCCGAACAGGTTGTGCGCGAACATCGTATCGACGTGGTCGGCGATACCGAACGCACCGGGAAAGTACAGCGGCGGTTCGATCACGAACAGATACGCGGTCGCGCCCAGCCAGAGCACCAGGTTGGTCGGGTCGCCGTGGCGGCGCAGCCGGATGATCGCGTAGCCGAGGGTGAGCACCGCGCCGAGCACGATGGTCGCCTCGAGCACCGGCAACGTCCAGTTCGCCAGCCCGAGCGGGCTACGGAACTCCACCAGACCGCCGGCATCGGCGCAGGTGAAGCCCAGGCGGCCGGACAGGTCGGCGAAGGTATCGGTGCACAGGTCCATCGGGTAGGCCTAGGAACCGACGGCTTCGGCGGTGTACCAGCGGGTGACGTCGTAGCCTTCGTCGTACCGGCGGAACCAGACGCCGGCCAACGCCGGCAGGTTCTCGTGTGCCGGGTTGTGCCGGGGCAGCTGGCTCCGCACCACGCCGACCAACGCGATCAGCTGCTCGCGCAGCGGCAGGTCGTCGAAGGCCCGCGGCATCGGGCCGTAGTCGGTGTAGTCGAGGAACGGCAGCCGCCGGCGCCAGGTCTGCTTACGCCGGTGCCGGGCGAACATCGACATCGCGTCGATCTTTCGATCTTCCAGCGGCACATGCTCGTTGAAGCCCTCGCAGGCGATCGCGAGGACCTCCAGGACATGCTTGAAGACCGAGGGCGCCACCCGCATCCGGTAGGTGTCGCGGCCCACCGCGGCGTCGAAGATGATCAGCGCCGAGCTGCGGTGCTCGACCTCCTCGACGAAGTGCCACAGGAACAACGAGGCCACCCGGTCGTCGCCGGGCGCGAAGAGCACGTCGTCGTGGTCCAGCATCAGCTTGAACACCGGGGTGAACGTGGCTTCCAGGTCGGCGGTGTAGGCGAGCCGATAGTCGATCGACGTCTCGGCGCACAGCCGATCGAACGCCTCGACCACCTGATCCAGCGTCTCCTGCAGCCGCGGATAGTGGTCGATCAACCCCCGGGCATGCTGCCGGTGCGCGGTGGAATGCTGGCCCTCCTGCCGCATGAAGGCGTCGGCCTCGTCGGCGACGACGGGGTCGGTGAGCTGCGACTTCATCTCGGTGATCGTCCGCACGATCATCTTCTCGAAGCCGATGGCCAGGAACGACACCGCATTGGCCATCGCCGAGAAGGCCGGGTTCTGCTCGTTCCAGAGGAACGGCACCTCGTAGTCGGCGAACGCAAAATTCATCTTCCGGACGTGCAGATCGGTCACCTGCAAACACCTCGCACTCGGATCTCGGGTACGGCCTGATCGGCAACGTGACGTTGATCATACATGTAGCCACATGTCTGTATGATTACTTCTGAAACTTATCTTCTGTCGAGACACCGGCCGACCACCCGAAAGGACCGACGTGGGACGTAGGCGCGGCTGGGGCGGTACCCCACCGGCGGGCGACGCCGAGGCAACGCAACGGATCGTCGCGGCGGCGGTCGACCTGATCGACCGCACCGGCGCGGCGATCAGCATCGCGCAGGTGGCGGAGTCGCTCGGGGTGATCCGGCAGACCGTCTATCGCTACTTCCCGACCGCCGCCGACCTGATGCGCGCCGCCGCGATCGCCTCGGTCGACGGCTTCCTCGACGCACTCACCGCGCATCTGGCCGGGATCGACGATCCGGCCGAAGCCATGACCGAGGGCGTCATCTTCACGCTGCGCGAGGTCCCCCGGCGGCCGCAGTTGGGCTTGCTGCTGGAGGGGACCGCGTCCCGCGCCGACGAATTCTTGTCGCCGGACGCGCTGGCCTTCGGCATGGCCATGATCACCCGGTACGACGTCGACTGGGTCCGGCACGGCTACGACGACGAGGCGCTGCACGAGCTGGTGGAACACAGCCTGCGCACCATGCAGTCGTTGGTCGTCTCCCCCGGCAATCCACCCCGCAACGACGATCAGTTGCGCCGCTACCTCCGCCGCTGGCTGGGCACCGCGATCACCGCGCAGGCAGAAATCGGCATCCGGGCGTGAACCGGACTCTCGACTCGGCCGCCGAGGTGTTCTCGGCGCCGTTTCGGTCTGCGATCGCGATCACCCGGATCCGGCCCGGTTCGCCCGCACCAGCAACCAGAGCAAGAAGATCGCGCCGAACGCCGAGGTGACGATCCCGACCGGGAACTCCACCGGGAACATCGTCTGCGCGACGATGTCGCTGCCGAGCACGAGGATCACACCGACCAGGGCCGATCCGACGACCGGCTCGCCGGCGACCCGATAGCCGCGGCGCGCGATCTGCGGTGCGGCCAGCGCGACGAAGGCGATCGGTCCCGCCGCGGCCGTGGCGAACGAGGCGAGCAACACCGCCGCGAACAGGATCACCGCTTGCCGCGAGTGCAGCCGGACGCCGAGCGAGCGGGCCGGGTCGTCACCGAGCCGGAGGACCGCCGACGTCGGCACCGACCACAGCGCCAAGCCGGTCGCGACGACGAAACCGACGGCAAGCGGCCGGATCTCGGACCAGTCGGACAGCGCGAGCGATCCGCTCAACCAGCGCAACGCGGTGCCCACATCGGTGATCGCAGCGCGCACCAGCAGCCAGTTGACGAGCGCGAGCAGCATCGCGTTGATGCCGATTCCGATCAGCACCAGCCGCAACCGGTCCACGCCGGCTCGCCAGCCGAGCAGATACACCGCCACCGCCGTGATCAGTCCCCCGGCCAGCGCGGCGGCCGGTGTACCCAGCGATGCGCCCGCCCCGGCACCACCGAACGCCAACAGCGCGACCGCGCCCAGGCTTGCTCCGGCGGTGACACCGAGGATGTCCGGGCCGGCGAGCGGGTTACGCAACGTCGACTGGGTGAGCGCGCCGGCGATGCCGAGCGCGGCACCGACCAGGATGCCGAGCACCGCGCGCGGCAACCGGAGCTCGACGACGACGAACCGCTCGGCCCCGGTTCCGCCACCGGCGAGAACCTCGAGCACCTGGGCCGGCGACACCGGGTAGTCCCCGCGGCCGACCGCGAGACAGAACAATCCGAACCCGGCCACCGCCAACAGCACGTGGCGAGCGAGCACCGCCGGCCGGAGCGCAGCCGACACCGGCCCGACCCGAACCGCCAGCACAGCCGTCCCGCCGCTCACAGCGCGACCGGAACGCGCCGGCGGACCACGGCGACGAAGAATGCCCCGCCCAGCACGGCCAGCACGATTCCGACCTGCAGCTCGCCCGGCCGGGCAGCGATGCGCCCGAGCACGTCGGCGCCGAGCAGCAGTACCGCGCCGAGCAGAGCCGAAGCCGGAATCAGCCAGCGATAGTCGGGGCCGGTGACCGTCCGGGCCAGGTGCGGCACGATCAACCCGAGAAAAGCGATCGGCCCGCACGCCGCCGTCGCTGCGCCGGCCAGCAGGGTGACGGCGGCCAAGCCGCCGAGCCGCTGCAACCCGACCCGGGCGCCGAGCGAACGTGCGACGTCGGTGCCGAGCCCGAGCAGGTTCAGCGCCGGAGCTCCGGCGGCGGCGAGCACGAACCCGACCAGCAGGAACGGCGCCACCTGCCCGACGACCTCGAGATCGCGCCCGGCCACCGAACCGACCACCCAGAACCGGTAGAGGTCCATCGTGGCGGTGTCGCCGAGCACGATCGCGCTGGTCACCGCCTGGAGCAGGAAGGTCACCGCCAGCCCGGTCAGGGCCAGGTTCAGCGGGCCGGCCGCGGTGGTGGTGGTGGTGGTGGTCGATCCCACAGCGAACACGACGAGCCCGGCCAGCAATGCGCCGAGTAGCGCCGACCAGATGTAGCTCCCCGGGTCGGTCCATCCGAGCGGACCGATGGCGACCACGACCAGTAGTGCCGCGCCGGCGTTGATACCCAGCAGTCCGGGATCGGCGAGCGGGTTGCGGGTGTGCCCCTGAATCACCGCCCCGGCGACGCCGAGCGCCGCGCCGGCGACGACGCCCAGCACGGTACGCGGCACCCGCAGCTGCCGAACTATCTCGTCGGCCGGCGTTGCGGTGGCGCCGAAAAGGGCGTGCCATACCTCGGCCGGTGATGTCGGCCGGGCACCGATGCCGACGCTCAGCACCGCCCCGATCCCGAGCAGCAGCACCAGCACCGCCAGACCGGTGAGCCGCCGACGGCCGGTCATGTGGTTACCGGACCTTGGCCGCCGCCGGCGCCAGCAGATCGAGGGCGAACGGCACCGAGTACACGCTCGGGTAGCTGAACGCCGCCGCGTTGTCGTTGTCCAGGTACAGCACCGCGCCGGATTGCACCGCGGGCAACGCCGCCCAACCGGGCACCTTGTCGTAGGCCGGGGGCCCACCGACCAACGGCCAGGCCAGCAGCAGGTCCGCCGCCAGATCGCCGACCCGCTCGTTCGAGATCATCACCCGGCCCATCCCGTTTGCCGGGATCGCTCGCAGCTGTGGACTCATCCCCAGTCCGACCTCGCTCAGCAGCCGAGTCGCCGGGTCGGTCGCCGAGACGACCGCATAGATCTGATTGTCCAGCCCCAGCTGGGTGAAGTCGGCGGTCTTGCCCTCGATCGCCGGATGATCCCGGGTGAACCGGTCGATCTTCGCGTCCACCTCGTCGATCAGCGATCGGGCCTGATCCTGGCGACCGAAGATCTCCCCCGCGGTGGTCGTGATCTGCTGCCAGGTGTCCATGACCGAGTCGGTGGCGATCACCGGAATCGTCGGCGCCAGCTTCGACAACTTGTCGTAGATCGCACGATCGCCGACATAGCCGGCCAGGATCAGGTCCGGCTGGTACGCGGCCAGCTCCTCGACGTTCACCTGTTGCAGGCTCGGCACCGCGTGCACCTCGCTGACATGCTCCGGGGTCCAGGCGAAGCGGTTGTACTTTCCGCCGAAGCCCTGCTGCACATATTCCGCGGTGATCGGCACATCGAGTGCGATCAGGGTGTCGGTCCAGCTACCGAGCAGCGTGATCACCCGCGTCGGCCGGCTCGGAATCACCGTGGCGCCGTACTGGTGCTGCACCGTGAGCACTCCGCCGGACTCGGCCGCCGTGGACACGGCCGGCACAGCGACGGACGCCGCGGAGCCGTCGGTGGGTGAGCCGCCGGCTGTCGAGTCGCCGGCGAGGTCCGTCGACG
Organism: Skermania piniformis; assembly: GCF_019285775.1. Lineage (GTDB taxonomy): Bacteria > Actinomycetota > Actinomycetes > Mycobacteriales > Mycobacteriaceae > Skermania > Skermania pinensis. The sequence goes on from NZ_CP079105.1 coordinate 3,413,954, forward strand.
CGCACCCGGCCACGAGTGCGCACAACGCCAGAAAGGCAACCAGCAATCTCGACGCAAATCTGGGCACGGATCTTCTCCCGATCATCAGGTGAGCCTAACCTTGGTTGGATGCCGTACCTAATCGGCACCTTGCATCCGCATCGGGCATAGTTTGGTTAGCGTGCCCTAATTTATTAGCCTATGCTAACTCCATGCTCGGGTCGGTGGGAGATATTCAGATGGAGACTCGTCCGGAAACGGAGAGCGGCAACATAACCGAGAACGACAGCGGATATCTGCGATACCCGCTGTGGTCCAGACCGATGGACGCCGAACGCGATACCGCGATCGTGCACCGATGGCTGCGCCATCCCAAGGCCGAGTACTGGGACATGCTCGACGCCACGCCCGCCGACGTGCGGAAGCTGATCGACGACAGCTTCGGCGGTCCGCAGCCGGGCGGCCATTTCGGCTTGCGCATGGGCTATTTCGCCGGCACCCCACAATTCCTCTTCGAGCTGTACCACCCGCCGACCAGCGATCTGGGCCGGCCCGGCACCGGATACTCCTATCGGCCGGGCGATCTCGGGATGCACCTACTCGTCGCCCCGACCGACCGGAAGCTACCCGGATTCACCGGCAGCGTGATGCTGCACATCATCCGCACGGCTTTCTTCGAGGTCGGCGCCCGGCGCGTGGTCGTGGAACCCGACGTCCGAAATCTGGAAGTGCAGCGGCTCAACGCTGCCGTCGGCTTTCGGGTCGCCGGCGACTATCCGGTGGCGCAGAAGATCGCCCGGCTCAGCTACTGCACCCGCGCCGACTTCCTCCGCGACACCGATCACGGCCGAACCCTGGCCGACGCCGATCGCGTTCCGGCCGAATCCGATCCGGCCGAATCGCACGGAGTCGCGGATGCCTGAGCCGACCGCGGTTGCCACCCGGACGTCCTCCTGGCAGATCTACCGCCGCCGGATGGCCCGGAAAATCCTGTCCGAGTTCTGTCACGAACGTTTCCTCCGGCCGATCGAGCTCGCGCCCGGCGAGTACCTGGTGCACTCCGACGACCGGCGGACCGAATACCGTTTCCGAGCCGAGATTCTCGCCTTGGACAGCTGGAACATCGACGAGACGTCGCTCCGCCGGATCAGCGACGGGGTGCCGTCCGAGGTGGACCCGGTCGACCTGGTGGCCGACGTCAGCGACGCGCTCGGCATCCCCCGCGAGGCGGTGCCGGAATACCTCGAAGAACTGATCAACACCCTGTCGGTCGGCGCCGACCGCGCCCGATCACGCCCGCTGGCAGTCGGCGACCTGGCCCGCGCCGACTTCCAGACGATCGAAGCGACGATGACCGAAGGTCATCCGTGCATCGTCGCCAACGCCGGCCGGCTCGGTTTCGGCACCGACGACATCGCCCGCTACGCACCGGAAAACGGTGCCCGGCTGCCGCTGATCTGGGTCGCCGTGCGGCGCGACCACTGTGACTTCGCCGCAATGCCCGGCGTGGACTACCCAGGCCTTATCAGCACCGAACTCGATGCCACCACGCTGACCGAATTCGACGAGATCCTCACCAGCCGTGGGCTACACGCGGACGATTACTACTACATGCCGACCCATCCGTGGCAGTGGGACGCCAAGGTGTCCCGGATCCACGCGATCGATCTCGCCGAACAACGGATCGTTGCGCTCGGGCCCGCACCGGATCTCTATCAACCCCAACAATCCATCCGCACCCTGTTCAACACCAGCCACCCGACGCGCAACTACGTCAAGCTCGCACTGTCGATCGTCAACATGGGGTTCACCCGCGGCATGTCCGCGGACTACATGCGCACCACGCCGGCGATCAACGCGTGGGTGCGATGCCAGGTGGCGGGCGACCGCTACCTGGAGTCGATCGGGTTCACCATCCTCTACGAGGTCGCCGCGATCGGTTACCGGGATGCCACACTGACCCGGCTCACCCGGCCCGGGTCGGAGTACCGCAAGCTGCTCTCCGCACTGTGGCGGGAGAGCCCGGCAGCGCGGGTGGGTCCGCAGGAACAGCTGACCACGATGGCAGCCTTGCTGCACATCGACCACGACGGCGCGCCGCTGGTCGCAGCGTTCATCCGGCGATCCGGGATTGCGGTGCGCGACTGGATCGATCGCTATCTGCGGAGCTACCTGCACCCGATCATCTACCTGCTGTACCGCTACGAGCTCAAGTTCTCCCCGCACGGCGAGAACCTCATCCTGGTGCTCGACGCCGGGGTTCCGGTCCGCGCCTTCCTCAAGGACATCGGCGAAGAGGTCTCGTTCTTCGGCGATCCGGCCGCGATACCGAAATCCGCGCAGCGGGCGGTGGGCGAGGCCGCCGACGACATCCGCAACCTGGGCGTGCTGTCCGACGTGTTCGACGACTTCCTCCGGCATCTCGCGGCGATCCTGCACTCGAGTGGCCTGATACCCGACGACGAGTTCTGGAAGCTGGTCGCGGACAGCATCATCGAATTCCAGCACGAACACCGCGAGCTGGCCGACCGGTTCGAACGGTGGGATCTGTTCGCCCCGACGTTCAAGGCGATCCACCTCAATCAGCTCCAGCTCGGCAACAACCGTCGCATGGTGAACCTCGGTGACTCCTACGCCACGCTGGTCGACCAGGCACACGAGCTGACGAATCCGATTGCCGCGTATCGACCGGTGCCGGCCGACCGATCCGCCGCGGTACCGCAATGACCGACGCCACCGCGGACCGCCCGCGGATCGAGATCATCCGGGATCACTGGGGTATTCCGCACATCACCGCGGACAGCGCCCGGCACGCACTGTACGGGCAGGGTTATGCGACCGGAATCGACCGGGCCTGGCAGCTGGAGTTCCTCCGCTTACGCGCCGAGGGACGTACCGCCGAAATCTTCGGCCGGACCGCGGTCGGCTGGGACGAGTTCGCGCGCCGCACCCGGCTCGACCGCGCCGCCCGGCGAATCTACGCGGCATCGTCGCCGCGCACCCGCGATCTGGTCCGCGCTTACGCGGACGGGGTGAGCGCCACCCTGGCCACGGCGGATGCGCCGGAACTGACCGAGTTCGAGCACCGCCCGGCGCCCTGGCAGCCGTGGACGCCGATCGCCGTCTTCCTGGTCCACCACATCATGTTCGGTCGGATGTTCGCCAAACTGTGGCGCTGGCACGCCGGCCGGGTCCTGGGCGGCGCCGCGCTGACCCTGTTCGACTTCGAGGGCGCCGACGAGGCTCGACCGAGCGCGCCGGCGGTGCCGGACGACGCCTTCCTCGCGGAGGTCTTCGGCGCGCTGCCGGAGGGCACCACATTCGGTACCGCCACATCGGGTACGGCGCTGGACCAGCCGTCGTCCGGCAGCAATGCCTGGGCGGTCGCGCCGCACCGGACTGCCACCGGTGCCGCCCTGATCGCCGGCGATCCGCACCGGTTCCTCGAGCTGCCCGGCATCTATCAGCAGGTCCAGCTCGCATCCCCGGATTTCGACGTGGTCGGATTCGCGTTCGCCGGCGTTCCCGGGGTACCACACTTCGGGCATGCCGGACCGGTCGCGTGGGGCATCACCAACGCGATGGCCGACTACCAGGATCTCTACCTCGAACAGCTCACCCGGACCGATCCGGGCGTCACGGCGCGCACCCCGGACGGCCGATGCCCGGCCACGGTCGAAACCGACGAGATCCGGGTGCGCGGCGCCGCCCCGGTGCGGATCGAGTTGATCACCACCGACAACGGACCGGTCGTGTTCGGCGGCCCCGACGCGTCGTTCGCGCTCAGCCTGCGCAGCCCCATGCTCGACGATCCGGCTACGACCTTCGACGCCGTGATCGACCTGTTGTATGCCACCTCCGCCGCCGATGTCGAACGCGCACTGCACACCTGGGTCGAACCGGTCAACCGGATCGTCGTCGCCGATGCCGGCGGCGCGGTCACCCGGCACGTCGCCGGGCGGGTGCCGGACCGGGCGCCGGAGAACCACTGGCTGCCGGTGCCCGGTTGGGACGCCCGCTTCCGCTGGCGCGGCTACATCCGGCCGACCGTGTCGGACGATACCTTCGACGCCGCCGTGACCGACTTCGCGGTGATCGCCAACCAGCGGATCACCGAACCGGCCGCACTGCAGTTCCCCGCCGAGGAGTGCGCACCGTCGTTCCGCGCCGACCGGATCACCGAGCGGCTCGGCGCCGACGCTGCGGTCACCGTGGACGACTGCGCCGATATCCATCGTGACGTGGTGCTTTCCCAGGCCACCGCGCTGCAGGCGACCCTGGCCGGACTCACCGGACTGAGCCGGCGGGCAGACGAGATCCGTCGTCGGATCGTCGGGTGGGACCGCACCATGGCCGCCGACAGCACCGACGCCTACCTGTTCGCTGCGGTCCGCTCCGCCCTGGTAATCGGCCTCAGCGCCGATCCGGGGTTGTCCGGGCTGACCGGACCGCACCCGCTGCCGCCGACCTTCGATCCCTGGTTCGTCCCGACCACCCGGATCGCCGCCGGACTGACCGCGGTGCTCGCCCGCGCGCCCGGACTGGGGATCGACGTCGATCGGGCGGCCGCGGCCGCCCTGGAAGCGGTCGCTGCCGATCTCGGCGATCGAACCCCGCCGGTCTGGTCGAGCGTGCACGTCCTGCATCCGATCCACGGAATCGACCTCGCCGGCGTCGCAGCGGCCTATCCGGATCTCTCGCAACGCATTCGACCGGACCGATACGGACTCGGCGGTGACGCCGAGTGCGTGTTCGCCAACGCCGCCGCGGTCGGCAGCTACGTCTGCGTCCTGGGCTCGGCGGCCCGCTACGTCTGGGATCTGTCCGACCGGGATGCCGGCCGGTGGGTGGTGCCGCTCGGCGCCAGCGGCGACCCCCGATCGCCGAATTTCCAGGATCAGACGCCGATCTGGGCCTGCGGCGAGCTGATCACCATCGTGAGCAACTGGTTCGAGCTGCGGGAACACGCGGCATCGGTGCAGGTGGTACCGCCACCTGCCGTCGGAGCGACAGGGGGAGAACAGTGAACGAGTCCGTGCTGACCACCGGAACCATGACGACCGGACCGACACCTACCGCAGCGACCACTAGCGGAACGACGAATCTCGGCGACGTGCGAATGCAGCTGCTCCGCCGCCGACTGGTCGCTGCCGGCCTCGCCGCGGACCGCCCAGCAGCACCGCCCGCCGCCACCGCTGCGGGCCTCGGCGCCGCCGAACGCCGGATGTGGAAGATCTACGAACTGGACCCGGCGTCGATCTCGCACAACATCGGCCTGGTCCTCACCTTCACCGGCGGGTACACCGCCGCCGCGGTGGCCGCGGCATTCGAGCTCATGGTGCGCCGCGCCGAGGTGCTCGGCTCGGTCGTCGCGGTCGGCGCGGACGGCGCACCGCATCGGGTTCGGCCGGCTCCCCGCTCGCCCCACCCGGAGCCGGCCGGCCGCTGGCTCGTGCCGAACGAGGTCTGGGCCTGGGGGAATGGTCCGGTCGGTGCCGACGAAAGCACGGTCGACGATCCGGTCGCACTCGCCCGCGCCGCCTTCGACCTCGGTCGGGAACCACCGATCCGGGCCCGGATCGGGCCCGGCGCCGACGGCAGCGTTCGGCTGACCATGGTGCTGCACCATCTGGCCGTCGACGACACGTCGTGGCCGCTGCTTCTGGGCACCTTGGCATCCGGTGTCTGGCCCGGCCCGTCAGCCCCCGGCGGTGCCGTCGAGCCGGTCCCCGGCGGTGCGGCCGAGCCGGTCCCCGGCGGTGCCGTCGAGCCGGTCCCCGGCGGTACCGCCGTCGGCCGGGCGTTGCGCCATGCCACCGACACCTGGGCCGCCGCCGACGTCCGATATCCGCTGTCCGGGCAGCTGCCGGCCGACTCGGCCACCGAGAGCTGGCTCGCGCCGCTGGTCGATCGACCCGGCATCCGGCTGCTGCGCCCGGTTGCCACCGACGACGTCGACGCGCTCGGCCGGGTCGCCCAGGAGATCGGAGCCACCCGCAACGCGCTGCTGATCGCGGTGTGCGCGGTCGGGGTGCATGCGCTGACCGGCTCGACCGATCCCGTGCTGCTGGTGCCGGTCGACAATCGACGCCCGGGCGAGACCCCGGATCGGGTCGGCTACTGCGGCAACATCGTGCCGATCCGGTTCGTCGTCGACCCGGCCGCCACGATCCGAGACACCCTGCGGGATGCGGTTTCTGCGATCTACCGCGCGATGGAGTTCGCCACGGTGGACTACGGCGCGGTACTCACCGCGCTCCGGCAGGCCGGCGGGCGCTTCCCGGTCGCCGAGGTCATGGCCTCGGTCCGCAACGCTCCCCTGCGTGGCATCCCGGCGCCGCCGGGCCGCCGGGTGAACTGCGAGACCGTGTTCAACGGCGTCGGGAACTACCCGCTGACCTTCGCCTTCGAGATCGCGCCGGACGACGGCGTGCACCTGGAGTTCGACTACCAGCCCGAGGTCGTCACCGAGCTGCTGGCCGAGTCTGCCGTCGAGGTGATATCCGAACTCGTGCAGCGGATTCCGGACTCGTTGGAACTCGTCGTGGCGGAGCTCGCCACCGTCCCGCGCGGCCGCACGCCGCTGGTCACGACCACCGTCATCGCACCGGAATGAGGCTCGCCGTGTCCGAAGAACACCCGGTTTCCGCCGAATTCGCTTCCCCCTGGACAAATCTCGTCACCTTCGCCGAGCCGACAGCCGGCTGGTCGGCGGCCGGCCGCGGCTTGACCCAGCTCGCCACCGCCATGGCCGGACGCGGGCACGGAGCACCGCTGCCGGCGGGTGATCCGACCGAGGTGCTCGCCGCCGTCGCCGCCGAGCTGGGCCGCGCCCAGCTCCCCGAACAGGGCATCGGCGCGGCCGCCGCACTGGACCGGCTGGCGGACGTGATCGCCCGCTACGGAATCGATCTCACCCACAAGCTGACCGCCGCACACCTGCAACCACCGCCGCTGACCGTGGCCGTGATCGCCGATGCCCTGGCCAGTGCGAGCAACGCCTCGTTGGACACCTACGACTCCGGTCCGGCCACGCTCGCCATCGAGCGGTGGGCGATCAGCACGCTGATCCGGCTGGTCGGGTTCTCCGACGCAGCGGGCGGCGTGTTCGGTCCCGGTGGTTCCTACTCCAACCTGCTCGGGCTGTTGGTCGCCCGCGATCACACTGCCGCCCGGCACGGGTTCGACATCCGCCGGCACGGCGTGCGCGCGCTGCCCCGACCGGTGGTGCTCTGCTCGCAGCTCACCCATTTCTCGATCCACCGGGCCTGCGCGGCGCTGGGCCTCGGCGAGCAGGCGGTCCGGCCGGTGCCGGTCGGTCCGGACCAGCGGATGATCCCCGAAGCACTCGATGCCGAACTCGCCGGCCTCACCGCCGACGAGCTGCCGGTCGCGATCGTCGCTACCGCCGGCACCACCGATTTCGGCAGCGTCGACCCACTCCCGGAGATCGCCGCGATCGCCGCCCGCTACCGGGTGTGGCTGCACGTCGACGCGGCCTACGGCTTCGGCTCGTTGTTCTCCGATCGGCTCGCGCCGCTGCTGACCGGCATCGATCGCGCCGACTCGATCACGCTCGACCTGCACAAGGTCGGCTGGCAACCGGCCGCGGCCGGCGTGCTGCTGCTTTCCGAGGTCGAGCGGTTCGCCTCGCTCAGCCGGTCGGTGGCGTACCTCAACCCCGACGACGACATCGAGGCTGGTTACGGCGGGCTGCTCGGCCAGACGCTGCAGACCACCCGGCGTCCGGACGCGCTCAAGGTGGCGGCCACGTTCCTGACCTACGGCCGGCGCGGGCTGGGCGAGATGCTCGACACCTGCCACGACATCGCCCGCTACGCCGAACGCCGGATCGTCGCCGAACCACAACTGGAGTTGATCGCCCCGGCGACCATGACCACCGTGGTGTTCCGGTACCGGTGCGAAGATCTGGACCTCGACCAGGTCAACGCCGAGTTGCGGCGACGCCTGATCAGCTCCGGCATCGCCCTGATCGGCCGCACCGACGTACGGGTCCGCGGCGACGGGGCGGCGCGCACCTGCCTGAAGCTCACCCTGCTCAATCCGGAAGCCACCGAAACCGACATCGACGCGTTGTTCGACCAGCTGCGCCGGGTAGGGCTCGAGGTCGAGTCGGAGGGGCTGCCGGACGGCCAGGACGAGATGGTGACCGCCCGTGACTGAGGACCCGAGCGGCACCGACCCGGTCGACATCCTGGCGATCGGCTGCGGCCCGTTCAATCTGGGCTTGGCCGCGCTCGCCGCGCCGATCGACGACCTCGACATCGTCGTCCTCGACTCGGTCGACACATTCCGCTGGCATCCCGGATTGCTCTTCGACGAGGCAAAACTGCAAGTCAGCTTCCTGTCCGATCTGGTTTCCCTGGTCGATCCGACCCATCCGATGTCGTTTCTGGCCTACCTCGCCGACGTCGACCGGCTCTACCCGTTCCTGGTCCGAGAGCAGTTCTTTCCCACCCGCCGCGAGTACGAGGCCTACCTGCTCTGGGCGGTCGAGCGGCTCTCGCCGACGCTGCGGTTCGGCCACGCGGTCGAGGCGGTGCAGTGGGACGGTTCGGTGTTTCAGGTCACCGCCACCACCTCCGCCGGAAACCGGGTCGGCTACGCGGCCCGGCACGTGGTCGTCGGGGTCGGCACCGAGCCGTGGATTCCCGCCGTACTCGCCCCCGCGGCACCGAATCTGGTGCACAGCAGCGACTACCTGAATCACCGCGACCGAGCGCATGCGGCCGACACCGTGACCGTGATCGGGTCCGGCCAATCGGGCGCGGAGATCGTCGTCGACCTGTTGGAGGCGAATCTCGCCGGTGGTCCGGCGGTGCGCTGGTGGACCCGGACCCCATGGTTCGCGCCGCTGGACTTCACCAAGCTGTCGCTGGAGATGACCACGCCGGGGTATATGGATTACTTCCACGGTCTACCGGAGGCAACCCGGGACCGGGTCCGAGCCGGCCACTGGCAGTTCCACAAAGGCATTTCCACCGACACCCTCGACCGGCTGCACGACCTGCTCTACCGGCGCGAGCTGCTCGGCCGGTCGGCCCCGGTGCAACTGCGCAACGGGGTCGGTGTCGCCGGAGTCGACCCGACACCGGCGGGACGGCTGCGGATCCGGGCCCGGCACACCGACACCGGGTCGGTGATACAGCACACCACCGATCTGGTCGTCGCCGCCACCGGCTACCGGTACCGCGAGCAGAACTTCTTGGCCCCGTTGGAATCTCGTCTCCGCCGCGACTCCCGGGGCCGCCTGGTGGTCGAGCAGGAGCACGCCGTCGCCACCGATCCGGAACTCACCGGACGGCTGTTCGTCGCGAACGCCGAGGCGCACAGTCACGGCGTGTCGGCACCGAACCTGGACATCGGTGCCGTCCGCAACGCCCGGATCATCAACGCCGTCCTCGGCCGTCCGGCCTACCGGTTACCCCGCCGCACCGCGTTCACCAGCTTCGACATAACCGACGACGAACTCGCCGAGTAGGCCCGCCGAACCCCCACCGTCCCAAGGAGTTGCCATGCCCGACAGCACCATCCCCGACAGCACCGACAGCATCCGGACCGAACTACACCGCATCCTGGAAGACGATCTCGATCTCTCGCTGACCGACGTCGCGCCGTCCGCCCGCTTGGTCGACGACCTCGGCATCGACTCGGTGGCGTTCGCCATCGGGGTGGTCGCGATCGAGGAGCGACTCGGCGTCCGGCTGACCGAGAAGGAGATCGCCGACGCGGTGTCGGTGGCCGACCTGGAACAACTGATCCGTTCGAAGGTGATCACGTGACGATCGCGGGCTACGCCGAGCTGCTCGACCGCGCCTTCGACGATCGAGTAGTCGCCTGGACCGAACAAGCCGAGGTCGACGGGAAGTTTCCCCGCCACCTGCTCGAACATCTGGGCGCGGCCGACGTGTTCCGCCGTAAGTGGGCCGATCGCAAGACGACCGACCTGGCCGAACACTTTGCGCTCGCGGCGCGGCTCGGCACCCTGGGTTCGGCCGGCATCGGAGTCGGGGTCAGCCTGCATGATTCGGCGATCGCGATCCTGCGCCGGTTCGCCCGCAACGATTTCCATCGCACGTTGACCGAGCAGGCGATCGCCGCGGAGGCGGTGCTGTGCATCGGCGCGTCGGAAGAAAGCGGCGGGTCGGACCTCCAACACGCCCGAACCCGGATCGAGCCCGACGGCAGCGGGTTCCGGGTGATCGGCACCAAAAAGTTCGTCTCGCTGTCGCCGATCGCCGACTACATCCTCGTCGTCGGCCGGGATCAACGCACCTCCCCCGTCGGCACCGCCGACGGGGGAAACGTCGCGCTCGTGATAGTGCCGACCGCGCAGGTCACGATCGCCGAGCCCTACCGGAAGCTGGGCGCCGCACCGCTGGACACGGCCGCCGTCGAGCTGGACACCTGGGTGCCCGCGGACGCGCTGATCGCTCGGGCCGGAACCGGACTTGCGGTGATCAGCTGGGGGCTGGCGCACGAACGGTTCTCCGTCGCCGGACAGATCGCCGCCGCCTGCGAGGTGATGCTGGGTGTCGCGCTGGCCCGGATGGTCGACCGGCACCAGTTCGGCAAGCGGCTCTACGACCATCAGGCGCTGCGGTTGCGGATCGCCGATCTGCAGTCGCGGGTCGACGTACTGCGGTATTCGCTGGCCGGCGTCGCGGCCGAAGGCCGGATCAACCTGCGTACCGCCGCGGCGCTGAAGGCGACCGCCGCCGGCCTCGGCGAACAGGTCGCCTCCGAGTGTCTGCACATCTTCGGCGGCATCGGCTACCTGGACACCGGGCTACCGGTCGGTCGGTGGTGGCGCGACATGAAACTCGCCCGGGTCGGCGGCGGAACCGACGAGGTGTTGTGGGAGCTGGTGGCCGCCGCGATGAAGCCCGACGAGGAACGGTATCGGACGATGATGGAGACCCAGTCGTGAGCAATGTCGAGCTGGTCCCGGCCGACCTCACCTACCTGTACCTGGACCGCCGGCACTACCCGATGCATTGGGCGATGGTGCTCGAGCTGGCACCGACCGGCCCGCGACTGACCCTGGAACAGCTGCGCGCCCGGGTTGCCGAGCGCAGCACCCTGTTCGAGCTGTTCCGGTTCCGGATCCGGCGTGGTCGGGTCCGGATGCCGCGGGCGACGGCGGCCGCGACGATCGAGGTGTCCCGCCACGTCACCGAGGTGACCTTCGACGGCGACGTCACCGTGCGGCTGGGCGAACGGATGGCCACCCGGCTGTCGACGTCGACCCCGCGCTGGCACGTCACCCTGCTCACGCCCCGCGCCGGCGGCGCGCAGTTCCTCCTCGTCCGGGTGCACCACGCGCTCTCCGACGGCATCGCCGGGGCGGCGTTCGCCGCGCTGCTCGCCGACGGCACCACGGACGACCTGCGCGAGTTCGAGCGGTTCGCGACCAGCCCCCGGTTCCGCACCGGCCCGATCGACCCGGGCGCCCGCGCCGGCGCCGAGGCCGCGTTCGGTGAACAGTGGCTGGCCGGCAGCGAAGGACGCGGCTGGCCCCGGCTCACCGACGGCGGCCGGCGCGAGGTCGGGTTGGCCCACGTCGCTACCCGGGAACTGCGCAAAGCCGCCCGGCGACACGACGCGACCGTGCACGAGTACGTGCTCGCCACGATCGGGCGCACGCTGGCGGCGGCCCCACCCGCCGGATCCGCGGCGAAGGTGGTCCGGGTGACCCTGCCGGTGACCAACGATCCCGACTTCCGGCACACCGGCAACGCGGTATCGATCGCCCTGATCAACCTGCCCGGCGGCGAGACCGGGCTCGACGCACAGCTCGAGCGCAGCCGCACCGAACTGGCGTTGGTCGAGACGCGCCGGCCCCACCTGGCCGTCGCCGCTCCGGACACCCCACCGAACGCCCCCTGGCTGGTACAGCGCGTGGTCGCCGGGCGGGCGATGCGGCGACTCGATCCCGACATCCACGTCGGGATCAACCCGGGCTTCGCCACGGTCCGCTCGGTGCTCGGGACCGAGATCGTCGGGCTCACCGCGCTTTCGCCGCTGGTCGGCTATTCGTTCTCGGTCACCTGCCTGGTCCTCGGCCGCCACACGTCGTTCGGGGTGGTCGCCGACCCGGATGCGGTGGGCGTCGGCTACGCCGGGAACTTCGCCGAAAAGTTCACCCGGGCGCTCTGACCGGCCGGGTGCTGCGTGGTTGAAAACCGGGCAAGAACGTGACCGGGACATGCAACACTGCACGATCATGACGCCGTCGGCAATGCACTGGTCCCGCTGGGGTGATCCCGCCAAAGCCCAACCGCTGGACGAATCCGCGCGCGGCATGGTCGAGATGTTCGTGGGGCCGCTGGTGGACGTACCGACGGTCGAGCTCGAGCAGGTCGTGCTGCCGCCCGTCGGACTGACGGCGGACCAGGTGGCCGGGCTGGCCGCGATCACCGAGGTTGCCACCGATGCCGAATCGCGGATCCGGCGTACCCGGGGGAAATCGACACCCGATCTCCTCAAACTCCGCGCCGGCGACGCGGGCGACGCGCCGGACGCCGTCGTGCGTCCCGGATCGCACGACGACGTCGTCGCCGTCCTGGCTTACGCCGTCGAACAGCGCATCGCGGTCGTCCCGTTCGGTGGCGGCACGTCGGTCGTCGGCGGGCTCGCCGCCCGGCGCGACGGCTTCGCCGGTGTCGTCGCGCTCGACCTCGCGCGGATGAAGCGGCTGATCGCCGTCGATCCCGAGTCGCAGACGGCGACGATGGAGCCGGGCCTGCTCGGCCCCGAAGCCGAAGCCCTCGTCGGCGAGCACGGCTTCACGATTGGGCACTTCCCGCAGAGTTTCGAGTACGCCTCGATCGGCGGCTTCGCGGTCACCCGGTCCAGCGGTCAGTCCAGCAGCGGCTACGGCCGCTTCGACTCGCTCGTCGTGGGGCTGCGGGTCGCCACCCCGATCGGCGACCTGACCTCGGGCAGCGCGCCGGCCAACGCGGCCGGGCCCGATCTGCGCGAGCTCGTGATGGGCTCGGAGGGCGCGTTCGGCGTGGTCACCGAAGTCACCGTCCGGGTCCGGCCGCTGCCGGCCGAGAAGGTCTACGAGACGTGGCGATTCCCGTCGTTCACCCAAGGTGCGGCGGCCATGCGGGTGTTGCGGCAGGAAGGCATCGCGCCGACCGTGCTGCGGCTCTCCGACGAGCTGGAAACCATGGTCAACCTCGCCGACCCGGCCTCGATCGGCGCCGCGGGAGACGGGGGCTGCCTCATGGTCGCCGGCTTCGAAGGCACCGCCGCAGCCGTCGAGTTGCGCCGCTCGCTGGTCACGGCCCGGCTGACCGAGCTCGGCGGCACCGACCTCGGCGTCGACGAAGCCTGGGCCACCGGCCGATACAACGGTCCCTACCTGCGCGACTCGCTGCTGGACCTCGGCATCCTGGTCGAGACGCTGGAGACCGCAACCTTCTGGTCCAACCTGACCCGGCTGTACGACGGCGTGAAGTCCGCGCTGGCCGCGAGCCTGCCGAATCCGATTGTGCTATGTCATATCTCGCACGTCTACGACACCGGCTGCTCGCTCTACTTCACCGTGGCCGCGCGCGTAGCGGGCGACCCGATCGCGCAATGGCGCGCGGCCAAGGCTGCTGCCTCGGACGCGATGATCGACGCCGGGGCCACCATCACCCACCACCATGCGATCGGCACCGATCACAAGCCCTGGCTGGCCCGTGAGATCGGTCCGGTCGGCGTCGAAATCCTGCGCGCCGTGAAGGAGCGCGTCGACCCCACCGGCATCCTCAACCCGGGCATCCTCATCCCGTGAGGTCGTTCCACATCGTCGTGAATCCCGCCTCGGGTGGGGGCGCCGCACTGGCGCGGGTGGACCCGGTCGCGACGATCCTGCGCGCCGCCGGGGCCGAGGTCGACGTCGTCCGGAGTCGCGACCCGGATCACGCACGAGCCGAGGTAGGCGCCGCGATCGATGCCGGCCGGCAGGTAGTGGCGTGCGGCGGTGACGGCATGCTCGCCTCCGTCGCCGGCGCTGTCGTATCGGCCGGCGCTGTAGTATCGGCCGGCGCGTGCCTGGGCATCATCCCCAGCGGCCGCGGCAACGACTTCGCCCGACAATTGGGGCTGCTCGACGGGGGTGTCGAGGAGATTGCCCGGGTCTTGCTGGAGGGCAAGCCGACGCCCGTCGACGTCCTCCGCGCCGACGACCGCGTCGTCCTCGGCAGCGTCTACGCCGGGGTCGACTCGCTCGCGTCCGAGATCGTCGACGGCGCCCGCCGGCTGCCCGGGCCGGTGCAGTATCCCTATGCCGCGGTGCGGTCGCTGCTCACCTATCGGCCCACTCGCTACCGCATCACCGTGGATGACTCGACGGCCGAGACCGACGCCTACTCGGTGGTCGTCGCCAACAGCGGCTACTACGGCAAAGGGATGCACGTCGCCCCGACCGCCGAGGTGGACGACGGCATCCTCGACGTCATCGTCATCCCCAAGGCGTCCCGCTTCACCCTTATCCGGCGTCTGCCCAGGATCTACGCGGGCAGCCACCTCGCGATCCCCGGGGTCGACGTCCTCCGCGGCACCAGCGTGACCCTGTCGTCCCGCGACCCGGTGACGGCGTACGGCGACGGCGAGCGCCTGCAGCCACTCCCCGTCGCGGTCACCGTGCAACCGGGCGCGCTCCACGTGCTGCTGCCCTGAGATCGTCCGGCTCCTCGGTCCGGTCACCCCCGAGCGCTACCGTTCGACCATGGCCGCACTCGGGTTCCGCGGGACCCTCACCCAACTGCTGCAGGCTCGGTTTCCGGTGCTGTACGTGGAAACCTTCGAGGAACAGCGGGTATTCGCGGAGATCGCCGGCGTTCTCGCCGGCTGGAAGACGCCGCGCACGCTCTGGCACTGGTCGGTCACCGAGGGGCTGCACCGGTCGGGAACGACGCCGACCCGCACGTCCACCGATCCCGCGGCGGCGCTGCAGGTGGCCCGCGAGGTCAGCGACAGTTCGGTGTTCGTGTTCGCCGACCTGCACGCGCACCTCGGCGACGACTCCCGACCGGCCGACCCGCTGATCGTGCGCACGCTGCGCGACGTGGTGCGCGACTTCCGGGCCGGAGATCTCGCGCGCACCCTGATCATCGTCGCGCCGATCCTGCGCATCCCACCCGAACTGGAAAAAGACGTCACGATCGTCGACTTCCGACTGCCCGACGAGCGGGACGTCCGCGGCCTGCTGGAGTCGATGATCACGCAGAACCAGGCGGTCGTTCGGGTGCTGCTCGACGAGGCGGGTCGCGACCGGATGACCAAGGCCGCGCTCGGGCTGACCCTGGCCGAGGCGGAGAACGCGTTCGCGCGGGCGATGGTCGTCGACGGCAGCCTGACCGACCGCGACGTCGAGCTGGTGCTCGCCGAGAAGGCCCAGACCATCCGAAAGTCCGGCCTGCTCGACCTGGTGGACAGCGACGTCGGGCTCACCGACGTCGGCGGGCTCGGCGAGCTCAAGGTATGGCTGGGTAAGCGGCGCAACGCCTGGCTGGCCGAGGCCGCGCAGTACGGTCTGCCCGCGCCGAAAGGCGTGCTGATCACCGGTGTTCCCGGCTGCGGCAAGTCGCTGACCGCGAAGGCCGCGGCGACCGCCTGGGGCGTGCCGCTGATCCGATTGGACATCGGCAAGGTGTTTGCCGGACTGGTCGGCGCGAGTGAACACAACATGCGCTCGGCACTGGCCACGGCGGAAGCATCCGCGCCGTGCGTGTTGTGGGTGGACGAGATCGACAAGGGTTTCGGTGCCGGCAGCAGCGACTCCGGAACCAACGCCCGGGTGTTCGGCACGCTGCTGACCTGGATGCAGGAGAAGACCGCGCCGGTGTTCGTGATGGCCACCGCGAACACCATCGACCACCTGCCGCCGGAGTTCCTGCGCAAGGGCAGGTTCGACGAGATCTTCTTCGTCGACCTGCCCGGCGACGCGGAGCGGGCGGAGATCTGGCGGCTGCACCTGCACCGGCGACTCGCGGCCGGGCCCGCAGCGGCGATGGATTACACCGACCTGCTGATCGCCGATCTGGCCGCCGCGAGTGGCGGGTGCTCCGGCGCGGAGATCGAACAGGCCGTCGTCGCCGCGCTGTTCGATGCCTATTCGCAGCGTCGGCCGCCGGCCGCAGCGGATCTGTTCCACGCGATCGAGTCGACCGTTCCCCTGTCCGTCCTGCAGGAGGCGCAGGTGACGGCGCTGCGTGACTGGGCCGCGCTGCGCGCCGTGAACGCATCGTCGACAGCTGGGCCGTGAGTGGGAGTGGTACCCCGACTACCGTGGAACCCACGCAAGCATCGAGAGGGGCCCACACATGAGCATCTCGCTGGTTTTGCTCCCGCTCGCGGTCGCTGCCGCGGCCAAGGCGGCGAGTCGCGAGTCGTCGGCGCCGCAGGTCTGCACGGTGAGCACCCGGATGCGCGACATCCGGCTGTTGGTCGCGGCGCTCGGCGACACCGGCGCGACGGCAACGGTGTTGTCCGACGACGACGTCGACGCCCGTTGGGCCGATCTCACCGCCCGGCTGCGCCGCGACCCGGACGGGATCTGGGGGGGCGATTTCGTCGGCACCGACGACGAAGCGCGCTGCATCGACACGATCGTCGCCGTGGACGCGGCGTACGGACTCCGGGTGCAGGCGGCGGTGGTCGAGCGACTGCGGGACCGGGCGCCGGCTGCGGGGATGGCGGTGCTGTCGGAATCGGCCGCCGCGAACGGCGAGGTGACCATGGTGTTGGAGGTACGCGGGTGACCGAGCGAGCCCGAATCACCGTCGTCGTCGGCCCGGACGGGCACATCCGCGCCGCGACCCACGGGGTTACCGGTACGCAGTGCCTGCCCTACGTCGCGGTGCTGGAGGACCTGCTCGAGGCGACCGCGGTGGACAGCGCATACACCGCCGACTGGACGACGGAGTCGGCACGGGTGGCCAATTCGGCCGGTACGACGGTTCGCGCCGACGACGGGCCCGGATGACCGTCGACTCCCGGCCCCCACCGCAGCTGCTCGCCGACCGGAGCTGGCGGATGCGCAACAGCGCATGGATGCTGCCGGTCATTCTCGGCTGCGGCATGGCCACCTGGGCGTCGTTCCTCTACATCGGGATCAAGGCGCGGCGCCGCTCGTGGCAGATCGCCGCCGGCGTCTATTCGGTCGCGTTCGTCGCGATGATGGTGGTGTCCGGCTCCGCCGAAGGCGACCCCCAACACGGCTCGACCGGCACTGCGTCGAACCTGATGGGCGGCCTGCTCGTCGCCACCTGGGCGGCCGGCATCGTGCACGCGGTGATGGTCCGTCCGCAGTGGTTGCGCTGGCGGGCCGATCACAACCAGCCCTGGTGGGCAACCCCCACGCATCCCGCGCCGGCGCCGGCCCCCCAGATGCACCCGCCCGCTGCATCGATCCCGGCACCGGTCGCGCCGCTGGTCGAACCGAGCCGGTTCTGGGCTCCGCCGGCACCGGCCGCCGCCCTCGGCCAGGTGACGATCGCGGTCGCGACCCCGGCCGAGCTCGCGGCGCTGGGCATCGATCCGGCCGGGGTGCAGCGGTTGCTCGCCGCCCGGAGCCGGCCCGGCGGCATCACCACGGTGCAGGATTTCGCCGACCTGGCCGGCTTGCCGCCGCATCGGCTGGCCGCCGTCGTGCAGCGAGTCGTGCTGAGCGCCCCGCCGTCGCCCGCGCCCGGCCGGCCCACGTTTCCGGCGCCGGGACGACGGCTGGACCTGTGACTACCCCACCACCCGCCGTCGACGCGGACACGCTGCTGGTCGCCCGAGTGCTCACCGCCACCGACGCAGAAGGCCCCGGCACCCGCACGGCGATCTGGGTGCAGGGTTGCCGGATCCGCTGCCCGGGCTGCTTCAACCCGCACCTGTGGGGCGCCGC
The DNA here is from genome assembly GCF_019285775.1 of Skermania piniformis. Lineage (GTDB taxonomy): Bacteria > Actinomycetota > Actinomycetes > Mycobacteriales > Mycobacteriaceae > Skermania > Skermania pinensis. The sequence goes on from NZ_CP079105.1 coordinate 3,431,847, forward strand.
CGGCGGCCGGCGGGTCGAGCTGAGCGGGTGGCTGCCGCCGGTGCTCGACGACGCCGCGGCCGGCGGCGTCGAGGGCATCACGCTGCTCGGCGGCGAACCGTTCGAGCAGGCGGCGCCGCTCGCCCGGCTCGCCACCGCCGCACGGGAACGCGGCCTCTCGGTGATGACCTTCAGCGGATACACCTATGCCGAGCTGCGGCGCTGGGCCGCCGACCGGACCGACATCGCGGCCCTGCTATCGCACACCGACCTGCTCGCCGACGGCCCGTTCCGGGCGGATCTGCTCGACCACACCCGCCCCTGGGTGGGCTCGAGCAACCAGGGTCTACGCGCGCTCACGCCGCGATACGCCGGCATCGACGTCACCCGCCGACCCGATCGGGTCGAGATCCGAATCGACCGGTCGGGCACCGTCGCGGTCAACGGCTGGGCCGACACCGACCGGCTGGATCTGCTACTGGACGACCTCCGCGGACGCGGTCACCGAGCCGGTCGAAAACCTTAGCCAACGGGGCTGGAACAGATATTTCCGGATCTTCGTCCGGCTTGTTGAGCATTCACTACATCCGCGGTACTATTCGAACATGTGTTCTAGTGCGGCTCCTCCGGGTAACTCGGGTTCGGACGGCGCAGGTTCGGACGGCGCAGGTTCGGACGGCGCAGGTTCGGACGGCGCGAGTTCGGTGGCCGCGGTCGCGGTGATCGATGCCGCCCTGGACGATCTCGCCGCGCTGGTTCCGGAGTCGGGGACGGCCGCGCTCGGAGTGTTGCAGGAGCTCGAACGGGTAGCGCGGCGGATCGCCGGGGTCGGGTACGGGCTGATTCGAGTGACGGTCGAGGCTCCGGGTGACGAGTTCGGTGGCCGCCGTTACCGGGATGTGCTTGCTGATGCGTTGCGGATTCGGCCGAACGAGGCGAGTGCCCGGTTGTTTGAGGCCGCCGATCTCACTGCGTCGTCGACGATGACCGGGCAACCCGTGCCGCCGATACTGCCCGAGTTGGCGGCGCGAGTCCGGACGGGCGAGGTCGGGCGAGAGCACGTGCGAGTGGTTCGGAAGTTTCTGCATGATCTGCCCAACGGAGTCGACGCGTCCACTCGGGTCGCCGCGGAGCGGGAACTCGCCCGGGCTGCGACCACGCTACGACCGGATGAGCTGGGCAAGCTCGCCACACACCTCGATGCCGTCGTGAATCCCGATGGCACGCTGTCCGATGAGCGGGACCGGGCCCGCAAACGCGGTATCCGGCTCGGCGAGCAGGAACGCGACGGGATGAGCCGGCTCACCGGGTATGTCTCCCCGGAATTGCGCGCTTATCTGGAATCGATCTTCGCCAAGTACGCGCGGCCGGGTATGTGTAACCCCGACGACGAGCTTCCGACCGTCGACGGTGAGGCGCCGGCCGAGCACGTCGAGCGGGACCAGCGGACCCCGGCCCAGCGCAATCATGATGCGCTGCTGACGGTGCTGCGCGCGGCGATCGCATCCGGAGAGTTGGGGCAGCACCGTGGGCTGCCGGTGACGGTGATCGTCACGACCACCCTCCAAGACCTCGAGACCGCCGCCGGGTACTCCGGGTATGCGCCCGGCCCGGGACCGCGAACCGGGTACCCGCCCGACCGATCTACGGGTTACGCGCCCGATGAACCGACGACGTCACCGGCATCCGGCGGAACCGACCGAGGTGCCCCGGTTCCGGGCCGTAGCCCGGGTGGGATCGGCGGGAAAGCAACGACCGCGAGCGGAACCCTGATCCCGTACCGGGATCTGATCCGGATGGCCACCCATGCCTGGCACTACCTGGTGGTGTTCGACGCGCACACCGAACAGCCGTTGTATCTCGGCCGATCCAAACGCCTTGCCTCACCGGATCAACGGATCGTGGCAACCGCCCAGTACGGCGGCTGCACCTATCCGGGCTGTCCGCGGCCGGCAGTGGATTGCGAGTACCACCACATGACCGCCTGGGCGGCCGGCGGCCCCACCGACATCACCGATCTCGCCCCCGCCTGTGGTCATCACCACGCGCTGGCCGATCAAGGCTGGACCGTGCGGCGCAACCCGGCCGGCCGGATCGAATGGCTACCACCGACCTGGCTCGACCCCGACCGCGCCGCCCGAACCAACACCTACCACCGGCCCGCCGACTGGTACCGGCCCGCCGACTGGTACCGGCCGCCGCGCGACACAACCACGCCCGTCGAGCGATCACCGATCCAGCGATGATCACCGATCCAGCGACCAGCGGATACCGATGGCGCAGCGACCGGCCGGCGAGCCGCTCATCGGCCCTCCGCCGCCCGCCGGTATCCGCGCATCGCCACCGGCCCGGACACCGCGACCAGCCCGATCGTCCACGCGACGGTCTCCAGCAGCGGTGCCGCCACCGCGCCACCCTCGGTCAGCCCGCGCATCGCCTCGATCGCCGGGCTCATCGGCTGGTGCCGAACCACCGGCTGCAACCAGCCCGGATATTCGGTGATCGGCACGAATCCGACATTGAAGAACAACAGCAGCAGAAACAGTCCGGCAAGTTGCTGCAAGGTTTGCCGGACGGCCACCGTGGCCACGGCGACCACCAGCACTGCGATCCCCACGGCGAACACCATCGGCACCGCGATCGCTACCAGACCGGCGAGCAACCCGTGCTGGAACCGAAACCCGAGCGGCACCGCGACCGCGAACAACACCACCGTGCTCAACCCGGTACGTACCGCCTCGGCCGACAGCCGCCCGGCCAGGAAGCCCGCCCGCGGCACCGGCAGCGACCAGGTCCGGGTCAGCAGGCCGCTGTCCCGATCGTCGATCAAGCTGATCCCGGTGGCGACGGTGCCGTACATCGCCGCAACCAACGCGACCAGCCCGGCATTGCCGTAGATGCTGTTGCCGCCCCCCATCGCGGTCACGGTCTTGCCGAGCACCAGCTGGAACATCAGCAGCATGAAGGCCGGAAACGCGACGGTCTGCACCACCACGCCCGGATCGCGTGACCAGGTCCGTAGCAGCGTCGCGACGGTCACGACCAGATGTCGGCCGAGCGAGACGGAACGGCGCGCGGTCGCCGGCCCGACATTCACCGGCGCGGCGGGCGCGGCGTTCACCGGCGCACCTGTGCTCGACCGGCCGCCACCGCGGCGGCGGCACCGATCAGCAGCAGCCCCGCCGACCAGCACAACACCGCCGTCCACGCGATCGCCGACCCGGCAGCCAAACCTCGTAACGCCTCGGCGAACACCGACAGCGGCTGATTGCGGACGAACGGCTGCACCCACTCGGGAAAGGCCGCCGCCGGCAGTAGACCGGTCGAGGCCAGCACCAGGATCAGTTGCGGAATCATCAACACGGTCGCCACCGACGTCGCGTTGCCCGCGACCGTGCCGACCGCGTCGGTCAGCATGCTCAGCGACAACCCGAACAACACCACCAGCCCGAGGAATGCGAGCGTCGCCCACACCGATCCGTGGAACCGGAAGCCCAGGGCGAACGCGATCGCCAACCCACCCACCAGGATCAGCAGCATCCGGACCGACACCCAGGCCATCCGCGCCAGGAACGGGGTGACGCGCGGAATCGGCAACGACGCCAGCCGTTGCCGCACGCCTTCTCGGGCGTCCTCGCCGGCGGCCTCGGTGGTCACGATCGCGGTGAACACTCCGGCCTGCAACAGCACGATCGGGGCGAGGAACTGCGCGTACTCGCCGCCCACCCGCTCGAACTGCCGGTGCAGCGGCACATAGAAGCAGACGAAGAAGATCACCGGACCGAGCGTGGCGAACACGACGTCACCGGCACGCACGGCGGCCAGCGCACGGCGTCGGGCCAACGTTGCCAAAGCCGCCGGCCACGGGACGGATTGCCGTGCCGGCCGGTCCGCGAGAGCGGGCGGACGGGTCGGCGCGACTGCGGTCATCAGGGCACCTGCTCGGTCAATTGCAGAAACACCTCGTCCAGCGACGGCTGGCGCAGGCCGACGTCGACGACGTCGATCCGCGCCTCCCGGAGCAGCGCGATCACCTCGGCGACGGTGGACATCCCGGCCTCGGACCGGAACACCAGTCGCGGGTGCGCAGCCGGACCGGCGGCCGGCGTCTCGACCGACTCGAACCGGCCGAGCACGGTGGCGACCCGGTCCAGGTCGCCCGGATCGACCAGGGTCACCTCGCAGACCGCCGCGCCCGCGTGCCGCTTCAGCTCGGCCGGCGTCCCGGTCGCCACCACAGCACCCCGGTCGAGCAGCACGATCCGGTCGGCCAGCAGGTCGGCCTCCGCCAGATACTGCGTCGTCAGCAGGACGGTGATGCCTTCGGCGCGCAGGCCCGCGACGATCTCCCAGACCGCCGCACGGCTGCGCGGGTCGAGTCCGGTGGTCGGCTCGTCGAGAAAGAGCACCGCCGGTCGGGTCACCAGCGCGCCGGCGATGTCGACCCGGCGCTGCATGCCGCCGGACAACGTGGCGACCCGGCGGTCGCGGACCGCGCCCAGGTCGAACTGCTCGACCAGTTCGTCGATCCGGGCGCGCAGTCGCTCCCCGCGCAAACCGGTGAGGTTGCCGAACATCGCGAGGTTCTCCGCCGCCGTGAGCCCGCCGTCGAGGGCAGCGCTCTGCCCGGTGAGCGAGATCAGTTCCCGGACCCGCGCGGCGTCGGCGACCACGTCGTGGCCGCAGATCCGTGCGCTGCCCGCGGTCGGTCGCTGCAGCGTGGCGAGCAACGTGACCGTCGTCGTCTTGCCACTGCCGTTGGGACCGAGCAAGCCGAGCACGGTGCCGGGCGCCGCCTCGAACGAGATCCCGTGCAGGGCGGTGACCTCGCCGTAGGTTTTCGCCAACCCGGCGACCTCGATGGCCGGTACGGACACCGCGGGCTCCTTTCCGATCACGACGCCGGCCCGCCGGCCCGCAACGCCTTCTTGTCGATCTTGCCCAGCGGGGTGAGCGGCATGGTCTCGATCACCCGCACCGTGTCCGGCGCCTTGCCGGCCGCGAGTCCGGCGCGGCCCAGGAAGGCGGCCAGTTCCCGGCGGGTCGGCACCGTCTCGCCCCGAACTACCAGATAGACGACACTGCGTTCACCGAGCCGCGGGTCGGGTTCGCCGACCATCGCGACCGACTCGATCGCCGGGTGCGCCGCCAACGCGCCCTCCACCTCCGCCGGGGCGATCTTCTCCCCGGCCCGGTTGATCTGGTCCTTGATCCGGCCGACCACGATCAGGTGCCCGCTCGCCAACCGCCGCACCTGATCCCCGGTCCGGTAGAAACCGTCGGCGGTGAACGCGGTCTTGTTGTGTTCCGCCGCGGCGTAATAGCCCCGCGGGGTATAGGCCCCCCGCACGGTGAGCTCGCCGACCTCGCCGGTCCCGACCTCGGTGCCGTGCTCGTCGACCACGCGGATCTCGTCGGCCGCCGACACCGGCGCTCCCTGGGTCGTGCACACCGTCTCGACATCGTCGTCGAGGTAGGTCGCGCAGAACAAGCCCTCGGACATGCCGAGAATCTGCTGCAGGGTCACGTCGAGTTCGGTGACGATCCGCCGGGCCATCGGGTCGGCCAGTCGGGCCGACCCGATCTCGAGCACCTCGAGCGACGAGATGTCGGCGGTCCCGCGGGCGTACTCGTCCAGCCAGGCCGGCACCAGTTGCGGATTGATCGCGGTATAGGTCACTCGTTCCCGCTCGATCAGCGCGAAACATTGCGCCGGGTCCGGACTCTCGGCCAGCACCACCCGGCCGCCGACGGCCAGCGTGCCCAGGATGCCCGGACAGTTCCAGGTGAAGTTGAACGCGATCGGCAACACCGCCAGGTACACCGTCTGCGCGGTCAGCCCGCAGCGCGCACCGGCCGCCCGCGAGTTGTAGAAGTAGTCGTCGTGCGTGCGCGGGATCAGTTTCGGCGTACCGGTGGTCCCGCCGGACAACAGCAGCAGGGCCAGATCGCTCGCGGCACCCGCGTGCAGCGGCGCCGCCGGCTCGGGGGCGTCGGCCACCGACCGGTAGGTCACGAACCGGTCGTCGGCGGCGTACTCGCCGAGCTCGCCGACCACGATGATGTGCCGAACGGACCCGACCAGATCGGCTACCTGCCGAGCCAGCCCGCGATGGTCGAAGCGCTGGTGCACGTCGGTGGTGACATAGGCGACCGCCGACGTCGTCGCGGCCAACTGGGACAGCTCGCGGTGCCGGTGTCCCGGCTGGGCGTGCACCGGCACCGCGCCCAGGTGCTGCAGCCCGAACCAGGTGACGACGAACTCGATCCGGTTCGGCAGTTGCAGCAGCACGACATCGCCCGCGCCGATCCCCAGCTCACGCAGCCCGACGGCGACGCGTCGGGACCGGGTGAGCAACTCGCCGTAGGTGATTCGCTCGGCATCCGCGATCGGTCCGCCGCCGATCAGCGCAACGTCGTCGCGATGGCGGTCGGCGAGGTCGGCCAGGATCCGGTCGAAGGTCCGGCCCTGCCAGTACCCGGCGGCGCGATAGCGCTGCTGGAACTCGACCGGCCAGCCGGGAACGCGCTCGGTCATCGGCTGGTTCCTTCCGGGATGGGGCTGTCGGACCCGGCCGGGTCCAGCGCTTCGGCCACCTCGTCGTCGGACATGGTGGCGACGTCGACGCAGATCGCCGCGACCGCAGCCAGTCGCTCCGGGTCGCTGCTGCGCGCCAGCATGCGCTGCGCGACCGCGCCGACGGTCCGGCCGAGCAACAGATCACTCACTGCCACCTCGTCGGTATCGAGCCAGGTCATGATCCGGGCGATCGCGGCGGTGGCCCGCACCGAGTCGCCGCCGAGCGCGAAGAAGTCGTCCGCCCGACCGAGCTGCGACACTCCCAGGAACTGGCCGAGCACCAGCGCGAGCGCGGTCTCCAGGTCGGTGCGCGGCGGGGCGTAATCGCGTTCGCCGGCCACCGCGACCAACATCGCGGACAACGCCCGGTGGTCGACTTTTCCGTTGCCGGTCAACGGAATCGAGTCCAGCACGGTGATTCGGTCCGGAATCATGTACGCCGGTAACCGGTCGGCGAGCCGACTGCGCAACTGCGTGCCGAGCGCGGCCGGGTCGGCGTCGGGATCAACGGCGGTCACGGCCGCGAGCAGCGCGGCGGACCCGGTGCACCGATCGACCTCGACCACCGCTCGGCCGACCTCGGGCTCCGCCGACAGCACCGCCGCCACCTCCCCCGGTTCGATCCGATAGCCGCGCAGCTTGATCTGGTCGTCGACGCGTCCGACGACGTCGATCAATCCGTCGTCGCGCCAACTCACCAGGTCACCGGTGCAGTACCACCGAACGCCCTGCTCCTCGACGAACCGTTCGGCGGTACGTTCCGGATCACCGACATAGCCGTCGGCGATACCCACCCCGGACACCCACAATTCGCCGACCACCCAGTCCGGACAGTCGTGCCCGGTCGGCGACACCACCCGGCACGCCAGGTTCGCCAGCGGGCGACCGAACGGGATCACCGACCAGTCGGCCGGAATCTCCCGCGGCACGATCGCCACCGTGTGATGGATCGCGGTCTCGGTCGCCCCACCCATCCCGGCGAAGACCGCGGTCGGTGCGGCAGCGAACAGCCGCAGCGCCAGCTCCCGGCCGGCCTTGTCGCCCGCCACCACCACGGTGCGCACCCCGTGCAACGCCGCTGAATCTCCGACCGCATCCAGAATCATGCCGAGAATTCCAGGCACGCAGTACAACTGGGTGACCCCCAGTCGTTCGATCAGGCCGGCGAGCAGCCGACCGTCCCGTCGGGCGGTGTCGTCGATCGCCACCACCGAACCGCCGACGGCGAGCGGAGCGAAGATGTCCTGGATCGAGACGTCGAACTCCAGCGCCGACAGCACGATCGACCGATCGGCCGGGCGCACCTCGTAGAGCTCCTGGCACCGCTCGAGCGTGTTCATCACCGCCCGATGCGGTACCTGCACCCCTTTGGGGGTGCCGGTCGATCCCGAGGTGAACAGGATGTAGGCAGGTGTGTCGGCCGCCCCGAACCGGGGCTCGACCGGCTCGATCCCCGCCAGGTCGAGCGCATCCAGCGCGACGGCCGGCAGGTGTTGCGCGGCTGCGGTATCGGCATCGTCCACGATGGCCAGCCGGGTGCCGGCCGCATCCTGGATCAGCCGGCGGCGCTCCGCCGGTTGATCGACACCGATCGGCAGATAGGTCCCGCCGGCCGCCAGGACGGCCAGCACCGCGATGATCTGCCACGGGCCGCGCGGCAGCTGGATCGATACGACATCCCCGGCGTCGACGCCGGCCGCGCGCAGTCGGGCAGCCAGGCGGAGTGCTCGATCGGCCAGTTCGCGGTACCTCAGCTGATGGTCGGTGCCGCCCGCGGACCAGAGCAGCGCCACCGCGTCCGGCCGCACCGCAGCCTGATCGAAGAACGGTTCATGCAGCGCACGGCCGGATTCCGGGGCGGATAACGCATTCAGCGCGGCGCGTCGGGCGGCCTGGTCGGCGGGCAGTCGCAGATCGAACGGCACCGACCAATCCGACTCCGGCGCCAGCAGTCGATCCAGCTCGGCGCTGTACCGGGCGAACATCGCATCGATCACGCCGGGCCGGAACGCGTCTTCGCGCACGTCCCAGTTGGTGAGCAGACCGCCGCGCAGCTCCACCACCTGGGCATCGAGGACGACCTGCGGACCCTGGGAGATGATCCAGACCGGGTCCCCGAACTCGGCCAGCACCGAGTCGGCGAACAACTCGCCGAGGTCCATCCCGCTGGTGTAGACGACCGGGGCGAGCACCGCCGCACCCCGGTGCCGCCCGAGGTCCCGAATCACCTCCAGCCCCGGATAGGCCGAGTGCGCGGCGGCACGGTGCAGCTCGGCTTGCACGGCGCGCACCGTGTCGACGAACGGGCGGTCTCGATTGGCGTCCACCGCAACCATGATCGAACTCGTGAAATCTCCGGCCAGCAGACGCACGTCGTCGTGCAGCGGCTCCCGGTCGAACAACGGCAGGTTCAGCAGCATCCGCTGCTCGCCCGACCAGCGACCGACCACCTCGGCGAATACCGTGGCCAGCACCACCGCCGGGGTGACCCCGGCAGCTCGGGAGCGGGCCAGCAACCGCCGCTTCGCGGCCGGACCCACGTGGTACTCCCGGCGGGTGCTGCGGTGCGGATCGGCGCGAGCACTCTCCGGGATCAGCGGCAGCGCCGGCGGATCGGGCAACTCGTCGAGCATTCCGGCCCACCACTGTTCGGCGACGGCCCGAGCCCGGGCGCGGGATGCCGCGTGCTCGCTCAGGTACTGCCGGTAGCTGTAGCCGATCGGGGCGAGCGACGCCCCGTCGCCGGCATAACCGGCGGCAAGATCACGCAACAGGGTGCGGTAACTCATCGCGTCGGCGGCGAGCATGTCCACGTCGACGTGCACTCTGGTGCGCCCCGCGGGAAGCAGCGTGAGGTCGACGACGAACACCTGCCCGCGCGCGACGTCGAGCAACTGGTGCGAGTTGCGTTGCCGGATGGCTTTCAGCTCGGCCGCGACCGTATCCGGGTCGGCAGCGCGCAGATCGCACAGCCGGAAGTTGGGCAGCTCGGTCCGGTCGAGAATGCGTTGCCGCCCGTTGTCGTCGAACCGAACCCGGAGCATCTCGTGCCGTCCGACCAGCTCGGCGACGGCAGCCGCCAATCGGTCGGGATCCACGCTCGCCCCGTCGAACTCCGCGTACAGGTGCGCCGCGACCCCGCCGAGCGCCTGGGAGTCCATCCGCCCGACCCAGTAGGCGTGCTGCATGGTGGCCAGCCCGAAGGTTGCGTCGTCGGACCGGCGGCCGGCCGGGACATCCGCGGTGGCCGCGGCAACCCGTTGTGCCGTGCGCTCGGCCACCAGCCGACACCAGGCACGCAAGGTCGGCTCCAGCGCCAGGTCGGCGAAATTCAGCTCGACGCCGCGCCGCCGCCATTGCGCCGCAAGGTCGATCATCAGCAGGGAATGCACGCCGAACTCGATGAGATCGGTGTCCCGGTCCAGATCGGACAGGTCCTCCGCCATCAGCTCCCCCAGCGCGCCGCGGATTCGCCGCTCGATCTCCTGGTCTTCGATACCCACCGACGTGCTCATGAGCGCCTTTTCGTTGATGATCGCGTACCCGCCCGACACAAGCCCCGACCCAAGGCACAGTCACCCGGTAGGCCTGTTAGCAAGCTTAGCCTATACTAATTTCTTGATACACTCGACAGGTGCTCGGACGTACGCACAACGCGGCGCGTCCCCACTCCGGCAGAACTTCGAACTGGCTCGTGCGCAGGAGGATCCACCCCGTTGACCCATTCGCCTACAGTCCACAGCCGATCCGGGGTCGATTCCGTGGCGGGTGGACATCCGACGACCAGCCTGGCCGCGGCGCTGATCGCGGCGGCCGATCGGTACCCGAGCCGTCTCGCGGTCGCCGACGAGTGCACCGAGCTGAGTTATCACGACCTCGATCGCGCGGTCGGCGAGCTGACAGAGAAGTTGCAGTCCAATGGAATTCGCGTCGGAACGCGGGTAGCAGTACTGCTGCCGCGAAGCCTGGCCGGAGTGATCGCGATCCACGCCGTGGTGCGGCTCGGCGCCACGCCGGCGCCGCTCGATCCGGGCGATCCCGACCCGCGACTGGCCGCCGCCTGCGACGGTGCCGAGATCTCACATCTGCTGGTCGGTGCGGCCGATCGAGACCGGATGACGCCGCTGTTCGGCCCGGCGCTGGAGCTGGCACCGGATATCTTCCTGGCCAACCGAGCTCGGCACGCGGTGGGAGTTGCGAGCGGGTCGCCGACCACTCGGCCGGGCTACCTTCTGTTCACCTCGGGCAGTACCGGTTTGCCGCGCGGCGTGCTCCTCGGACACGACGCGGTATCCCACTTCGCCGGCTGGGCGGCCGGTCGGCTGGGGTTGACTCCGGCCGACCGGATCGCGGCGCAGTCCGCGCTGACCTTCGACCTGAGCACCTTCGATCTGTTCAGCACCGCGATGGCCGGTGCCGCTCAGCTGCTGGTGCCGGACTGGCTCAAGCCGTTTCCCGGCGACTTCGTCGATTGGCTTGCCGAAAAAAAGATCTCGGTGATCTACGCGGTGCCCTCCCTGGTGCGCGCAATCTCCGACACCAGCGCCGACAGCGCCCGCCTACCGGCATTGCGCACCATCGCCTATGCCGGCGAGCCCTACCCCGAACGCGCGCTCGGGGAGCTGCTCGCCACCCTCGACGGTGTTGCCGTGCACAACTTCTACGGCCCGACCGAGACCAACGTCTGCACCGCCGAACTGCTCGCGCCCAACCGGCGAGCCGGCACGCCGGTATCGATCGGCACCGCGATCGACGGTGTGTCGGTATGCGTGGTCGACGACGAACTGCAGGCCACGGCCGGTTCCGGGGAGTTGGTGGTCGCCGGGCCCACCCTGCTCGACGGCTACCTCGCCGCCGGACGACTCGTCGACCCCTGTGTCGGAGTGCGTTTTCCGGACGGTATCCGGCGGCGGGCATACCGCACCGGCGACCGCGCGGCGACCGGTCCGGACGGCCGCTTCTATCTGTCCGGCCGGCGGGATGCGCAGATCAAACGCAACGGTTTCCGGATCGATCTCGCCGGGCTGGAAGCCACCGCCGCATCGGTCGCCGCGGTTCGACACTGCGCAGCGATCGCCGTACCACCGGCCAACCGGGTATTGCTGTATCTGGAGCCGGAGCCGACCGCCACCCGATCGGCGGACGAACTGATCGCATCGGTGCACGCTGCGGTGGGTTCGATCCACTCCACTCGTCATCGCCCCGACCGGGTCGAAGTTGTCGCAGAGCTTCCGCGCAATGTTCGCGGCAAGATCGACTACGCCCAACTCCGTTCCCGCGCCGCTGCGTCCGGCGAGACGTAATCCGTTGACCCGCTGTGCGATGAAAGGATCTACCGTGACCTCAGCGGCCGAGCAAACACTCAGTCTGACCGAGATCTGCACCCTCGTGGCCGGCTGTATCAAAGGGACCGGCCCCGATGCCGTCGTCGTGACACCGGACACCGAGCTGCTGCTCACCGGGATACTCGACTCGCTGACCGTGATGAAGATCGTCGCCGAACTGGAGCGATCCCTCGGTATCGACCTGCCGCCGACCTTCATCGCCGCCAAGAACTTCCGCACCCCGCAGACCCTGCACGCCGCGGTTGTCGATACGCAGCACGCCGCGGTTGTCGATACGCAGCACGCCGCGGTTGTCGATACGCAGCACGCCGCGGTTGTCGATACGCGACACGCCGCGGTCACCGCCGCCGAGCCACCGCGATGACCGTATCGAAGGTGCGCACGGCGGCGCGCGCCGCGATCGTGGCCCAGGCCGCGGCCGAGGTCGCGCCGATCGCAGACACCCTGCGCGCTGCCGACACCCGTTCGGCCTGGCGGCACCTGCTGGCCCTGGAGTCGGTCGCCGAGATCGTCGCCGCACCGTTTCGGACCGAGCGCGGGACCGGCGCGATACGGCACACCGTCGCCGTCGTGGAGGGCCTCGGCGTGGGCGGACTGGCGCCCGGCCTGTGCTACGCGCTCACCTCCCAGTTGTTCGGAATCCAATGGCCGCTGGCCGGACTCGGCGCGTTGAGCGGTGCGGTACAGCACGCGGTCTGCACCGGCGAACAAATCCTCTGCCACGCGCTCACCGAGGAGGGGGGCGGCAGCGATCCGCTGTCCATGCGCACCGAGGCGATCCCCGATCCGACCTGTCCGAGCGACTACGTGCTCCGCGGCGGGAAGGCCTTCGTCACGGCCGCTCCGATCGCCGACCTCGCGTTGACCTTCGCCCGGACCGCACCCGGCCGCAGCCCGTTCGCACTGACCGCATTCCTGGTGCCCACCGATTCCCCGGGCGTCACCCGCAGCGCACCGCTGGCCAAGCTGGCCTTGACCGAGATTCCCATGGGCAATCTGGATTTCGACCAGGTGCGGTTACCGGCTCGGGCGGCGGTGACCCCGGAAGGCGCCGGCATGGCGTTGCTGATGGACACCACCACCTGGGAACGGGCCCTGCTGTTCAGCTATGCGATCGGGATCATGCAACGACGGCTCGATCAACTCTGCGCGCGGTTGCGCGAGCGCGAGCAGTTCGGCCGGCCGCTCGGCGCCAGCCCGCTGGTCGCCGGGCGGGTCGCCGATCTCGCCATCCTGCTGCTGCGGATGCGTTCGCTGATCGCGAGCATCGCCGAGGAGGTGGATTCGGCAACACCGCTACGGGTGCTCGCCAATCGCGCCGCGATGGTGAAGATCTCCTGCGCCCAGGATCTGGCTGCCTTCGAGGCCGGCGCCGGACTGCTCACCGGAGTACGGGCGGTGATCGCCGACTCCGGGCTCACCGCCGACCCGACCAGCGGCCTGGCCGCGTCGATCTATGCCGGGACCAACGACCTGCTCCGGATCGGCATTGCGCGCGATCTCGGCCTGCCCGTGGAGAACTGACATGACCGTCGATACCGAACCGACCGTGACGACCAGCACGATCGCGCGGGACCGGATCGCCGCCGCGAGCGCCCGAGTCGATCGGATCGCCGACGAGCTGGGCGAGCTGGCAGATCCGGTCGACCGCGGCGATGCCGATCCGGCGGCGGCGTTCCGGCTGGTCGCCGACGCCGGCCTGCTCACCCTCCTGCTGCCGACAACCGACGGCGGCTTCGGGCTCGATTTCGCCGGCTACACCCAGGTGCTGGCCCGGATCGCCCGCGTGAACGGTGCTACCGCACTCGGCTTCAACATGCACAACGCCGCGATCGCCAGCGTCTTCGAGATCGACGAGACCCGGCTGGACAAGGCCGGCAGCCGATTTCGCACCTGGGTGGTGCAGGAGGTGCGCGATCACCGCCGGATGTTCGCCTCGGCCACCTCCGAACCCGGCACCGGCGCGCGGCTGCGTGGACTGGCGACCACCTACCGGCACGACGGCGACCAGCTCGTCCTGGACGGCGTCAAGTCGTTCGTCTCACTGGCTCCGATCGCCGACTATTACGTCGTATCGGCCCGTGAAGTCGCCACCCGCGGTACCACGCCCGGCGACGGTCCCGGATCGAACGAGTTCGAGGTATCCGAGGTGGTGCTCGACCGGGCCGCCGCCGGAGTCGAGATCGACCGCTGGTGGCCCGGTGCCGGACTGCGCGGCACCGCGACCGCGAGCGTGACCCTGCGGGGCGTGGTGACACCCGGCTCGCGGTTGTATCTGGGCGTCGAGGGTATGTCGCTGTTCAACGTGGTGCGGGCACCGCATTGGATGGCCGCCGGTTACCTCGGCGCCTACCTCGGAATCGCCGAAGCGACGGTCGATTTCGTCGCCGACACGCTGCGGCACAAGGGCGCGACCGCGCCGGCCGTACTCGACGAGTTCGGCGCGATGGTGATCGCGTACGAGGCGACTCGGTCGCTGGTGCTGCGGGCCGCCGCCGCCGTGTCCCACCGCGACCCGGATGCGAACGCCCTGATCTACGCGGCCAAGCAGCATCTGGGTCGCACCGGCCAGGACCTGGCGGCCACGGCGGTCCGGCTGGTCGGCTCGGCCGCGATGGCCACCGCCGGACCGATGCAGCGATTGCTGCGGGAGATCCAGTTCTGCTCGATCATGCCGGCCAAACCACACGACTGTACGAACTACGTCGCCCGGGCCCGCCTGGGCGACAACATGCTCGACGTGCGATCGCAGAGCTGGTAAGCCGGTGGCCGTTCTCGACCACGAGCTGGGCGAGCTCGAGTACCAGGTCCACCCGGGCACAGCGCCGGCGCCACAGCTGGTTCTCCTGCACGAGGGACTCGGTTCGGTGGCCCAGTGGGGCCGGCTTCCGGCCCGGCTCGCGACCGCGACCGGGATGACGACGCTGAGCTACTCCCGACACGGCTACGGCGGGTCCGGCGGGAGGTTCCGCGGCGGCGACGACTACCTGCTCGTCGAGGCGGACGCCGTGCTGCCGCAGGTGCTGAACCGGGTCGGCGCCGGCACCGATCCGGTGCTGATCGGGCACAGCGACGGCGCCTCGATCGCGATCGCCTATGCTGCCCGGCGACCGGTCCGGGGCCTGGTCCTGATCGCCCCGCACGTCGTCGTGGAGCGCCGGACCATCGATGGAATACGCAGCGCTGCAGCTACCTTCGAGGACACTCTGGCTCGTTCGCTGCGGCCCTATCACGACGACCCACTCGCCTTGTTCACCGCGTGGTCGCAGACCTGGCTCGCGCCCAGCTTTGCCGCCATGGACCTGACCGATCGGGTCGCCCGGATCGACGCACCCGTACTCCTGGTCCAGGGTGAGCTGGACCAGTACGGAACCGCCGCACAGCTCGACCGGATCGCGGCCACCGCCGCCGGACCGGTCCGGATCGCGATCCTGCCCGGCATCTCGCACCATCCGCACGTCGAGGCGGCGACCGAAACCCTGGAACTCATCCGGGATTTCACGAATTCGCTGGTCAGCCGCGACACAGTGAGTTAGGTTTGACTAACCTTAGTGCCTTGGATAGGATACGGCCCGAGTCATATCTCCTGGTCAAGAAGGATTTCTCATGCCGAAGTACCTAAGAGTTACGCTCGTCGCCTTGTTCGGCGCCCTGCTCGGGATCGGCGTTGCCCAACCCGCCGGCGCAGACGTATCGATCCGCAACGCCTCGGCCAACGATCTGTACCTCAGCGCGGACGCCGTCCCCACCATCGATCAGCTGGAGCGTCAGTTCGCGGCGTTCTGGAACCCGAACATCGGCCTGGACCCCAAGGTCGAGGTCAGCTACAACGGTGAAGGTGCCCGTCCCGCCCTGGCGCGCGTGATGGAGAGCAGCAAGACGATGGACTTCTTCTCGATCCAGGGCCGGGCCTACGAGCCGGTCGAGGTGTCCGGCGACGCGCTCGCCGTCACCGTCAGCGGCCTGATGGCCGGTATCCCGGCGACCACCACCCGGTACCACCTGGTCCGCGACGGCGGGCTGTGGAAGTACAACTGGAAAGCGATCTGCCAGGAGATGCAGTGCTCCGGTAATCCCGATTTCGGCTACTGATCTCGCCTGGACGAGGAGCGGCTCCGCACCCGATGCGGAGCCGTTTCGCGTTCTCCCACTACCCGATCGGCCAGAACTGGAATCATGATCAGCATTCGCGGCGTATCCAAGAAGTACGGCCGGAATCTCGTGGTCGACGACGTCACCTTCGCCGCCGAAGCCGGAGCGATCACGTACCTGCTCGGCCCCAACGGTGCCGGCAAATCCACCGTCATGCGGATGATCGCCGGGCTGTCCCGACCCAGCGCCGGCGAGATCACCGTCAACGGCCGTCCGCTGGGCGAATTCTCCACGACTGCTACCGAGATCGGCTTCGGCCTGGGCGCTTTCGCGCGCAACCCGAAACATTCCGCGGCCCGGCAGCTGCGCTGGCAGGCTCGCCTCGGCGGTATCCCGATCCGCCGGATCGACGACGTGTTGACCCAGGTCGGCCTCGACCGGGTCGCAGCGCGTCCGACCGGCAAGTTCTCCTACGGCATGCTGCAGCGGCTGAACATCGCCGGCGCACTGCTGTCGGATCCCCGAACCATCGTCCTCGACGAGCCGGCCAACGGCCTCGACGTCGAGGGCACGCTCTGGCTGCGCGAGCTGCTCCTGGACCTCGCAGCGGCCGGAAAGTGTGTGCTGATCGCCTCGCACGATCTGACCGAGGTGGCCATCACCGGCTCCCAGGTCGTCATCCTGGGGAAGGGAAAGGTGTTGTCCGATACCACCAATGCCGAGCTGCTCGCGATGGGTTCCGGGCCCCGACCGCTGGAATCGGCCTATGTCGAGATCACCCGGTCCAGCCTGGAGTACACCGCCGGGACCCGCTCGTGACCACGACGCGCACCGCAGGCGTCCGTACCGTCGCCGGATCGCTGCGTCGATCCGTTCGTAGCGAGCTGGCCAAGCTGTCCGGCCGAAGTTCGGTGTGGCTCGTCGTCATCCCGCTCGCGCTGATCATTCCGCTCGGCCTGAACGTGGGGATCGCCGCGGCTGCCGAGGCGAACGCGTTCGACGGCGCCGGCGGGATGGACACCGACAACGCCGCGTACTGGATCCTGGTCTTCTCGACGTTCATCCTGATGTCGGCAGCGGTAACCGCACTGTGCGCGGAATACAAGGACAAGACGATCGATACCGTCTTCGCCATCGCACCACGACGGGCGCTGCTGCCGGTCGCGAAACTGATCGTGTTCGGTGCGATCGGCGCGGTCGCCGCGGGCGTGATCACGTTCCTGATCCTGTGGGGCATCCCGCAGCTGTTCCCGACCATCTGGGGCCGGGTGGACGTCTGGTCCGCGGCGGGGGTTCGGCTGCTGATCTGCGTGCCGATCTACACCGTCCTGGTGACGGCGGCGGGCCTCGGTTTGTCGGCGCTCGTCCCCAAACCCGGCCTGGTGGTGATGATCGTGCTGCTGTGGAAGTTCGGTATCGAGGTCTTCGCGACCTTCGTTCCGGGCGACCTGGGCCTGCTGTTGCAACGGTTGGCGCCGTTCAAGAACGGCGAGTTGGGTGCCGGTCAGATGACGACGATCGAGTCACCGTTCGGTGGGCCGAACGGCTCGCTGGCGTACTTTGCCGCGCTGTGCCTCGCGGTCTTCGTCCTCGGGACCGTACGGATGACCCGGGTCGACCCGCGCGGCGAGTAGCCCACCCCGCACGGGGCTACTCGCCGGCGTCGGGCCGGTACCTCCCGGCCTCGAACCGGCGCTTCACTTCGAGCCGGCGAAGTTTGCCGGATGTGGTGCGCGGCAGCGTATCCGGTTTGACGAAGACCACTTTGGCCGGGACGATCCCGCACTCGGCGGCCAGAATCTCGATCACCGCGCTGCGCGCTGCCACCTCGTCGCGACCGCGGTACTCGGCGAGCAGAACCAGGCCGGGCCGCCCGCCGGCCTCCGTCGCGAATGCCACCACGCCGCCGCCGCGCACCCCGGCGGCGCGGGCGGCGGCACGCTCCAGCTCGATCGGAAACAGGTTGCGGCCGGCGACGATGACCAGTTCTTTGGCCCGCCCACAGATCACCAGCTGTTCCTCGACCAGATAGCCGATGTCACCGGTGGCGAACCACGACGTCGCGGCAACCGGCTCGTCGGCGAGATAGCCCGACATCATCGAGGTCCCGCGGATCTGCACCTCGCCGACGACCCGATCCCGGATCTGCGGTATCGCGGCGGATGTCGGCACAATCCGGACCTCCATCCCCGCTACGGCGCGACCGAGCATCGCGTACCGGCGGCGCCGGGCGGGCTCGCCGGGTTCGGCAACCTCCACCTCGTCGTACCGGGCACCGTCGCCGGCGGCCGGCATCGTCACGGCGCAGGTCGCTTCGGCCAGACCGTACGACGGGGCGGGGACACCGACCCCGAAGCCGAACCGCTCGGTTTGGGTGACGAACCGCTCGAAGGCATCGCAGTCGATCGGTTCCCCACCGCTGATCGCGACCCGCAGCGCCGAGAGGTCGGCGTCCACCAGGCGGCCGGCGTACTTACCGAGGATGTCGTAGGCGAAGTTCGGCGCGGCGGTGACCGTCGCCCGCGACTCGGTGAGCCAGCTCAGCCAGCGGAACGGCGCCGCCGCGAACGTCGTGTTCGGGACCAGCCACATCGAGCAGCCCCGAGTCAGCCCGGCCGCCAGGAACAACAACCCCATATCGTGGTAGAGCGGCAACCAGCTGAACCCGACATCGTCGCTGGTGATGTCGATGCGGTCGTGCAACGCGCGAGTGTTCGCCAGCAGGGCGGCTGCGGACACGACCGCCGTCTTCGGGGTACCGGTCGAGCCGGCGGTGTGCTGCAGGATCGCCGGCGCATCGGGCGCCAGCGGGACAGCAGTGAACGGTTCACCGGGCGCCATCCCGCGCAGCGCGGCCAGGTCGTGCACCCGCGCGCCGGGAACCGCGGACAGTTCGGCCACCCGCGGACCGTCGGCGAAGACGGTCGTCACCCCGATCGACCCGAACCGGTCGAGCGTCACCTGCGCCCAATCCCGCGGATCTGCGCCACGTACCGGCCCCGGCATGACCGATACCGGTCGGCCGGCCAGCCAGGCGGCGACGACGGTCGCGACGAATTCCTGCGACGGGTCGCCGGTCAGGCCGACCGCACCGGCCACGCCGGCCAACCGCTGCCCGGCGATGGCCTCCGCGTGGGCATACACCGCCGGCCAGGATCGGGTACGCCAGGTCCCGTCGTCGGCATCGAAGGCGGCGAACCGGCCGGACGATGTGGTCAGACTTTCCGCCAGCGCCGAAGCAAGCACCGAGACCGTTGCCGTGGTCATTCCCCGACCTCCCCGTTGTTTTAGGTTAGTCTAACCTAATTTATTGATGATCCGACGCTCGCCAGGGCCACCCGACACAGCGGCGACAGCCGCGTCGCCCACTCCTGCGCCATGTCGACCACCCGGACCTCGGTCGAGGCATCGTGGCGAGCATGCTCGCCGACCTGCACCGCGCCGCACGCGGCGAACTTCTCGGCCGCCATTTCGCCGGCCCGATTGAAGGTGTCGCCGTACACCGAGTCGCCCAGCCCGAACACGGCGAACCGCAAACCGGTCAGGTCCGGCCGGTCGGTGTCGAATACATCGAAGAACATCTCGGCGCCGGTCGGAAACTCCCCGGTGCCGTAGGTGGAACAGACCAGCACCACGAAGCTCGCCCGGCGCGTCAACTCGACTTTCGCGTGATACATGTCGTGCACCGACACGGCATGGTCGCGGGCCAATGTCTTGGCGATCGCATCCGCTGCCAGCTCGGCAGTACCCATCTCCGAACCGACCAGAACCACGACCGACATTCGTATACCTCCTTCAACCCGACCCGACGTACAAGTTAGGTTACGCTAACTTTACTCGACCGAGCAGCCGCCCGGCGGCGGCCGTGCGGCACGACCAGCGGCAGACCGGGCGCGACCGGGTCGTCGACGACCTGCGCCGCCAGCCGGAATACCGAACGCAACAGTTCCGCCGTGATCACCTGCTCGGGCCGCCCCGAAGCCACGACGGCGCCGTCGCTCAGCACGACCAGCCGGTCGCTGTACCGGATCGCCAGATTGAGGTCGTGCAATACCATCACCACGGTTCGCCCCAGGTCGACGTTGAGCCGGTCGACCAGGTCCAGCACCTCCACGGCGTGCGACAGGTCCAGGTACGTGGTCGGCTCGTCCAGCAGCAGCACCCCGGTCTCCTGCGCCAGCGTCAGCGAGATCCAGGCCCGCTGCCGCTGGCCGCCGGACAGTTCGTCGATCGGCCGATCGGCGAACTCCGCCATCCCGGTCAGGTCCAGGACCGCCCGCACCACCGCCTCGTCGTCGGCCGACCACTGCCGCAGCCAGCTCTGGTGCGGGTACCGGCCGCGCCCGACCAGATCCGCCACCGTGAGGCCGGCCGGGGTCACCGGACCCTGCGGCAGAATGCCGATCCGGCGAGCGAGGTCGCGGGCCCGCATCCGGGCGATATCGTGACCGTCGAGCACCACCGTCCCGGACCGCGGCGCGAGCAGCCGGCCCAGCGCACGCAGCAGCGTCGATTTCCCACACCCGTTCGGCCCCACGATCGTCGTGATCGTGCCGGCCTCGAACGCGACATCCAACCCCGCGAGCACCGGCCGGTCACCGTAGTCGACGGAGACCCGGCGCGCGGCCAGCCGTTCCGAGATCGGGCGATCCATATTGGTTAGGCTAAACTAATCTTATGGGTAGAGGAATCGGCGGCGCACTCACCAAGGCCTGGGGTGGCAAGGACTATCAGTTCACCGTCACCGGAACGACGCAGGTCACCGAGAAATACATCCGGGTCGGCTTCGAGGGCGGTGGCTTGTTGACCGCCCATCCGGTGCACCCGACTCAATGGGTACGCCTGTGGTTCCCGACCGACGGCAACGCGGACAAACTCCAGCAGCGCGGCTATACCCTGGTCGACCCCGATCCGGACCACGACCGCTTCGATGTCGAGTTCGCGCTGCACGGCGGACCGGCCTCCGCCTGGGCCGACGCCACCAAGCCGGGCGATCGGATCGAGGCGACCGTGCTGGGCTCGAACTTCACGTTGCCCGATCCGCTGCCGGCGGAGTTCGTCGTCTTCGGTGACACCGCCTCGCTCCCGGCGATCAACTCGCTGCTCGACGCGATCGGCGATGTGCCGGCGCGGGTCTGGCTGGAGTGGCAGCACGAAACCGACCCCACGCTGCCGGTGCGGGCAACGGCCGGCACCGAGGTGACCTGGCTGGAGCGGGTGCACGACGGGCAGCTGCTACGGCTCGCCGCCGACGAGCTGACCTGTCGGCCCGACACCTTCGCCTGGGTCGCGTGCGACGGCCTGACCACCCGCAGCATCACCAAAACGCTGCGCACCAAGCACGGCCTGCCGAAGACCTCGATCAAGTCACAGGCGTACTGGAAGTAGCCGGCCCGCTCACCGCGCGGCGAGCACCGGCTCCAGGATCTCCATCCGGGCTTCCGGCGCCGCCGCGCGCAACGCGTCGGCCGAGGCATCGTCGGGCTGGGTCTGCGACCGGACCTCGGCCTCGACCCGGGCCTGATAGGTGCCGACCTCGCGGTCGA
Source organism: Skermania piniformis (assembly GCF_019285775.1). GTDB lineage: Bacteria > Actinomycetota > Actinomycetes > Mycobacteriales > Mycobacteriaceae > Skermania > Skermania pinensis. The sequence goes on from NZ_CP079105.1 coordinate 3,453,389, forward strand.
TCTCGGCCTCGTCCCAACCGAGCACCGGCGCGACCAGCCGCGCCACCTGCTCGGCACAGTCCACCCCGCGGTGCGCGTACTCGATCGCGATGCGGGTCCGGCGGGCCAGGATGTCCTCCAGGTGCAGTGCCCCCTCCGCGGCCGCGGCGTACACCACCTCCACCTGCAGGTAGGACGGGGCCTCGGTGAGCGGCTGCAGCAGCTCCGGCCGGTCCTCGGCCAGGTCGAGCACCTCGTCGATCAGCGATCCGTACCGCTCCAGCAGATGCTTGATCCGATAGGGATGCACGCCGTACAGCTCGGCCAGCTGCAGGGTCTGATTGACCAGAGCGAAATAGCCGTCCGCCCCCAGCAGCGGCACCCGTTCGGTGATCGAGGGCGATACCCGCGCCGGAATATCCTCGGCGGCAAGCTCGACCGCGTCCTGCGCCATCACCCGGTAGGTGGTGTACTTGCCACCCGCGATGGCGACCAGCCCGGGCGAGACCCGCGCGACGGCATGCTCGCGGGACAACTTCGACGTCTCGTCGCTCTCCCCCGCCAGCAACGGCCGCAAACCGGCGTACACCCCGTCGATGTCGGCGTGGGTGAGCGGGGTGACCAGCACGTCGTTCACCCGGCTGAGCAGGTAGTCGATATCCGCCCGGGTAGCGGCCGGATGGGCCAGGTCGAGGTTCCAATCGGTATCGGTCGTCCCGACGATCCAGTGCGTGCCCCAGGGAATCACGAAGAGTACCGACGTCGCGGTGCGCAGGATGATCGCCGCATCGCTGACGATCCGGTCGCGCGGCACGACGACGTGCACCCCCTTGGATGCCCGAACCCGGAAGTGGCCACGCTGATGCGAGAGCGCCTGCACTTCGTCGGTCCACACCCCGGTCGCGTTGATCACCGCGTGCGCCCGGATCTCGGCGGTCCGGCCGTCCTCGGAGTCGCGCACGCGGACCCCGCTGACCCGATCGGCCTCCCGTAGGAAGCCGACCACTTGAGTCGAATTCCGCACCACCGCACCGTAGTACGCAGCGGTCCGGGCCACGGTCAGGGTGTGCCGGGCATCGTCGACGACCGTGTCGTAGTAACTGATCCCGCCGATCAGCGAACGCCGCTTCAACGCCGGGGCCAACCGCAGCGCGCCGGCGCGGGACAGTTGCTTCTGCGCCGGGACCGAGCGCGCGCCACCCATCTGGTCGTAGAGGAACAATCCGGACGCCACGTAGGGCCGCTCCCAGCCGCGGTGGGTCAGCGGGTAGAGGAACCGCAGCGGGCGGACCAGGTGCGGCGCCAGGGTGGTCAGCGACAGCTCGCGCTCCCGCAACGCCTCGCGGACCAAGCCGAACTCCAGCTGCTCCAGGTATCGCAGACCGCCGTGGAACATCTTCGACGACCGGCTCGACGTACCGGATGCGTAATCGCGGGCCTCGACCAGCGCGACCTTGAGGCCCCGGGTGGCGGCATCCAGGGCGGCACCGGCTCCGACCACGCCGCCACCGATCACGACGACGTCGAACTGCTCTTTGCCCAGCCGTGCCCAGGCCTCTTCACGCTGCTGTGGACCGAGGAACTGGGTGCCCGGTTGTTTCGTCACGGGGTCAGGCTAGCCCGCATCGGCAGCGGCAGTCTCGAGCAGATTCAATTTGTAGGTGGTCACCATCGGTGGCAGCACCAGCCGGAGTGCCTTCATCCCCAACCGATAACGGGCCGGCCAACCCGCTGCGACGTCCGGCTGCGGATCGGCGAAGGTGCGCGACTCCACCAGCCGCAGTCCGCACTGCTGCAGCGTGCGCGGGTCGTCGCAGGTCCACCGCATCCGCGCGGATACCGCCCGGAAGACCGGGTTGCGGTCCTGACTGCCCATCATCGCTCGACCACCGGTGTCGAACGCCAGCGGCGCAGCCGGAAATGCCTGTGCCAACTGCCGCAGCGTGGCGTGCACCTGCGCCTCCGGGAAGTACAGCAGGACGGCCTCGCTGAGCAGGAACAACGGCCCGCCGCGGGCGCGGAGTAACCCGTACCAGTCGGTGGCATGGATCGAGCCTTCGATCATCGTGTATCGGTCCTCGTCGGCGAAGAACTGCCGACGCAACGCCATCGTGTCGCCGACGTCGAGGTCGAACCAGCGAACCCGGCCGTTGTCCAGTCGACGGAACCGGGTACTCAGCCCGCACCCGAGGTCGACGACGGTGCCGTCCGGATGGTCGATCAGGAACCGCCGGACCCACCCGTCGAAGATCGACGCGCGCAGCACCGCCCCGCCGAGCGACGGTCCGCGGAACTTCGAGAAGTCGTAGTCGATCTGCTCGACGAGGTCCGCCGCGGCAGTGTCGCCCAGGATGCTGCGGCGCCGACGGGCGTCGAGCGCCCGACCGTACAGCGGGATGAGCAACGTCTCCTGGATTTCGCCCAGGGCAACCGGCACGCGCACCCGACGACCCTAGCATTAGGGTTACCTAACCAACCCGGGTTCGGCCTCGGTTGCGCACCGCATCGAACCGGCTGGTCGAGTAACCTCCAGCCATGGATGCCTGCATCGCCGCCATCGACCAGGGCACCACCTCATCCCGGTGCATTCTCTTCGACCACGACGGACGGGCGATCGGCTCCGCACAGCTCGAGCACGAGCAGATCTTCCCGCGCGCCGGCTGGGTTGAGCACGATCCGACGGCGTTGTGGCGCAACTCCGCTCGGGCGCTGGAGACGGCGGCTGCCGATGCCGGACGAACCGTCGCCGCGGTCGGCATCACCAACCAACGGGAGACCACGATCGTCTGGGACCGGGCGACCGGCGAACCGGTGACCAACGCGATCGTCTGGCAGGACACCCGCACCGACCGGCTGTGCCTCGAGCTGGCCGGCGCCGCCGGGCCCGACCGTTATCGACAACGCACCGGGCTGCCACTGAGCACCTACTTCGCCGGACCGAAGCTGCGCTGGATCCTGGACAACGTCGCCGGCGCCCGCGCCCGCGCCGAGGCCGGCGAGCTCTGCTTCGGCACCGTGGACAGCTGGCTGGTGTGGCAGCTGACCGGCGGTCGGACGCACGTCACCGACGTCACCAACGCCTCCCGCACCATGCTCATGGACCTGCGCACGCTGGACTGGGACCCGCAGCTGTGCGCCGAGTTCGGCGTACCGCTCGCGATGCTGCCGGAGATCCGCAGCTCGTCCGAGGTCTACGCCGAGGTAGCCGTCGGCCCGCTGGCCGGCGTGCCGATCGCCGGCATCCTCGGCGACCAGCAGGCGGCCACCTTCGGTCAGGCCTGCCTGGACCCGGGCGAAGCGAAGAACACCTACGGCACCGGCAATTTCATGTTGCTGAATACCGGCACCGAACCGGTGGACAGCGAGCACGGACTGCTCACCACCGTCTGCTATCGGCTCGGCGATCAGGCCCCGGTCTACGCGCTGGAGGGTTCCATCGCGGTCACCGGATCGCTGGTGCAGTGGCTGCGCGACAACTTGGGCATCATCGCCGGCGCAGCCGAGATCGAGCCGCTGGCCCTGTCGGTGTCCGACAACGGCGGCGTCTACTTCGTCCCGGCGTTCTCCGGATTGTTCGCCCCGCGCTGGCGGCCGGACGCGCGCGGCGTGATCGCCGGGCTGACCCGGTATGTGAACAAGGCGCACATCGCCCGGGCCGTCCTGGAAGCCACCGCGTTTCAGACTCGCGAGGTGCTCGACGCGATGCGCGCCGACTCCGGGGTCGAGCTGACCACACTGAAGGTGGACGGCGGCATGGTCGGCAACGAGACGTTGATGCAGTTCCAAGCCGACCTTCTCGATGTCCCCGTGGTCCGACCGGTGGTCGCCGAGACCACCGCGCTCGGCGCGGCCTACGCGGCCGGGCTCGCGGTCGGCTACTGGGCCGGCACCGAGGACGTCCGCACCAACTGGGCCGAGGACAAGCGCTGGCTACCCCGGATGAACTCCGCCGAGCGGGACCGGCGCTACGCCGAGTGGAACCGAGCGGTCGAACGCACCTACGGTTGGCTGGACTGATCGGCCGCGGGCCGACGGAATCGGCTCGATCTCCGCATCGACAGCTACTCCGGGGCCTGCGATATACCGACGATCAACGTCTTGCCTTCCTGTACCGCGGTGGTGACAATCTGTCGGTACACGGTGACTTCCCCGGTCGGCCGGGTCTCGGTCAGCTCGACCAGATATCGATCGCTCCCCTGGGGCATGATCGCCAGGCAATGCGTCGAGCCCACCGGGATCGAGTCGATTCCCGACTGGATCACGTCCGCGGTCGGCACCACCCCGCCGGCGGTGCCGAAGTCACGGGCGGCCGCACCGCTGCGCTCGACGTAATAGGCATGCTGGAAGGCGAGGATCGCATCCGGCCCGTTGTCGGTGCCGCCGGGCCCGTTGCCGTAGACGACCTGGCCGTCGATTCGGTTCACACAGGTGCCGGGTGGGGCCTGCCCGGCGTGCGGGATCGGCACGATCGGCCGCGGCGCAGCGGTAGTCGGTACTGCCGGTGCCGACTCCACACTGCGCTGATGCTGCCGCACCAGTGCCACAACCCCCCCGACCAGCAACACCGACGCGACGACGACGAGGGCCACCACTACCCGACGACCGGGCCGGCGCCCGGACGGCGGCTCGACCTGGGCCGGGTCGGACGACGGCGCGTCCGGACCCCAGCTGACCGGTTCCGACCAGGACACCTGCGGCCGACGTGGTTCCTCCACCGGCCCACCTCCTCGACCCAAGCTACTACGTGCAGGTAGGCCCTCGAAGGAGCACTGGGGGCGGCATCGGTCGAGAGCCGACCGCCACCAGAGCTCCGCCGATGGCCGAGCGCGCAGAGCTAATCCAGATCGTCGTGACGCATCAGCTGGCGCGCGGCCTCGGTGACCGAGCCGGTCAACGACGGGTAGACCGAGAAGGTCTGGGCCAGGTCGGTGACCGTCAGATTGTTCTGCACCGCCATCGCGACCGGCAGGATCAGCTCGGAGGCGATCGGTGCGACGACCACACCACCGATCACCACCCCGGTCGCCGGCCGGCAGAAGATCTTCACGAAGCCGCGCCGCAGACCGGACATCTTCGCGCGCGGATTCGTGTTCAGCGGCAGCATCACGGTGCGGGCCGGGACCTTGCCGCTGTCGATGGCGGCCTGGCTGACCCCGACGTTCGCAATCTCCGGCCGAGTGAACACCGCGGAGGCGACCGTCTTGAGCCGGATCGGGCTCACTCCCTCCCCGAGCGCGTGATACATCGCGATCCGGCCCTGCATCGCGGCGACCGACGCGAGCGGCAGCAGGCCGGTGCAGTCGCCGGCGGCATAGATACCCGACACCTGGGTGCGCGAGACCCGATCGACCGCGACATAGCCGCCCCGGTCCAGCGTGATCCCGACCCGCTCGAGCCCGAGTTCGTCGGTGTTCGGCACCGACCCGACACAGAGCAACGCGTGCGACCCGGTCACCGTCCGGTCGTCGGACAGTGTCACCAGGATCCCGTCGTCGGTCCGCTCCACCCGGTCCGCTCGCGCGTGCTTGACCAGTTGCACGCCGCGATCGGCCAACGTGCCTTCGAGCACCAGCGCGGCGTCTTCGTCCTCGTGCGGCAGCATCCGGTCCCGGCTGGACACCAGGGTCACCGGTACTCCCATCTCGGTATAGGCGGAGACGAACTCGGCGCCGGTGACGCCGGAACCGACCACGACCAGGTGCTCGGGCAGCACATCCAGGTCGTAAACCTGACGCCAGTCCAGAATCCGCTCGCCATCCGGCACGGCCCCCGGCAGCACTCGCGGACTCGCGCCGGTGGCAATCAGCACCACCTCCGCGTCGAGCACCCGATCGGTTCCGTCGGCGAGCTCGACGTGCACCTGGTGAGCGGCCATTCCGCGCATCTCGTCGGTCAGCTGGGCCCGGCCGGTGAGTACCCGGACGCCGACCGCCTGCAATCGTGCCCGGATATCGGACGACTGCGCTTTGGCCAGGCTGCGGACCCGCTCGTTGACCGTCGCCAACGACACCGTCGCGTCGGCCGGATCGACCGAAACACCCAGGTCGGTGGCGCGGCGCAGGTCGGTACGCACCCCGGTGGACGCGATGAACGTCTTCGACGGCACACAGTCGTACAGCACGCATGCGCCGCCGACCCCGTCGCTGTCGACCAAAGTCACCTTGCCGCCGTGTTGCGCCGCCACCAGCGCCGCCTCGTAGCCGGCCGGGCCACCGCCGATGATGAGAATGCGGGGCATCATGACTCCGATCGTGCGGCGGACCGAATATCCGGCCCGAGACCAACTCAGCCGAGAACAACTTATTGGATAGGCTGCCATCGTGCCGATCTACGCCGCGTACGGCTCCAACATGGACCCGGAGCAGATGCTCGAGCGCTGCCCCCACTCACCGATGTCGGGCACCGGCTGGCTACACGACTGGCGACTGACCTTCAGCGGGGGCGACATCGGCTGGGAAGGTGCGCTCGCGACCGTCGTCGAAGAGCCGGGAACCGACGTGTTCGTCGTGCTCTACGACGTGTCCGACGAGGACGAGAAACGCCTCGACCGCTGGGAGGGCAGCGAGCTGGGGTTCCACCGCAAGATCCGGCTCCGGGTGGCGATGAACACCCCGGCCGGGATCGAACCGGTGCTGGCCTGGCTCTACGTGCTCGACGCCTACGAGGGCGGACTGCCCTCGGCGCGCTACCTCGGGGTGATGGCCGACGCGGCGGAGAAAGCGGGCGCGCCCGCCGAGTACGTCCATGATCTGCGCACGCGCAACAGCCGCAATGTCGGGCCGGGCCCGTACGACGGCTGAGCTGCTCGCCGGCACCCGATCAGGCCGGCCGGCGGCGAGCCGAGCGGTACTCGGTGCCGCTCCGCACCGTCCGCCCGGCCCGCCGCCCGAGCGGCGCGTTTCCCCCTACTCGGTTCGACAATCCGTACGCCGGTTTCGATGCATCAGCCGGGCGGCCGGTTCCATCCGCCCGTCAGTGCGCCGCGAGCACCAAACCCGCCATCACCCGCACCCCGACCGCGAGCGCGCGCTCGTCGATGTCGAAGTTGGGCTGGTGTAGGTCCGACTGCGGCCCGGCACCCGACCAGACACCGAGCCGCGCCATCGCCCCCGGCGCCTGCTCCAGATACCAGGAGAAATCCTCGCCGCCGCCGGACTGTCCGGTGTCGGCCACCGCATCCGGGCCGAGCGTGCGGATCGCGTCCTCGAAGATCCGCACCGAATGCTCGTCGTTCACCACCGGCGGCACCCCGCGGCGGTAGTTGAGCTGGTACTGCACCCCGGTCGGCGCCAGCAGGCCGGCGAGAATCTCCCGGATCAGCGGCTCCATCCCCAACCAGGTGTCGTGGTTGCCGGTTCGAATCGTGCCGGCCAGGGTTCCGGTTTGCGGAATCGCGTTCGGCGCCCGCCCGGCCCGCACCGCACCCCACACCATCACCGTGCTGGTCCGCGGATCGACTCGGCGGCTGAGGATTCCGGGCAGACCGGTGATCACCGTGCCGATCGCGTACACCAGATCCGTGGTCAGATGCGGTCGGGAGGTGTGGCCGCCGGGCGAGGTGAACACCAGCTCCACCATGTCGGCGGCGGAGGTGATCGGGCCGACCCGGATGCCGACCCGGCCGACCTCCAGGCGGGGGTCACAGTGCAGCGCGAAGATTCGCGACACCCCGGACATCACCCCGGCCCGGACCAGGTCGAGCGCGCCGCCCGGCATCACCTCCTCGGCCGGCTGGAAGATCAGCCGCACCCCCACCGGCAACGCCGGCGCCTGCGATAACGCCAGCCCGGCGCCCAGCAGGATGGTGGTATGCGCATCGTGTCCGCAGGCGTGCGATACCCCGGGGACGGTAGAGGCGTAGGGCGCACCGGTGAGTTCCTGCATGGGCAGCGCGTCCATATCGGCCCGCAACGCAATTCGGGGTCCGGTGTCCGGCCCGAGATCACAGAGCAATCCGGTGCTGTCCGGCAGACGGCGCGGCGACAACCCGGCGGCGCGCAGCTTTGCCGCGACGAACTCGCTGGTCGCGCTTTCGGTCCGAGCCAGTTCCGGGTGCGCATGCAGCTGCCGGCGCCAGCGCGACAGGTCCGCCGTGTGCGATGCCAGCCAGGGCTCGATGAAGTCGTTCACCCGGCACGCTCCGCAGCTTCGGCCAACAGTCGGTCCCGTTGCCCGGGGTCGGCGGCAACCTGTGCCACGGTGCGGGCCAGCGCCCGGGCTCCGTCGATCACCGCCCGGTCGGCCGACGGGCCGATCGCCGCCACCGCGAACTCCGGCTGATGGGTGACCGCACCGTCGGTGTCGATTCCGATGATCGGGTGGATACCGGGGATCACCGTGGTGATGTTGCCCATGTCGGTGCTCCCCAGCGGTCGGGATCGCTCGACGTCCGGCGCCAGTGGCCGGCGCCCCAAGCTGCCGATCTGCTCCCGATATACCTGCGCCAGAATCGGATCCGGGACGAGTTCCCGATAGGTCGGCGAGACGCTACGGATCTCGTGGGTGCAGCCCGCACCGACCGCGCCGGCCAGGAAACAAGTGGTCGCCCGATCGAGCAGGTCGTCCAACGCCGCCGTGCTGGGCGCGCGCAGGTAGTACAGCAACTCGGCCTGCCCCGGAACGATGTTCGGCGCCCGGCCGCCGTCGGCGACAATGCCGTGTAGCTGCTGGCCCGGGGCCAGATGCTGGCGCAGCAGGCCGATCGCGACCTGGGCGATCGTGGCCGCGTCGCCGGCATTGCGGCCGAACTCCGGCGCCGCCGACGCATGTGCTTCCTGCCCGGTGAACGTGATCGCCAGGTCGGCCAGCGCCAGCGAGACCGGCGCGACCACGTCGAACGGGCCCGGATGCACCATGAGCGCGGCGGCGATCCCGGCGAACGCACCACGTTCCAACATCAACACCTTGCCCCCGCCGCTCTCCTCGGCCGGCGTGCCGAGCACCCGGACGGTGATGCCGAGCTGATCGGCGACCGCGGCCAGACCGATCCCGGCGCCGACCGCTGCGGCGGCGATGATGTTGTGCCCACAGGCGTGTCCGATCCCCGGCAATGCATCGTATTCGGCACACAGCCCGATGATCAGCTCGCCGCTGCCGTAGTCGGCGACGAATGCCGTCGCCAGGTCGGCCACCGGCGTCCGCACCTCGAACCCGCGGCCCCGCAGCAGATCGACCAGCTTGGCGGCGCTGCGGAACTCGACGAATGCCAGCTCCGGCTCCGCATGCAGCGAGTGCGACAACGCGATCAGGTCGCTGCGCGCCGCCTCGATCGCCGCATCTATCGCCGACACCGCATCCGGTACCGGCTCGGTGTCGCTCACCGCGGCACCCGCCCGGCGTCCTCGTGTGGCAGGTAAGCCATGTCGGGGAGGATAGCTAGGCTGGCCGACCATGACCGCAGCAACCACCGCCACGGCCGAGCAGGCCGCGGCGATGCTGGCCGAACGCACCGGAGTGGCACGGCACCGGGTCGCCGTCGTGCTGGGTTCGGGGTGGCAGGAGGCGGCCGCCGCGTTCGGCGATCCGGTGGCGACCGTACCGATGAGCGAGCTGCCCGGCTTCGGCCGACCGACCGCACAGGGGCATCGCGGCACGGTGTTGTCGGTCGAGGTCGCCGGGCTGCCGACGCTGGTGCTGCTCGGCCGCAACCATCTGTACGAGGGCAACCCACCCGCGCAGGTCGCTGCGCCGATCGCCGCCGTCGCTGCCGCCGGGGTGGACACCGTGCTGCTGACCAACGCGGCCGGCGGCATCCGGGCCGATCTGCCCGTCGGTGCGCCGGTCCTGATCGCCGACCACCTGAACCTGACCGGGGCGAGCCCGCTGGCCGGGGCCCGGTTCGTGGACCTGGTCGATGCCTACGACCCGGCGCTGCGTCGGCTCGCCCGGAAAATCGCTCCCGACTTGCCCGAGGGCGTATACGCCGGGCTGCGCGGGCCGCAGTACGAGACGCCGGCCGAGATCGCGATGCTGCGCACGCTGGGCGCCGATCTGGTGGGGATGTCGACGGTGTTGGAGACCATCGCCGCCCGTGCGCTCGGGCTGCGCGTACTCGGCATCTCGCTGGTCACCAACGCAGCCGCGGGCGTCACCGGGCAGCCGCTCTCGCATGCCGAGGTCCTGGCCGAAGGGCGGGCAGCGGCGCCCCGGCTGGGCGCATTGCTGCGCGAGCTGGTGAGCCGGCTGTGAGCCCACTCCGGTTCGGCACCGCCGGTCTGCGTGGCCCGCTCCGCGACGGACCGGACGGGATGAACGTCGAGACGGTGGAGCGGGCCACCGCCGGCCTGGCCGCCTGGCTGCAGGGTCGCTGCCTCGGCGGCGGGACGGTGGTGGTGGGCCGCGATGCCCGGCACGGTTCGGCCGAGTTCGCGACCGCGACCGCCGAGGTCTTCGCCGCGGCGGGATTCGCGGTGCACCTCCTGCCGGAGCCCCTCCCGACCCCGGTGACCGCGTTCGCCGTGCGAGCGCTGGGCGCGGTGGCCGGGGTACAGATCACCGCCTCGCACAACCCCCGCGGCGACAACGGGTACAAGGTGTACCTCGACGGGGGCGCCCAGCTGGTCGCGCCGGCCGATGCCGAGATCGAGGCGGCGATCACCGCTGCTGCACCGCCGGCGCGCCGACCGGTTACCCCGGCGGGCGACGAGATATGGCACAGCTACGTCGAACGTGCCGCCACGCTGCCCCGCGGCTCGGCCCGCGAGCTGCGGATCGTGCTGACTGCGCTGCACGGCGTCGGGACGACGACGGCGCTTGCGGTGCTTGCTGCGGCGGGCTTCACCGATGTGCATATCGTTGCAGCACAAAGCAATCCCGACCCCGACTTTCCGACCGTGCCGTTCCCCAACCCGGAGGAGCCGGGCGCCTGCGACCTGTTGCTCGCCGAAGCGGCTGCCGTCGACGCCGACCTGGCGATCGCGCTCGACCCGGACGCGGATCGATGCGCCGTCGGCGTTCCGGCGTCCGGGGGGTGGCGGATGCTGCGCGGCGACGAGACCGGGGTGCTGCTCGCCGAGCACGTACTCGCCTGCACCGGACCGGACCCCCTGGTGGCCACGACGATCGTGTCCTCCCGGCTGCTCGGCAAGCTCGCCGCGGCTCGGGGCGCCCGGTACGCCGAGACCCTGACCGGGTTCAAGTGGCTGGTCCGCGCCGGTTCGGGCCTGGTCTACGCCTACGAGGAGGCGATCGGGCACTGTGTCGACCCGGCGGCGGTCCGGGACAAGGACGGGATCACCGCGGCCCTGCTCGCCGCCGACCTGGCAGCAACCCTGAAGGATCGGGGCCGGACGTTGCTGGACGTGCTGGACGGCTACGCCGACGAGTTCGGCCCGCACGTCGGGGATCAGGTGTCGCTGCGCCGCGACGACGCCGCCGCGGTGCTCGCCCGGCTGCGGGCGGAGCCGCCGCCGACGCTCGTCGGCGAGCCGGTCACGATCACCGATTACGCCACCCGCCGGGGACCGCTGCGCACCGACGCGCTGGCCTTGGCGACCGAGCACACCCGGGTGGTGGTCCGGCCGTCCGGCACCGAGCCGAAGCTGAAGTTCTATCTCGAAGCGTTCGGGGCCGATGCGGCGGAACGGGTTTCGGCCGTGCGGGAGTGGGTGGACCGACTGTCGGCGCTATCGCGGCCCGAACTGCCGGTCACCGGCGTCGCCCAGGCCGGGCACGATGAAGGCGGCGTCGTCGAGCCGTTCGTCGATCACGCCGACCACCAACCGGACCGGTAGCCCGGACTCGTCGAGCGCAGCGATCCCCGCCGGCGCCGCGATCACGCAGATCGCCGTGATATCGGTGGCGCCCCGATCGGCCAGCAACGAGACCGTGTACCGCAGCGAACCGCCGGTGGCGAGCATCGGGTCGAGCACGAAGACCACCTGATCGGTGAGGTCCGCCGGCAGTGACTCCAGGTACGGCACCGGCTGGTGGGTGGCCTCGTCCCGCGCCACCCCGACGAAGCCGACCCGGGACTCGGGAATCAGCGCGCTCGCCTGACTCACCATGCCGAGACCCGCCCGCAGCACCGGGACCAGCAGGGGCGGCCGGGCGATCCGATAGCCCCGCGCCGGCGCAACCGGCGTTCGGACCTCGAACTCCTCGACCGCCGCCGATCGCATCGCCTCGTAGACGAGCATGCTGGTCAACCCCGACAACGCGGCCCGGAAAGCCGCATTGTCCGACCGCTCGTCGCGCATCGTGGTGAGCAGGGTGGCGGCGAGTGGGTGATTTACCACGACGGTACGCATGCCATCGACGATAATTCGCCGCCGCAGTCGGGAACCGATTCGCCGCACGAACCGTCCAACCCATCGACGAACACCAGACGAGCTTTTCGGGGGACGGGGGTCTGATGTCGGATCTGTCGGCGGATGTGGACGGGCTGGTCGCGTTCGGCACGTCCGTGAACGGGCACGGAGCCGAGCTCGCCGCAGCCGCTGCCGCGGTGGCAGCAGCGGGGCCGGAGTTGTTGACGCCGGTGTTCGGCGCGATCGGAGCGGACTTCGTCGCTGCATTCGGCACCGCACATGCCGGCCAGGTCGGTGCTCTCACTCGACTCGCCGAGATCTATCACGGCGTGGCCACCACTGCGACGACCAATGCCGCCGGCTACGCCGGAACCGACCGCGCCACGACCGCCGCCCTGGCAGGTATCCGATGACCGCCACGTTCCGGATCGGCGTGCCCGAGCTCGATACCCTCGCCCGGCCGATCACGGATCTGCTGTCGGCTTTCGGGTCGGGCACCCCCGGCGGCACGGACCCGGCCGAGGTCATCCGCACGGCCGCCGAACGGCTCGACACCGTCCACGCCGCCTGCGCCACCGACCTCGGCACCCTGGATCGGTCCTGGCAGGGCAGTGCCGCCGCGCAGGCGCTGGACCGGGTGGCCGAAGCCCAGGCTGCGACGGCACAGACGGCCGAACGCGGCACCGGCATCGCCGAGGTGGTGACCAAGGCCTACGCCGACCTCCGAACGGCGACCACCGACCTGTGCGAAATCCTCGAATCGTTCCGCTCGTTCGCGGCCGCGGCGGCACCCGCACTCGGAACTCCCACCGGACTGATCGCGCTCGTCGCCGCAGCCTGCGAGCATCTCTCTCGTGCGCTGGCGGTGGTGCGCCGGGTGCACGATCAGCTTGCGCAGCACGCAATGGCACTCCAAGCGCTGGTCCCGCCGGAACTACCGACCCCGAGCGGGTCCAGCGACGCCGGCCGGACCGAAGCCGCCGACGCACACCGGCTGCGCTCGCCCGACCAGAGTGATCCCGCCGCCGGCTCGACCGGCGGTGTGCAGGTTGCCTTGCCGGACGGCAGCACCGCGACCGCCCCGAACGAGGCAGCCGCGACCGCGGTGCGCGCCGCACTCGCCCAGCAGGGCGTGCCCTACGTCTGGGGCGGCAACACCCCGGGGCAGGGCCTGGACTGCAGCTCGCTGACCAAATATGCCTACGGCGAAGCCGGGATCGAGCTTCCCCGGCTGGCCCAGGAGCAAGGCATCGGTCACGCCCAGGTCGACCGATCGTCACTCGCTCCCGGCGATCTCGCGGTCTGGGACGGCCACGTCGCGATGATCGTCGGCAACGGTCAGATGGTCGAGGCAGGCGACCCGGTGCAGATGTCCCCGATCCGAACGGAGAACAGCGGAATGCAGTTCTACGGCTTCTACCGACCCACCGCATGATCGAGCCGAACGAGCCCCTGCCGTCGGTCACCACCGCGACCCGCCGCAACCGTTCCGGCACCGTTGCGGTCCGGGCAAACGACCAGGGCCTGCCGGTCGAGATCCGCGTGGAGCGGGCGGAACTGCGGTACGGCGCCGGACCGCTCGCCGCGCAGATCCTGGCCCTGACCGAGGCAGCGGCTGCGGCCGCGGGACAGCGCCGCCGCGATCTGCTGGCCGCTGCCGGAGTGCAGCTGTCGGTGCTCGACCGGCTCGGCCTGCCCACCCGGAGCGCCCCGGCCGGGCGGACGACCTCGCCCTCGTGGCGGTATCGAGCATGAGCAAGGTAAGGAGCGTGAGTGCTGTGCCGAGCATGAATACCCAGGCGGTGCCGAGCATGAGTACCGAGATGGACGCGCTCATCAATCGCGTGACCGCGCAGCAGGAGTACCTGGAACAGGCGCTCGACGACCTGGGCGCCATCCGGGCCCGGTACGCCAGCGCCGACGGGGCGGTGACCGCCGAAGTCGCCGGTAGCGGCGCATTGGTCGGGCTCGACCTGGCCGAGGCGATCACCCGTCGACCGGCTGCCGAAGTGGGTCCGCTGATCATCGACACCGTGCAGCAGGCGGCGACCCTGGCCGCCGTGCAGCGGGACGAGATCATGGCCCGGCTGCAGAACTACATCCGCTGACCGAGAGTTCAGGTCGAATGGTTCCGACCGGGCATCTGTCGATAGGCTTCCGCCATGGCATCTGGAGACATCGTCCCGATCGAACTCGGTCTGACCCGGGGCGATCTGGTCACCCTGCGGGCGCCCCGCTGGCGCGAGGGCGACGACGAGTGGGAGGCGTTCCTCGGGCACGGCGATGCGCTGTACGGCTTCAATTCGATTGCCGAGCTGGCCGCATTCATCCGATCGGATGCCGACAACGATCTGGTCGACCACCCTTCCTGGCGTGTGGTCACCGCACTGTCGGCTGCCGAACTGGAACCCGACGACGAGCACTCGTTCGACCTGGTAGGGGTACCGGAACTCGCCGCCAGCGATCCGGACGCGGAGATCGTGACCGAACTCGAGGACACCCTGGAGATTGCTCGCTCGATCGGCGAGGTCTGCGAACTCGACGCCGTCACCGAGTTCTTCGATGGGCATACCATCCTCGGCGCGCTGCCGGCCGGGATGAGCGCGTTCGCCGGGCGCGAAGGTGAGGCGCTGTGGGATCGGATCGGCGCCGCGATCGCGGACGGCTGGGACGACGTGCTGAACGCGATCGACAAGGTGATCAGCATCCCGTCGGTGCCGGCGAACGCCGTCGCGGTGGCCGAGGCCGAACTTCTGGCCGCGGATGCGAACACCGTCGACGCCGACGACGACGCCGAGGAGGCCGCGGAGTTCGAGACGGTCGAGGACGACGATCCCGGTTTCTGGGATGAGGTCGGAATCGACCCAATCAAGATCATTACCACCGACGGCCAGTGGTACACCCTGCGTTGCTATCTCGACGAGGAGCCGATCTTCCTCGGTACCGACGGCACCATCACCCTGCTCCGATCCGAGCGCGCCCTGGCCCGGCATCTCGCCGACGACCACGAGCATGATCTGGCCACCGTCAGCACCTACGGCACGGTGCAGACCGCCGCCACCGACGGGGCGCTGGAGATCGAGGTGACCGACGAGAACATCTACGTGCTCACCGGGTTGAGCGACGACCTGGCCGTCGGGGCCGAAGCGGTCGACGCCGAGCAGCTAGATCTGGCGGTCGAATTGTTCACCGATGCGGCCGATTACGCCGACGACGACTCGGTGGAGGCGGCGCTGGCCGCTTCGACTCCACTCGGTTGGTACGTCTCCTACCTGCTCGATCCCGATCCGAGCCGGCTCGCGCCGAGCCCGCCGTTCGAGACCGAGTCCACCGCGTGGCGAGCCTTGGAGCAACAGTTCGAGTCGCGATTGCGCAAGATCTGATCACCAGCCGATCAGCACGACTCAGCCGATCAGCACGACTTACCCGATCAGCACCGCATAGCCCGGCTTGATCACGTCGTCGATGATTCGCAACCGCTCCGGGAACGGGATGAATGCCGACTTCATCGCGTTGATCGTGAACCGCTGCAGATCGGCCCACCCGTAACCGAAGGCCTGCACCAGCTTCGCCATCTCCTGGCTCATCGAGGTACAGCTCATCAGCCGGTTGTCGGTATTCACCGTCACCCGAAAGCGCAGCCGGGCGAGCAGGTCGAACGGGTGGTCGGTGAGGCTGGCCACCGCGCCGGTCTGCACGTTCGACGAGGGGCACAGTTCGAGCGGAATGCGCTTGTTCCGCACGTAGTTTGCGACCAGACCCAGCTGGGCGTCGGCGCCGGTACCAGTGATGTCGTCCACGATGCGCACCCCGTGGCCGAGCCGGTCGGCACCGCAGAACGCGATGGCCTCGTGGATCGACGGCAGTCCGAACGCCTCGCCGGCGTGGATCGTGAACTGTGCGGACTCGTCGCGCAGATACTCGAACGCATCCAGATGCCGACTCGGCGGGTAACCGACCTCGGCGCCGGCGATATCGAAGCCGACCACATCTCGATCTCGGAATCGGACGGCGAGCTCCGCGATCTCCCGCGACCGGGCCGCATGCCGCATCGCGGTGAGCAGGCAGGTGACCCGGATCTGCCGGCCCGTGGCGGCGGCAGCGGCCGTACCCTCGGCGAACCCGACGAGGGTGTGCTGTACCACCTCGTCGAGGCTGAGGCCCGCGGTCAGGTGCTGCTCCGGGGCGAATCGGACCTCGGCGTAGACCACTCCGTCGGCGGCCAGATCTTCGACGCACTCGTGCGCGACCCGGTGCAACCCTTCCGGTGTCTGCATCACCGCAACGGTGTGCTCGAACGTTTCGAGGTAGCGGACCAGCGAACCACTGTTGGCAGCAGCGGCAAACCATGCGCCGAGCGCCTGTTCGGTGTCCACGGGCAGCCGGTCGTACCCACAGGACGCGGCCAGATCCAGCACGGTCGACGGGCGCAGCCCACCATCCAGGTGATCGTGCAGGACCGCTTTCGGTGCGCGCTGGATGGACGTGAGGTCGAGCGGCAGCGGACCGGTCATGTGGTTACCGTAGTCGCTCAACCGATCCGAGTCAGGATCAGCGGTCGCGGCGCGGCCGATCGCTCCGGCGCGATCGTCCAGGCGTCCGCCAGCGCCGCCCGCGCACCCGCGAATGCCGCCGGAGTGTCGGTGTGCAATACCGCCAACGGTTGCCCGACGGCCACCGAATCGCCTACTCCGGAGCGGATTTCGACCCCCGCACCGGCTTGCACCGGGTCCCCCTGCCGGGCCCGGCCGGCCCCCAGTCGCCACGCCGCCAGGCCGACCGGAAATGCCGCGACCTCCCGGACGAACCCGGCGCGATCGGCGTAAAGCACATCGGTATGCCGAGCGCGCGGCAGTGCCGCGTCCGGGTCGCCGCCCTGCGCGACGACCATCGCCCGCCACCGGTCCATCGCACGACCGTCGGCGAGCAGATCGGCCGGGTCGATTCCGTCCAGTCCGGCTGCGGCCAGCATCTCGCGGGCGAGCGCCAGGGTCAGCGACACCACGTCGGCCGGCCCGCCGCCCGCCAGGACTTCGATTGCCTCGGCGACCTCGAGCGCGTTTCCCGCGGTGCGGCCGAGCGGCGTGTCCATCTCGGTCAGCAACGCGACGGTGCGCACGCCCGCATCGCTGCCCAGCTCGACCATCGCCCGGGCCAGCGCCTCGGCATCGGCACGGTGCTTCATGAACGCCCCCGAACCGACCTTCACATCCAGCACCAGCGCGCCCGTACCCTCGGCGATCTTCTTGCTCATGATCGAGCTGGCGATCAGCGGCAGCGACTCGACCGTGCCGGTCACATCGCGCAGCGCGTACAACCGTCGATCGGCCGGCGCCAGATCGGCACCGGCCGCGCAGATCACCGCGCCGACACCCGGATCGGCGAGGATCGTGCGCATCCGCTCGGCCGACAGATCGGCGTGCCAACCCGGGATCGATTCCAGCTTGTCCAGCGTGCCGCCGGTGTGCCCGAGACCCCGACCGGAAAGCTGCGGTACGGCGGCACCGCAGGCCGCGACCAGCGGCGCCAACGGCAACGTGATCTTGTCGCCGACGCCGCCGGTCGAATGCTTGTCCACGGTGGGCCGATCGAGTCCGGGAAAACTCATCCGGGTTCCGGAAGCGATCATCGCCATGGTCCAACGCCGCAGCTCACGAGTCGACAGCCCGCGCCAGAGCACCGCCATCGCCAACGCGGACATCTGCTCGTCGGCCACCGCGCCGCGGGTGAACCCGTCGATCATCCAGTCGATCTGCGCATCGGTCAGCTCGATACCGTCACGTTTCGCCGTGATCACCGAGACGGCGTCGATCACCGAACCGACCTCCGAGGCGTCGTTCACCGGACGCGGGCCAGGTCGTCCGGGCCGAATGCCGCCGGCAGCAGCCGCCGCAGTTCGACCGGGCCGGGCCGGTGATCGACCAGCAATTCCGGACCCCCGTGTTCCAGCAGTACCTGCCGACACCGGCCGCACGGCGTCAACACCGCACCGGTGCGATCGGACACCGAGATCGCCGATAACCGGGATGATCCCGACATACGTAACGAACCGACCAGCACGCACTCCGCGCAGAGCGCCAGCCCGTATGAGACATTCTCCACATTGCAGCCGGTCACCAGCCGACCGTCGTCGGTCAGCCCGGCGGCACCGACCGGAAACTCCGAATACGGTGCGTACGCGCGCTCGATCATATTGAAGGCCTTGCTGCGCAACATCTTCCAGTCGATATCGGACATAACAGTCGATCCTCCCCGAGCCGCATCGGCGCACCGGAACCATCCTCGCACCGGATGTCGGCCGGATAACGGCACCGGTCCGGTATTCGAAAGGATTCGTCGCCCGATTCCTCGGGGGATTACAGTTCCAGCACTGGACCGAACACCGGTGTGACCAGCCCACACGTTGCCGGCCCGAGTGTCCACCGTCGATGTTGGAGGCGCAATTTCCATGACCGACACGACCGAGGCGGCCCCGGAAGCGGAGGTCCGTCGCTCGTTGTATCGCGGCGACCCCGGTATGTGGTCGTGGGTGCTGCATCGGATCACCGGCGTCACGGTGTTCTTCTTCCTCTTCGTTCATGTGCTCGACACGGCCCTGGTCCGGGTGAGCCCGGACATCTACGACGAGGTGGTCGGCACCTACAAGAACCCGATCGTCGGGTTGATGGAGATGGCCCTGGTGGCCTGCGTGCTTTACCACGCCCTCAACGGCATTCGGGTGATGCTGGTCGACTTCTGGGCCAAGGGACCGCGATACCAGCGGCAGATGCTCTGGGGCATCGCGGCCATCTGGCTCGTGGTGATGATTCCGGCGGCCGGCCGGTTGCTGTACCTGATGTTCACGACGCACTGAGGGCGGTGAGGAAACGATGACCGTGGACAAGCGCCCCGCACCGGTGCTCGGCCAGGAGTACGACCGACCGGCAAGCCTGGACAATCCTCGCTCGCCGCGGCAGCTGTCGAAGAACAACTTCGAGCTCTACGCCTGGCTGTTCATGCGGTTCTCCGGGCTCGCCTTGGTGATTCTGACCTTCGGTCACCTGTTCATCATGTTGATGCTGGACGACGGGGTACACCGGATCAACTTCGCTTTCGTCGCCGGCCGTTGGTCGAGCCCCTTCTGGCAGTTGTGGGACCTGACCATGCTCTGGCTGGCCCAGCTGCACGGCGGAAACGGGCTGCGCACCGTGATCGCGGACTACGCCCGCAAGGACTCCACCCGGTTCTGGCTGAACACGCTGCTGGTGCTGTCGATGATCCTGGTGATGGGCACGGGCACCTATGTGATCTTCACCTTCGACCCGACCATTTCGGCGAACTAGACCTTCAGGAGTTCTCCCGCGATGCAAGAACACAAGTACGACGTCGTGATCGTCGGGGCGGGCGGCGCCGGGATGCGGGCGGCGATCGAGGCCGCGCCACGCGCCCGCACCGCCGTGCTCACCAAGCTGTACCCGACCCGGTCGCACACCGGCGCGGCCCAGGGTGGCATGTGTGCCGCACTGGCCAACGTCGAGGAAGACAACTGGGAGTGGCACACCTTCGACACGGTCAAGGGCGGCGACTACCTGGTCGACCAGGACGCCGCCGAGATCATGGCCAAGGAGGCCATCGACGCCGTGCTCGATCTGGAGAAGATGGGCCTGCCGTTCAACCGCACCCCGGAAGGCCGGATCGATCAGCGCCGGTTCGGCGGGCACACCCGCGACCACGGCAAGGCTCCGGTGCGCCGGGCCTGCTACGCCGCCGACCGCACCGGGCACATGATCCTGCAGACGCTTTACCAGAACTGCGTCAAGCACGACGTGCAGTTCTTCAACGAGTTCTACGTACTCGACATCGCAATCACCGAGACCGATCACGGGGCGACCGCGACCGGCGTCGTCGCCTACGAGCTGGCCACCGGCGAGCTGCATGTCTTCCATGCCAAGTCGGTGGTGATCGCCACCGGCGGCTCGGGGCGGATGTACAAGACCACCTCGAACGCGCACACGCTGACCGGCGACGGCATGGCGATCGTGTTCCGCAAGGGCCTGCCGCTGGAGGACATGGAGTTCCACCAGTTCCATCCGACCGGGCTGGCCGGCCTGGGCATCCTCATCTCCGAGGCGGTACGCGGCGAAGGCGGGATTCTGCGCAATGCCGACGGCGAACGATTCATGGAACGCTACGCGCCGACCATCAAGGACCTCGCGCCCCGCGACATCGTCGCCCGCTCGATGGTGCTGGAGGTGCTGGAAGGCCGAGGCGCCGGCCCGGACAAGGATTACGTCTACATCGACGTGACCCACCTCGGCGAGGAGGTCCTTGCCGAGAAGCTGCCGGATATCACCGAGTTCGCCCGCACCTACCTGGGCGTCGACCCGGTCACCGAACTGGTCCCGGTGTTCCCCACCTGCCACTATGTGATGGGCGGCATTCCGACCCGGATCCGCGGCGAGGTATTGCGCAACAACCACGAGATCGTCCACGGCCTCTACGCGGCCGGCGAGTGCGCCTGTGTGTCGGTGCACGGGGCGAACCGGCTGGGCACCAACTCGCTGCTCGACATCAACGTGTTCGGTCGGCGCGCCGGTATCGCCGCCGCCGAGTACGCGCGTCGGCACAATTTCGTCGAGATGCCGCCCGATCCGGCTGCCATGGTGCAGGACTGGCTGGCGCTGATCCTGTCCGAGCACGGCGACGAGCGGGTCGCCGATATCCGGACCGATCTGCAGCGCAGCATGGACAACAACGCGTCGGTGTTCCGCACCGAGGACACGCTGAAACAGGCCTTGCACGATATCCACGCGCTCAAGGAGCGGTACGCGCGAATCACCGTGCAGGACAAGGGCAAGCGGTACAACACCGACCTCTTGGAGGCCGTCGAGCTGGGCTTCCTGCTGGAGCTGGCCGAGGTCACCGTGGTCGGCGCGCTGAATCGGAAGGAGTCCCGCGGCGGGCACGCCCGGGAGGATTATCCCAGCCGCGACGACGTCAACTTCATGCGGCACACCATGGCGTACAAGGACGGCCCCGATCTGTTGTCGGAGGTCCGGCTGGACTTCAAACCGGTCGTGCAGACCCGCTACGAGCCGATGGAGCGGAAGTACTGACCCCGCGGGGCCCGGCCCCCACGTACCCCCGAAGGACTTCTGGTGAACACTGTTCTCGACAAGAGCCCGCAGACCGCACCGCCGCGCGAGGCGCCGGTGCCCGAGGGCTCGGTGATGGTGAACGTGAAGGTCGCCCGGTTCAACCCGGAGGACAGCCTGGGCGAGCACTGGGAGACGTTCCAGGTGCCGTGCCTGCCGACCGACCGGTTCCTGAACCTGCTGATCTACATCAAGTCCTATCTGGACGGCACCCTGACCTTCCGTCGCTCGTGTGCGCACGGGGTGTGCGGCTCGGACGCGATGCGGATCAACGGGGTGAACCGACTGGCCTGCAAAGTCCTGATGCGCGACATGCTGCCGAAGAAGGCCGGCAAGACGCTCGAGGTCACCGTCGAGCCGATCCGCGGCCTGCCGGTGGAGAAGGACCTCGTGGTCGACATGGAGCCGTTCTTCGATGCCTACCGCGCCGTCAAGCCGTACCTGATCACCTCGGGTAACGAGCCGACCCGGGAGCGCATCCAATCCGCCACCGACCGGCATCGCTTCGACGACACCACCAAGTGCATCCTGTGCGCCTGCTGCACCACGTCCTGCCCGGTCTACTGGAACGACGGCTCCTACTTCGGGCCGGCCGCAATCGTCAACGCGCACCGGTTCATCTTCGACAGCCGAGACGAGGGTGCCCGGGAGCGACTGGACATCCTCAACGATCGCGACGGTGTCTGGCGCTGCCGCACCACCTTCAACTGCACCGATGCCTGCCCCCGTGGCATCGAGGTGACCAAAGCGATCCAGGAGGTCAAGCGGGCGTTGCTGTTCGCGCGCTGATCCGAGCTCGGCGCACCGAGCGTGCGACGCTGCGGCCCCGGCCGAGATCGAGAACGTCCTGCGGATAAGCCCGATCGCCCGCGCCGCGACCACCGAGCACATACGCTCGCTCACCGATGATCACGTTGGGCTCCCCGCACCGCACTGCCGCGGTCGCAGCGGCGTTGGTATCGGTGCTGCTCACCGGGGCGGCCGGGACGGCCGGGGCGCAACCCGATCCACCGGTGCCGATCACCACGTCGGCGACCCCGACCAGCACGCCGTTCCGCACTCCGGACACCGATTCGTGCCCGAACCGAACGCAACCGCCGCGGGCGATCGATGCATCCGAGATCCCGACCCCGGGCCAACCCAAGCCCCAGCCGTTGCCGGTGCCGGACCAGCCGGTCGGCGGTACGATGCTCGGCCGATGCGGCACGATCGTTCCGGCCGGCGCGCCGGCGCTGCCGAAGGACATCTCGGCCACCTCGTGGGTGGTTGCCGATCTGGATACCGGGAACGTGCTCGCCGCCAAGGATCCGCACGGCCGCTACCGTCCGGCCAGCACGATCAAGACATTGCTGGCGATCGTCGCGCTCCGCGAACTGGATCTCTCCCGGGTGGTCACCGGAACAGCCGAGGACGCCGCGGTGGACGGCACCCGGGTCGGGATCGGCCCAGGTGGGCAGTACTCCAACGATCAGCTGATGCACGCGTTGTTGATGGCATCGGGCAACGATGCCGCGAACGTGATCGCGCGCGAGCTCGGCGGCGTCGATGCGACCCTGCGCAAGATGAACGCGCAAGCGCGGACGCTCGGCGCGCTGGACACCCGGGCCGCCACCCCGGCCGGGCTCGACGGACCCGGGATGTCCAGCTCGGCCTACGACCTGGCGCTGATCTTCCGGACCGCCATGCAGTTACCACGCTTCGAGCAGATCATCCACACCGAGCAGATCGACTTTCCCGGCTTTCCGAAGGACCCACGGATTCCCGAGGACATCGACCATCCCGGATTCGCGATCGGCAACGACAACCAGCTGCTCTACAACTACGACGGCGCGATCGGCGGCAAGACCGGGTATACCGACGACGCTCGGCACACTTTCCTGGCCGGGGCCGAACGGGGTGGACGACGGCTGGTGGTCGCCCTGATGCAGGCCGACGTGCTGCCGATCCGGCCGTGGGAGCAGGGCGCGCGGTTGCTCGACTACGGCTTCGCGCTACCCCGCGACGCTTCCGTGGGCACCCTCGCGGCAACCGCCGAACCGGCCGCACCGGAGTCGCGAGCGGCGCAGCCGCAACCGATCGCCGAGCCGGGGACGATCGCACCGACCGCGATTGCCGCGCCGGCCGGCACCGCGTCGCCGACCCTCCCGCATTGGCCGCTGCGGATCGGGCTGATCCTCGGCGGACTACTGGCGATCGTGTTGCTGCTGCTCACCGCCAGCATGCTGCACGACCGGCGCCGCTGACCGCGCGCCGCGACCTACTGGCGACGCCGCCGCAGACCGAGCGCGGCGAGCGCCCCGGCCCCGAACAGCGCGATCCCGGCCCACACCGACGCCGCGGGTCGAACCTCCACCCGCGGCCGGATCACCACCGGTTCCGGGGCCGGGACATGGGTCAACGCCAGATTCTCCTTCGCGGTGGCCGCCCAAGCGGTGGCGAACAGGAGGATTCGCCAGCTGATGAAGCCGAACACCATGATCCCGAGGATCGGGCCGAACGCGACCCCGGCCGGGCTGGACAGCACGCTCTTCAGATAGAACGCACCGAGCTGCTTGAACACCTCGAACACCGCGGCCGCGAGCAGGCCGGCACGCATCGCGCTACGCACCGTGACCGGCTCCCGAGGCAACCGCGCGATCACCCAGGTGAACAACGCCCAGGACGCGAGGATCGACACCGCGATCGAGGCTGCGCGCAGGAGCAACGACACCCCCGGCGCATCGCCGAGGTGGGCCAGGTCCAACAAACGAGTGATGATCGGTCCGGCGCTGAGCGCAGACAACGCCAACGACACCACGATGGCGAGCGCGGTGCCGATCAACGCACCCAGGTCGGACAGTTTCGTGGCCGCGAAGCCGGCGTCGTCGTGCTTCTGCTCCCATTGCTCGGTCAGCGCCGCGCGCAGGTTGCCCATCCAGCCGAGCCCGGCATAGAGCGCACCGACCAGCCCGATCACCCCGACCCCGGTCCGCGAGCTGATCGCCTGGTTGATCAGATCGTTGATCTGGCTACCCATCTCACCCGGAATGTTCTCGGTGATCCGTTCCCGGATCTGATCCAGCAGATCGGAGTTCCCGGCGAGGACGAAACCGGCAGCCGAAAAGGCCACCATGAGGAGCGGAAACAACGCGAGCACGGTGTAGTAGGTGATCCCGGCGGCGTAGAAGTCGCCGCGCTGATCCTGATACCGCCCGCCCGCCCGGATCAGATGGTCCAGCCAGGGCCGACGATCTCGAAACTGCCGCAGCTTGCCCATCGGATCCGGCATCGTCCAACTCTCACGTCACGGCACCGGCGGCCGGCGCCAGGAAACCCACCCGGTCGTACACCTGTGCCAGGGTGGCGGATGCAATACTCCGCGCCCGCTCGGCACCGGCAGCGAGGATGCGATCCAATTCTTCCCGGTCGTCCATGTACTGTGCCACCTTCAGCTGCAGCGGCGCCAGGAACTCGCTCAGCGCGTCGGCAACCCCCGCTTTGAGGTCCCCGTAACCCTTCCCGGCGTACTCCCGCTCCAGGTCGCCGATGGCGACATCGGTCAAAGCGCTCTGAATTACCAAGAGATTGCTAACTCCCGGTTTCTGTTCCGGATCGTACCGGACCTCGCGCTCGGTATCGGTCACCGCCGACCGCACCTTCTTCGCCGACCGGGCCGGGTCGTCGAGCAGGTTGATCAATCCAGCTTCGGTAGCGGCGGACTTGCTCATCTTGGCCGTCGGCTGTTGCAGGTCGTAGATCTTGGCGGTGCCGGTGACGATGTGTGCGTCCGGCACCGTCAGCGTCGGGCCGAACCGGGTGTTGAACCGTTGGGCCAGGTCCCGGGTCAGCTCCAGATGCTGGCGCTGGTCCTCCCCGACCGGGACCAACTGGGTGTCGTAAAGCAGGATGTCGGCCGCCTGCAGCATCGGATAGGTGAGCAGCCCGACGCCGGCCGAATCATTGCCCTGCCGAGCGGTCTTGTCCTTGAACTGGGTCATCCGGGTGGCCTCGCCGAACCCGGTCAGGCAGGTCAGCACCCAGGCCAACTGGGCATGTTCGGGCACGTGACTCTGCACGAACAGCGTGGCCCGCTGCGGGTCGATCCCCAACGCGAGCAGCTGGGCAACGCTGAGCAGGGTCCGCTGCCGCAACGCAGCCGGATCGTGCGGCGCCGTGATCGCGTGCAGGTCCGGGATGAAGTAGAAGGCGTCGTAGTCGTCCTGCAGCGCGACCCAGTTGCGCAGTGCGCCGAGGTAGTTACCGAGATGGAAGGAATCCGCGGTCGGCTGGATTCCGGACAGGACGCGAGGCTTCGCGGGCGCGGGATCGGACACGCTGCCCGATCATTCCATGCCGGCGCGGTCAGCCGGCGAGGCCGGCTACCACCGCGGTGCGGTCGACATCGGGCATGGTCGAGCCGCCGTGCCGACGAACCGCTCGTTCGCCCCGGGCGACGGTGGTGTACCCACCGGCGCTACGACCGCGCAGCACCGGCCGCAGCACGGCCGGGGCGAGCGGTGCCCGCCGGTGTGCCGACCGGATCGACTGCACCACCGAACGGAACACCAGTTCGTCGGTGATTCCCCACTCGATGCCGTACATCCGCCGGATCGGGTCCGGCACGCTACCTTGGATCACCTTCGCCAACGCCGGCGCCGCCAGCTTGGCCGCTCCCGGCAACGGGTAGCCGGGTTCGCGCGCACCGCTCAGATAAGCGCCCACCAGCCGAGCCTCGTCGGTCAGGTACGGCTGATCGGAAGCCAGATAGCCGTCGAATGCCGCCCGGAAGGACGGGTAGTCGACCGGCGCTGCGCTGCGCGGCATGCCGAACAACTCGCCCCAGCGCACATAGTCCTGCCAGAGTCCCTCCCGCTCGCCCGGGGTGAGCCGCCGGACCAGAAGTTCGTGCATGGCCAGCGCCGAGTCGAAGGTGAACGCCATGGTCATGAACATCAGGTGCGGATCGCGCGCGTCGTACCGGGTGCCCGCCGGATAGGCCGGACCGGCGTCCTCGGATATCGCGCCGGACACCCGGGCGTGCTTGCGCCGGGTGAATTCCAGCGCGCGATCGGCCTCCGCCCGACTTCCGAGGAAGACCGCCTCGAACAGCCGGCCGGTGATCGCCAGCCGGGTGTACGGGGTCTCCCGATGTTCGGTGTGGGTCGCGGTGCCGATGTACAGCAGTGGGTGAACCGCACCGATCACCAGCGCCCGCTGGCCGTAGGTGAGTCCCACCGCACGCTTGCTCATGACGCGTACGGCCATCGACCTGTCCGCAAAGTAGCCGGCCACGGTGCCTCCTTGCCCCGGCGATATCTGGAAATAGCTTCTACCAAATTGCCTCGTCCGGCAAGAGGCGGCACCGAAACCAGATGCGAGAATGGCGGTGTGACCGGACGGGCATACGCGGGTTTGTCCGCCGAGCAACGCCAGATGCAACGACGAGCAGCCCTGCTCGACGCAGCCCTGGACCTGATCGGGACGGACGGCTTCGCGCAACTCACCGTCGGTGGGCTGTGCCGGCGCGCCGGACTGAACGAGCGGTACTACTACGAGAGCTTCACCGATCTGGCCGGGGTGTTGGAGGCGGTCTTCGACCGGATCGTCGACGAGCTCGCACCGGCGATCGTCACGGCGATGACCAGCGCTCCGGCCGACGTGCCGGACCAGGCACGGGCGGCGATCGGGGCCGCGGTGGATCTGTTCGCCGCCGACCCGCGCAAGTCCCGGGTCGCCTTCGTCGAAGGAATCAACCATCCGGTGTTGGCGCGGCGGCGTTCGGAGATCGTCCGGCAGCTGAGCCTGCTGGTGATGACCGCCGGGGATCAGATCTACGGCAGCGCGCCCAGCTCGGCGACCGCACCCGAGATCGCGGCGACGATGCTGGTCGGCGGGCTGATCGAGACCACGATGAGCTGGCTGGACGGCCGTCTGCCGGTCACCCGGGACGAGTTGGTCGACCGGACCGCCGAACTGTTCACGGTGGTCGGTGCGCACGTGGCCGCTCAGCCGGCCAACACCGGATAGCCGGCGGGCGGTCCGAGCCGGAGCAGTCGGAACGCGACGTCGCGGACCGACCAGTACGCCGCCGCGTCGGCCATCGCGGCATCGAACCACGCGCGCTCCGCCGGCACATCGGCAAGGAGTTCGGCGGCATCTCGCAGCACCACGACGTACCCGGCCGCCGGGCCGACCCATTCATCCAGGTCGCGCAGGCACTCGTCGAAAGCGTCCTTGTTGCCGCCGAAGTAGTACGGGAACTGCCACGCCGCGGCGAACTCGTCGAACAGCGCCGGCACCGTGCGCATCCGGGAGCCGCGCAGCTCGCGGACCAGATAGCCCTGCGCCGGCAGCGCGACCCGCAACTCGGCAGCCACCGCCGCAGCCACCGGCAGTGCCGCAATCGGCGGTGCCGCCGGATCGGCAAGAAATGCCACAACTGCGGACACGAGCGGTGACCTGTCCGGCGGTGGCGAACTCGGCAAGGGGCGACCGGCCATCAGCGCATCCTCACGAACGTTTCGTAGTGGTCTCCGGTGTACCAGGCGGACCCGTCACTACCGGTGACAATGCGCTCCGCGTCCCGGGATCGACCCGGCCGCTTCGGGTTCACGTCCCACTCGCGGTAACGGATCGGCGTCCCGGCCGCGCCGATCCGCGGCAGCCGGCCCTCCCGATTCGCCCAGCCATCGCCCCCCTTGGTTCCCGGCGCCGCATCGGCCGGCCATCGCCCCGCGTCGATCTCCCGCAGGGTGCTGCCGGCCTGTGCCGGCACCGCGTCGGGGACCTGCGACGACGCGCGGCCGGGCGGAACGGAGGTCTCCGGGGCGGTCGGTCCGCATCCGGTCAGCACCGTGAGGAGCGCGAGGAGCGCGGCGACCAGCACGGCAGTAGCCGATCGCGGCGAGTGGGTCACCGGGTGAACCTACAATGCAAGTAGTGATCTGATCGCAACGCTGCGATCCGGCAGGAAGGCGCCGACGATGACGCAACCGATCCGGCCGACCCCGGCGCTCCATCTCGGCTCGGGCGAGCCCCTACTGCTGATCCAACCGTTCCTGCTGTCCCCGCACGTCTGGACCGGCGTCGCCGAACGCCTGGCCGATCGGTTCGAGGTATTCGCACCGGCCCTGAGCGGGCACTGGGGCGGTCCGCCGATGCCCGTGCGGCAGGCGAGTGTCGCCGACTTCGCCGATCGGATCGAGCTGATGCTCGACGAGCTGGGATGGGACACCTGCCACATCGCCGGAAACTCGCTGGGCGGCTGGATCGGCTTCGAGCTGGAACGCCGAGGCCGGGCCCGCACGCTGACCGCGATCGCCCCGGCCGGCGGCTGGTCCCGACTCAGCCCGGCGAAGTTTCTGGTCGGGATGGAATTCCTTTCCTTGCTCCCATTGATCGGTATCGGACGTCTGGTTCCCGGTTGGGCCACCCGCAACCGGCTACTGCAGCGATTGGTCCTGCCCATCGCGGTGCACGACAGCGGCGCGGTGTCGCGAAGCAGTGCGCAGGCGATGCTCACCGCGGCGATCCATTGCTCGGCGTTTCTGCCGGTGATCGGCACCAACATCACCTCCGACGGGATAGCGGATCTGGCCGAGGTGCACACGCCGACCCGACTGCTGCTCTGCGAGCACGACCGGATCATCCCGATGCGGATCTACGGCCGGCGCTTCCTCGACGAACTACCCGCCGACGCCGACCGAATCGTCATGCACGGCGTGGGGCACGTGCCGATGCTGGAGGATCCAGCCCGGATAGCGACCCTGATCGCCGAACACATCAGTGGTCACGCACGGCAGCTCAGCGCGGTCTGATTCGTCGCGGTCTGATTCGTCCGGAGCGTGTCTCCTGATATGCACGTCGACCGACCCGGGAGTGGATGACCGACTGTCATCCGAAAGACCGATACCCGGAAACCATTTCCGACTCTAACGTACGAGGAAGGGACGCTTGCGGCTTCGCCTCGACGACGGCCGATTCGCCGGCGCCCGGAACTCGATGTCGATCCGAGGTAAGGAGGCCGGCCATGGCCGGTTCGAAGTGCAACAAGTGTTCTCGCCCATTGCTCGACTGCCAAGGCTGTAAGGGCGGACGCGCCACAAGCAACGTGTTCGGTGCGCTGACGTGCAGCCGTTGCACGAAGGGGCAGGTCTGCGCAGAACACGGCAAGCACTGGGAGTAACGCGCCCAGATGGCTGACCGCACCCCCCAGTTCGGACCGTTCATCTGCGGATTGATGGGTGCGGTCGCCCTCGGCGCACTTGCGTCGACAATGGCAGCCGACCCGGCCGAGACAGCGGTCCTCGCGATCGGTATGGGAATCGCCGCGGCGACGTTCGGCTCCGCTGCGTACCTGCGCACCGTCGCGCAATGGTTCTACTCGGCACTCGGCGTCATCGCGGCCATTCCGGTGGCGATCAGCTTCCTGCAGGACAGCCAGTGCAGTACTGCTTCCCCCGCCCTTCGCTATGCGGTGTTCGCGTTGCTGTTTCTGCTGGCCGCGTTGGGCTTCGGGCTCGCCGCTGTCGCCGGCAAGCTGTCGTCTGCGGTCGGCCTCGGCTGGTTCGGCGCGTTGGAGATTCTCACGTTCATGACCTCACCGCTGGCCGTGGACGTCCTCGGGGACACCGCGATTCCGCTTGCGTTGATGGTGCTCGTCGCTGCGCCGTTCGGCGCGCTGGCCGCCTATCAGCCAGAAGCCGTGCTTGCGGTAGCCGGAACCCTGATCGCGATCGAGGAAATCGGCGCAGCGCAGCTCCCCACCACCTGCGGTACGTCCGGCAACTCCAGCGGCATCGTGCTCATCATCGTGTTCACAATCACCTACGCGGCCGTCCGAGCGGTAGCCCGAAAGGTCCGCCAGAACTGAGGAATTGCCGACCGGCGTTGCCGAGGACTGCGCACCTCGGAACGGCGGCGGTACTTCGGGCGTACTTTTCCGCGGTGGCGGCCGGAGTGCGTTCGGCCCAGTCGGAACAATCGGCGTCGGCGGCCGGTCCGGTGTCTGCCGGGCAAACCACCGACAAGGCGGAATCAGTTCTCCGCCAGCGCCTTACGTAGGTTACGGTCCAGCGCACCGAGGAATTCCTCGGTGGTGAGGTAACTTTGGTCGCCGCCGACCAGGAGCGCGAGATCCTTGGTCATCTCACCGCCCTCGACGGTGCCGATGACCACCTCTTCCAGCCGATGTGCGAAGCCGATCACGTCCGGCGTCCCGTCCAGCTTGCCGCGATGCTCCAGGCCACGGGTCCAGGCGAAGATCGACGCGATCGGGTTGGTCGAGGTCGGTTTGCCTTGCTGGTACTGCCGATAGTGCCGGGTGACGGTGCCGTGCGCCGCCTCGGCCTCGCAGATCTTGCCGTCCGGGGTGAGCAGCACCGAGGTCATCAGGCCGAGCGAACCGAACCCCTGCGCCACCGTGTCGGACTGCACGTCGCCGTCGTAATTCTTGCAGGCCCAGACGTAACCGCCCTCCCACTTCATCGAGGAGGCGACCATGTCGTCGATGAGCCGGTGCTCGTAGGTGAGACCGGCCGCATCGAACTCGGGCTTGAACTCGGCGTCGAACACCTCTTGGAAGGTGTCTTTGAACATCCCGTCGTACGCTTTGAGGATGGTGTTCTTGGTCGACAGGTACACCGGATAGTTGCGCTGCAAACCGTAGTTGAACGAGGCGCGGGCGAAGTCGACGATCGAGTCCTTGAAGTTGTACATGCCCAGCACCACCCCGCCGTCGGCCGGCATCTGCACCACCTGATGCTCGACCGGCTCGCCGCCGTCGGCGGGCGTGAAGGTGATCGTCACCGTGCCCGCCTCGAACACCTTGAAGTCGGTGGCCCGGTACTGATCGCCGAAGGCGTGCCGGCCGATGATGATCGGCTTGGTCCAGCCGGGCACCAACCGGGGCACGTTGGAGATGATGATCGGCGCCCGGAAGATCGTGCCGCCGAGAATGTTCCGAATGGTGCCGTTCGGCGAGCGCCACATCTTCTTCAGCCCGAACTCCTCGACCCGCGCCTCGTCCGGCGTGATCGTGGCGCACTTGACCCCGACCCCGTGCCGCTTGATCGCGTTCGCCGCGTCGATGGTCACCTGGTCGTCGGTCGCATCGCGGTGCTCGATGCCGAGGTCGTAATAGTCGAGATCCACATCCAGATACGGATGGATCAGCTTGTCCTTGATGAACTGCCAGATGATCCGGGTCATCTCGTCGCCGTCGAGTTCGACGACCGTGCCCACTACCTTGATCTTGGACATGGCTACTCGAGTCCTCCTCGGGGCGCTTCGCCGGGCCACCCGTCAACGTATACCCCCGGCTACCCCCGAGATGCCGGAGCGGCGCATCCGTGGATCGAATGCGCCGCTGCCGTACCGGTCAGCCGGCGGCCGGTTGCAACTCCGGCTCGACCGGGGACTCCTCGGCCGGGCCACGCTCGAGGTCGTCCGGACGGCCCGTGATCATCACGGCGACGACGACGAACGCGAGAGCGAAGAAGCCGGCACCCCAATAGAACGCGACGTCGTAGCTGTGGATCGAGGCCCGCGCGATCAGCTGGTCGGCGCCGGCGTGCGCGGCGACGTACCGGTCGGACACCTGCACCGCAACCGTGGTCAGCAACGCGGTGCCGATCGAACCGCCGACCTGCTGCGCCGCGTTGAGCAGCGCACTCGCCACCCCCGCGTCCCGCGCATCGACATCGTGCAGCGCGGTCGTCTGCATGGCGACGAACACCTGGCCCATCCCCAACGCGACCAGAAGCTGCGCCGGCAGCACCCCACTCACATAGCTGTCACCCAGGCTCAACTGCGCCAGGTAGAGCAACCCGATCGTGCCCAGCGCCGTACCGGTCAGCATCAGCGGCCGCGGCCCGACCCGCGGCAGCAACTGGCTGGCGATCGCCGCGGACACCATGATTCCCGCCGGGAACGGCAGGAAGGCGACCCCGGCGTGCAACGGCGTGTAGCCGAGCGTCACCTGGAAGTAGTAGCTGAGGAACAGGAACATCGCGAACATCGCGATCGGCAACAGCAGCGCGGCCAGATACGAGCCACCCCGGTTGATTTCGCCGGGGATGCGCAGCGGAAGTAGCGGATTGCGCGCCCGGCGTTCGATCCCGACGAACGCGCCGAGCAACACCACCCCGGCGGCGAACAGGGTGACGGTGCTCACCGCCGACCAGCCGGCTTCCGCCGCCCGGGTGAACCCGTACACGACGCTGACCAGGCCGAGCGTGGCGGTGACTGCACCGGCCACGTCGTAGCCACCGGTGCGCGCTACCGGGACGTCCTTCTTGATCACACTCAGCGCACCGATCGCCGCGAGGATCGCGACCGGAGTGTTGACCAACAAGCACCACCGCCACGAGGCGTACTCGGTCAAGGCGCCGCCCACGATCAGACCCAGCGCCGCGCCACCGGCCGAGATGCCGGCGAAGACGCCGAAGGCACGCGCGCGTTCCTTGGGCTCGGTGAAGGTGACCGTCAGCAGGGACAGCGCGGCCGGCGCGAGCAAGGCCGCGAAAGCGCCCTGCAGCCCGCGACCGGCGAAGAGTTCGGCGCCGTTCTGGGCGAGCCCGGCCAGCGCCGACGCAGCGGCGAATCCGGCGAGACCGATGAGGAACATCAGCCGTCGGCCGAGGTAGTCGGCAAGCCGGCCGCCGAGCAACAGCAGGCCACCGAAGATCAATGTGTAGGCGGTGAGCGCCCACTGCCGGTTGCTGTCGCTGATGCCCAGATCGGCCTGGGCGAACGGCAACGAGATGGTGACGATCGTGGCGTCCAGCACCACCATGAGCTGGGCGAGGGCAATCACGACCAGGCCCCACCACCGTCCCGAGTCGGGAGCCGCAGCGGCGACCGTAGTCGGCGCCGCGGCGTCTGTGTTGCTCAACGAGACCTCCGAATAGTTGGCGGGCGGCGAGGAAATCTCCGCTCGGGCCGAGTCTGTCACCAACCGCCATTTGGCGTCAACAGAAATTTGTCGCATTCAGACATTTGGCATCGCTTGCCACTATCGCCGCCGGTCGGCGTAGGATGAGGTCCATGACCACGGCAGCGACGCCGGTCGGTCTGCGCGAACGCAAGAAGCGGCAGACCCGCACCCGGATCATCGAAGTGGCGCTCGACCTCTGTCAGGCTCAGGGTTTCGAGCGGACCACGGTCGAGCAGATCGCCGAGGCGGCGGACGTGTCCGCGCGCACCGTCAACCGGTATTTCGAGACGAAAGACGACATCATCCTCGGCCCGGTCGAGGACGTGTTGCGTGTGACGACCGAGCTGCTTCGCGCGCAGCCGGTGACCGGCGACGAGTTGCGCGCGCTGTGCGATGCCTACCTCGGCCTGCTGGACCGGATCGCGGCCGCCGGCGAACCGATCGCCTTCGATCGCTTCCGACAGATGCACCGGATACTCCGAGACACCCCCGCAGTCGCCGCCCGCAGCCGCGAGTTCGGGGAGCGGAAGGCACACGCGATGGCCACGGTCGTCGCCGACCGGCTCGGCGCCGAGCCGACCGAGCTCCGGGTCCGGCTCACCATCGCGACCTGGCAGGCGATCATGCACGTGGCGCTGGACGAGTGGGACAACTGCGGTTCGGGTGCAGCCTGCGTGGCGCACTGTCGGCGGAGCGTGGTCGAGACGTTCGACGCGTATCGCCACCTGGCGGCGACGGCCCGGTCGGAGTGAGTCCGGCGCGTTCGGGCCCGGCGCACGTCGAGCCCGGCGCACGTTAAGATGGCGGGCAGGTCAAGAGCGCCAGCGCCAAGCCCCGGCTCGCTGGCCGGCAACCCTCCTACGCGGTGGGGTGCTCCGGGTGAGCGACCGGGCGTACGCGGCAAGCGTACGCAAGCGCGGATTCTGCAGGAGGTCGACCATGTGTTGCGGTCACCGATAGGCCCCGTCCTGTTCTTGCCCAACTCGACAACCCCGTGGAGACCCCGATGAGCGATGCGACGCTGCCCGAGAACTGGTCGTTCGAGACCAAACAGATTCATGCCGGGCAGGCCCCGGATCCCACCACCAACGCCCGTGCGCTGCCGATCTACCAGACGACCTCGTACACCTTCCGCGATACCGATCACGCCGCGGCACTCTTCGGGCTGGCCGAACCGGGCAACATCTACACCCGGATCATGAACCCCACCCAGGACGCCGTCGAGCAGCGGATCGCCGCGCTCGAGGGGGGCGTCGCGGCACTGCTCGTGGCGTCCGGCCAGGCCGCCGAGACCTACGCGATCCTGAATCTCGCACAGGCCGGCGACCACATCGTGTCCAGCCCGCATCTCTACGGCGGCACCTACAACCTGTTCCATTATTCGCTGCCCAAACTGGGTATCGAGGTGAGCTTCGTCGACGACCCGGACGATCTGGACCAGTGGCGGGCCGCGATCCGGCCGAACACCAAGGCGTTCTTCGGCGAGACCATCTCCAATCCGAAGAACGACATATTCGACACACCCGGCGTATCCGCCGTATCGCATGCCGCCGGCATCCCACTGATCGTCGACAACACGGTCGCCACCCCGTATCTGATCCAGCCGTTGAGCCAGGGCGCCGACATCGTGGTGCATTCGGCGACGAAGTATCTGGGCGGGCACGGGTCGGCGATCGCCGGCGTGATCGTGGACGGCGGTCGCTTCGATTGGACGGTGACCGACGCCGACGGCGCCGCCCGGTACCCCGGCTTCACCGAGCCCGACCCCAGCTACCACGGCGTGGTCTACGCCGACCTCGGCGCGCCGGCGTTCGCACTGAAGGCCCGGGTGCAGCTACTCCGCGATCTCGGCGCCGCGATCTCACCGTTCAACGCATTCCTGATCGCACAAGGTCTGGAGACGCTCAGCCTGCGGATGGAGCGGCACGTCCGCAACGCCCAGGCGGTCGCCGAGTTCCTGACCGCGCAGCCGGGCGTCACCTCGGTCGCCTACGCCGGCCTGCCGACGTCGGCCTGGTACGAGCGCGGTAGGCAGCTGGCACCCAACGGCACCGGCGCGGTCATCGCGTTCGAGCTGGCGGACGGCGTGGACGCGGGCAAGAAGTTCGTCGATGCGCTCACCCTGCACAGCCATGTGGCCAACATCGGCGACGTGCGCTCGCTGGTAATCCATCCGGCATCCACCACCCACTCGCAGCTGACGCCCGAGGAGCAGGCCGCCGCCGGCGTGACGCCCGGCCTGGTTCGGCTGGCCGTCGGAATCGAAGGAATCGACGACATCCTGGCCGACCTGCAGTCCGGGTTCGCCGCGATCGCGAACTGATGTCGGCCCCGGTCGCCGCGCGGCGACACCCGACGTCGGCGGCGGCGTACCTGCCGCCGCCGGACGGCCGGCTCGACCTGGTCCAGATCGGTGACGTGCGGCTGGAGAGCGGCGCGACGATCCCCGACGTGCACATCGCCACCCGGCGCTGGGGTGAGCTGTCGGCGGCCCGGGACAACATCGTGCTCGTCGAACACGCGCTGACCGCCGACTCGCTCGTCACCGGGCCGGGTGACCCGGGCCGGCCGGCCGGTTGGTGGGACGGCCTGGTCGGGCCGGGAGCACCGCTGGACACCGACCGCTGGTGCATCGTGGCGACGAATGTGCTCGGCGGCTGCGCCGGTAGCACCGGGCCGGGTTCGGCCGCACCGGACGGCCGCGCCTGGGGCTCCCGCTTCCCGGGCATCTCGATCCGCGACCAGGTCACCGCCGAGCGGACGTTCGCCGACGCCATCGGGGTCGCCCGGTTCGCTGCCGTCGTCGGCGGGTCGATGGGTGGCATGCGCGTGCTGGAGTGGCTGGTCGGCGACCCGGACCGGGTCGGTGCGGCGCTCGTGCTGGCCACCGGCGCCCGCGCGACCGCCGATCAGATCGGCACCCAGACCACCCAGATGGCGGCGATCACCACCGATCCCGACTGGCAAGGTGGTGACTACCACGAGACCGGCCGGGTGCCACTGCACGGTCTGGGCCTGGCCCGCCGCATCGCTCATCTCACCTATCGAACCGAATTCGAGCTGGACGACCGCTTCGGCAACGCCGCGCAAGCCGGCGAAGACCCGTGGCGAGGTGGGCGGTACGCGGTACAGAGCTATCTCGATCATCAGGCGGCGAAGCTCGCCGCGCGATTCGACCCCGCCACCTACGTGCTGCTCACCGATGCGATGAACCGGCACGACATCGGCCGCGGTCGCGGCGGTGTAGCAGCCGCACTGGCCGACGTCCGAGTTCCGACGATCGTCGCGGGCATCGACTCCGACCGGCTCTATCCGCTACACACCCAGGCGGAGCTGGCCGAGGGACTGCCCGGGTGCTCGGGCCTGGCGGTCATCACCTCCCGCGACGGCCACGACGGCTTCCTCACCGAAACCACGGCGGTCGGCAAGCTCCTGGTGGAAACGCTGGATCTGGCCCGGTCGGCCGCCGACTGAGCGCACGCTGCGGGTCGGTCGGCGCCGCGCGGGTCAGCCGGTGCCCAACGGGTCGATGTAGGCGGCCAGCCAGACGATGATCGCGCCGACAACGACCAGTGCCGCAGCGTCGAATCGGCGGCCACGCACGGCGAACCAGCCCAGCCGACCTTCGGCCACGGTGAAGCGGGCCACCCCGGCCAGCATCGTGCCGGCGCCGAAGACGAGCGCCCCGCGGCGCCAGCGATCCGACATCACCAGCAGCACCGCCACGATATAGATCACCCCGACGATCGCCACCGGTAGATGCGTGCGGATCACCTGGGCCAGCCGCCGCGGACCGGCGGGCGACCGTGCGGTCACCTCGCGGCTTGTTTCTCGGCCCACTCGACCACATTGGTGAGGAGAAACGCCCGGGTCAGCGGGCCGACCCCGCCCGGGTTCGGCGAAAGATAACCCGCCACGTCGGCGACATCGGCAGCCACGTCGCCGACCCGGCCATCCGGACCGCGGGCCGCGCCGACGTCCACCACCGCCGCCCCCGGTTTGATCATGTCCGCGGTGATCAGGCCGGGGGCGCCGGCCGCGGCGACCACGATGTCGGCGCGCCGCACCTCGTCGGCCAGGTCCCGGGTCCCGGTGTGACACAGCGTGACCGTCGCGTTCTCCGAGCGCCGGGTGAGCATCAGCCCGAGCGGCCGACCGACCGTGATACCGCGGCCGACGATCACCACGTGGGCACCGTCGAGCGGAATGTGGTAGCGGCGCAACAAGTGGATGACACCGCGCGGGGTGCACGGCAACGGCGCGTCCTCGCCGATCACCAGTCGGCCCAGATTCCGCGGGTGTAGACCGTCGGCGTCCTTGACCGGATCGATCCGCTCCAGGGCGGCACTTTCGTCCAGCTGCTTCGGTAGCGGCAGCTGCACCAGGTAGCCGGTACACGCCGGATCGGCGTTCAGCTCGTCGATTACCGCATGCAACTCCACCTGGGTGGTCTCGGCGGGCAGATCCCGGCGGATCGAGGCGATCCCGACTTTGGCGCAGTCGGAATGCTTGAGTCGGACGTAGGTGGCCGAGCCGGGGTCGGCGCCGACCAGCACCGTACCCAGACCGACGGCGATCCCGCGGGCTCGCAGCGCGGCCACCCGCGCGGTGAGATCGGTGAAGATCTCGTCTCGGGTGGTCTTCCCGTCCAGCAGCGTCGCCGACCCGGTCGGGACACCGCCCACCGTCGTATCGGTCGCGCAGCCAGGCTCGGTCACGCAGCCAGGCTACGCCAGGCCACCGACGCCGACGGCTACTCGACGACCAGCCCGTGCGCCCGCGCGTAGTCGATCGTCTGCGCCGGCGCGACCCGGGTCTCGGACAGTCCGGTGGATGCCCAGAAAACGGTGTCGACCTGCGCACCACGCATGTCGGCGCCTTCCAGTCGGAGTCCGGTGGTGCGCGCACCGACCAGGTCCACCGAGCTCAACGTCGCGCCGCGCAGATCGGCCAAGACCAGATTGGCCGCTCGCAACCGGCAGCCGGACAGGTCGGTGTTCCGCAGGTCGGCCCCGCCGAGCGAGGCCTGGGAGAAGTCCACCCCGGCCAGCTCGATCGGCCGCAGGCGGCAACTGATGAACGTCGAACCGACCATCGAACAATCCCGGAGCGAACTGTGCCACAGCGCGGTACCGGTGAACTGACACCGCCGGAAGGTGGTCCGGTGATGATGCGAACCGGCCAGGTCGGTGCCGGTGAAGTCGCACTCGACGAAGGTCACCGATTCGGTGCGCAGGCCGCTCATGTCGGCCGCGCGGAACCGGCACCGAACGTAGGTGCGCTTCTGCCAGTACTCGCCCCTCAGTTGAACATCGGTGTAGTCCTCGTCGAGGATCGCCTCGATATCCACAGTCGACATGCCGCCTATTGTGCGTGTGGGTCGACGGATCGAGCCGGAAGATGATCATTATGTACCGGATTGTGTTCTACTCTCCACAAATCCCGCCCAACACCGGTAATGCGATCAGATTGACCGCAGCAACCGGTTGTGAGTTGCACCTCGTCGAGCCGCTCGGATTCGACCTCTCCGAACCGAAGCTGCGCCGCGCGGGCCTCGATTACCACGACCTGGCCTCGGTCACCGTGCACCCGGACCTCCCGGCGGCCTGGGCCGCGCTGGCGCCGGAGCGGGTATATGCGTTTACCGCACATGCCACCATGCGGTACACCGACGTCGCCTACCGAGCCGACGACGTGTTGCTGTTCGGTCCGGAACCGACCGGGCTGCCCGCCGAGGTGCTGGCCGACCCGCTGGTGACCGCGCAGCTGCGGATTCCGATGTTGCCCGGACGGCGCTCGTTGAACCTGTCCAATGCTGCGGCGATCGCCGCCTACGAGGCGTGGCGACAGCTCGACTTCGGCGGTGGCAGCTGACGGTTCAGTCCGCCGGGTCGGGCGGCACCTTCCGCCGGTGCCGGGGCAACAGCCTGATCAGCCAGCCGCAGCCGAGCCCGATCAGCCCGAAGAAGACCAGCCACGGCACAGCTCGGCCGGTGAACACCACCACGTCGCCGAGCCAGTCGACCAGCGAATGCCAACCCGCCGACAAACCGCCCCAGAACGAGCTCGGCCCCGATGGCCGAGGCGCCTGCGCGTCCGTGGTGATCGTGACGGTCAGGGTGGACAATGCGACCTGGTCGTTCAGTCGACGCTGCTGCGCGGTGAGGCTGTCCAATTCGCCTTGGCGATCGGAGACCGCCTTCTCCGCTTCGATCAGGTCGGCGGTGTTCGACGCCTGCGCGATCAGCGCCCGGAGGCGGTCGACCGAGGCTTGGAGCGCTCGAATCCGGGCGTCCAGATCATCGGACTGCAGGGTGACATCGGATCGGTCGATACCGACGTCGGCGACCCGGCCCAGGTCGCCGAGGCCGGCGATCAACTCGTCGGTCCGGTCGGCCGGTATCCGCAGGGTCAGCGTGGCACTCGGATCGACACCGTCCGTACCGCGCTGCTCGCTCCGGCTGTCCACCCGCCCGCCCAACGCTTGGGCTCGCTCGGCAATCTGCCCGGCTACCTGGATCGGATCGGCGGCCGCCATGGTCACCGAGCCGGTCACCACTTCTTTCCGAGCTATCGCATCGGATGGTTGCTGCTGGCGCTGGACGTCGCCGGCAAACCCGGTTTTCGGTTCCAGCGCCGGCGCCGGCATCGCCTCACCTACGGCAGCGCTGCCCGCAGCATCGGACGACCGTTCGCTGCCGGCGCACCCGGTGCCGAGAACCGCCACGGCCAGCAGCCCGGCCAGGATGGGCACCAACACGCGGCAACCATTCATCAAGGCAGCCTACGGCCGTCGGCGCGGGTTCCGGGCCGGTTCCGGAATCACCCGGTTTTCGTGACCACTCGCCGCAACGCGAGTTCGGTCAACTGCACGAGCGTCTCCTTGGTGCGGTCCCGATCTCGGGCATCGGTAAACGTGATCGGCACCTGCGCCGGCACCGCCAGCGCCTCCCGGATGTCTTCGATCGGATAGTTCGGCGAATCGTCGAACTCGTTCACCGCGACCAGGAACGGCAGATTGCGGGCTTCGAAGTAGTCGACGGCCGCGAAACTGTCGTCCAACCGCCGGGTGTCGACCAGGACGACCGCACCGATCGCACCGCGAATCAGGTCGTCCCACATGAACCAGAACCGATACTGGCCCGGCGTTCCGAACAGGTACAGCACCAAGTCCTGGGCCAGGCTGATCCGGCCGAAATCCATCGCCACGGTGGTGGTGACCTTGTTCGGCGTGGCGGTGAGGTCGTCGACCGCGACGCTGGCATTGGTGACCAGCGCCTCGGTACGCAGCGGCACGATCTCCGAGACCGACCCCACCATCGTCGTTTTGCCTACCCCGAAGCCACCCGCGATCACTATCTTCGCCGACGTCGGCCGGCCCGCATCAGATGCCTCGGAGACCACTGAGAACCCTTTCGATCAGGTCGCGACGATCGGCGTCGCTCGAATCTTCCTGCAGCGTGGCATGCACCCGCACGTGCCCCGCTGCGACCAGATCGCCTACCAACACTCGCACCACACCGAGCGGCATCCCCAACCAGGAGGCGACCTCGGCTACCGACGGCGACTTCTGCGACATGTCGACGATAGCTACTTCCACGTTGGACAACTCGTGCCGCCGCTCTTGGCTTTCCGGTAGCGACTGAACCAGCGCCTCTACCGCAAGGTCAACCTTCGGCCGGGTTCGTCCGGCCGTAAAGGAATAGGGCCGAACCATACTGGGTTCGGGCCGCCCGCCGCCGTTGTATGTCGTCATCGGCCCAGATTCAGGATCCGGACGAAATCCGCGGAGCTGCTTCCACTGCCATCCCAACCCGGTCCACGAGGAGCGCCATCTCGTAGCCGACCTGGCCGATATCGCACGAGGTGTTGGTGAGCACCGCCAGATGTGAGCCGTCACCTACCGCCATCAGCAGCAGATACCCCCGCTCCATCTCGACCACGGACTGCATCACCACGCCACCCTCGAACAGGTTGGCCACCCCGACCGACAAACTGGCCAAACCCGCGGTCACCGCCGACAGCTGCTCGGCACGATCCAACGGAAGCTGCGCGCTCGCCGCCATCAGCAAGCCGTCCGCCGACACCAGTACGGCGTGGGTGACTCCGGCGACTTCCTGGGCAAAGTTCGAGATCAGCCAGTCGAGCTGGCGATTCGTCCCGGCGACTTGATGGGGATTCATCTATCTCCTATGTCTTGCTTGCCAGTCCTGGCGCGGGCCTGCTCGGCGTTGAAGGCACGGCCTTCCCGGACCCCGCGCTGATGGCTCGACAGGGAGTTCCGGATGGCCTCCGGATCCAACCGGCTCCGGGACGGGCGCGCCGGTTCCGCCGGAGCCGAACCCGGGACCAGTCGTTGGCCCGGCGTGCGTTGCGGCAACCCGACCGACGTTCGTTCCGCGACCGGTGTCTCACTGACGTACTGCGCGACGCGCCAGCCCTCGTCGGCGGCCGAATCGAATCCGCGCGGCCCACTCGACTCCGCCGTGGGATCGGCCAACCACGCCGTCATCATATCGGCGAAAATCGGTGGATCGTCCCGACGGAATGCGTTCGGCGGGGGCCGCAGCCGAGTCTGGAAGAACGCCGCCGCCTTTGCCGTATCGGCGTGATTCCGGTGCCGGCCGGGCGGAATCGACGGCTCGGCGGGACGTCCGTTCCAGCCGGTCTCCCGCTGCGGTGGCGGCCCGACGTGCGGTGGCGGCCCGACGTGCGATGGCGGCCCGGTCGGGGGCGAGACCGGCCGCTGCGCGGGCATCGGACCGGTCGGCGGCTGGTGCTGCGCCGGCATCGGCGCGGTCGGTGGCTGTTGGCCGGCGCTGCGCAACGAGAAGATCGGCGAGTTCTGGATCATGTCGATCGTCCCGCCGGGGACCCGCTTCGGCAGACCGGACGCCGTCCGAGTGGGCGGTGCCGGGTAGCCGACCGACGATTCCGTGGTACCCGCACCCGAGGCAGCCGGATCGGCGGAACCGTAACCGACCGGCTCCGCGCGCGGTTCCGGGGCAGGCCCGGGCGGTGCGGAAACCGGTGGGCGCGGGGCACGCGGCGGCGCCGGGGGCTGCGAGGTCAGGCCGGACGAGGTCGAATCGTCGCTGCCCATCGTCACGACGAGGTTGCCGTTGCTGGCCCGCGCAACTCCGGTCGGAGCCAGCGCCGGAGTTCCGGACGGGCGCGTCGGCGTGACCACCGGCGACGGCCGGGACAACGGAGCCGTCGGCCCGGTCATCGGCTCGGGACCACGTGGCGGCATGGGCGGCGTCGGTTGCGGCTGCGCCGGAGCTTGCGCAGCTGCGGGCCGCGGCGGTTCGGCCGGCGCCGCCGGAACCATCGGCGACGGTCCGGTCGGCGGCGTCGTCATCGGTCCGGTCGGCGGTGCGACCGGCGACACCATGGCCGAGGTGGCCGGCTGCATCATCACCGGCACCGGCATGCCGCCGGTGGCCGGCGCGGCGGCGCTCGGATCCACCACCTGCTGTGGCCCGGTCGCGTGCCGCGGCGAGGCGTGCGGGCTGACCTGTCCCTGCACGGTGCCCGGCGGAATGATCAGCCGGCGCGGGATGTGCACCGTCACCGTGACCCCGGGATCGCGCGCGGTCGCGAAGGTCGGCCGCATCCGAACCCCGACGCCGTGCCGGTCGGCCAGTCGACTGACGACGAACAAACCCATCTGCCGAGCCGTGTTCGGCCCCACTTCGGCCGCCGTCGCCAGCTTCTCGTTGATCCGCTGCATCTCCTCCGGCGGGATGCCGATCCCCCGGTCGGCCACCTCGACCAGCAAGCCCTGGTCGTTGGCCTGGGCGAAGCTGAAGCGCACGTCGGTTTCCGGCGGCGACGCCCGCAGCGCATTGTCCAGCAACTCGGCCACCAGATGCGCGACGTCGGTGGCGGCCGGCTCGATGAGCAGGCCGCGCGGCGTCGCGTTCAGCTTGACCCGCTGGTAGTCCTCCACCTCGGAGATCGCCGCCCGGAGCACGTCGCCGATCTCCACCGGCGCCGTCTTCGCCCGACGCACCCGGGTGCCGGCGAGGATCAACAGGTTGTCCCCGTTGCGCCGCATCCGAGCGGCCAGATGATCGAGCCGGAACAATCGTTCCAGCAGCTTCGGGTCCTTCTCCTCGAACTCCATCGCTTCG
The DNA here is from genome assembly GCF_019285775.1 of Skermania piniformis. GTDB lineage: Bacteria > Actinomycetota > Actinomycetes > Mycobacteriales > Mycobacteriaceae > Skermania > Skermania pinensis. The sequence goes on from NZ_CP079105.1 coordinate 3,496,800, forward strand.
ATCAGCCGGAGCTGATGATCGACCAGCGACTTGGAGCGTCGAGCCAACGTCTCGAACATGTCGTTGACCTGCAGTCGCAGGCTGGCCTGCTCGCCGGCCAACCGTAAGGTCTGATCGTGGATATCGTCCACCGCGCGAGCAACGCCGCCGACGTCGTCGCCGGTGTCGATCGGCATCGGTTCGCGAGTGATGTTCTCGGCGTTCTCCCCGACCTTGATCCGGTCGATCGCAGCCGGCAGTTCGTGCTCGGCCAGGTTGCGTGCAGCGTCCCGCAGGCGGCGCAGCGGGCGGGTCATCGCCCGCGCGAACACCACCGCCAGCAACACAGCCAGCAACAGTCCGACCGACAACAATCCAGCGGCAACTATCAGGCCACGTCGGGCCGCGACCGCCCGGTCGTCCACATCGGTGGTGATCTGCCGGGTGGCGTCGTTCACCACCCGACTGGACAAGGCGACCCCGGCGCGGGCCGAATCCGCCAGGTCGGACACCGAATAGCTACGGCTCGATGCGCCTTGGTCGATCAGCTGCGCCCGCTCGTCCACCCCGCGGGTCAGGTCGGCGATCACCGGATCACCGGCGGGCAGATCACCGGCAAGCTTGGCCAGCAGCGCGCGCTCGCCGCCGATGGCCACCAGCGCCGGATCGGGCGACAGCCGCGGATCCCGGGACAATTCCAAGGTCGCGATGGTGGTCGCGAAGGACGACTGCCGCAGCGCGAGCGCGTCGGTGACCGTTCGACCGGGGGTAGCCGCCGCCGGCTCGTCCGGGATGGCCGCCTGTACCGCACGCACCGCCTGACTCTGCAGGTCACGGACGGTGTCGGCCAAGCTGGTCAACGAGCTCGCCGGCGTCCGTCCGGCCGCCTGAATCTGTTTCGCCCGGTCCACCACCACCCGCAGTGCGGCCGCCGAGTCGGCGGTGAGCGCACCCCCGTCCAGCAGCGTCTGCGCGTTGCCGATCTGCCGCCCCAGCTCGTCGAACTCGGTATCGGCGAACGTCCCACTTGCCTGGGCAGCGGCCACCGCCTCGGCAGCGGCATCGAGGTCTGCGGTCGCCGGGATCGCCGCAGCTGCGGCCGAAGCCGCAGCCAGCTGGCGCGATCGATCCAGCTGCGACCAGATCTGCAGGCCGCCGAAAACGAGCATGAGGATCAGCGGCACCGCGATCACCGCGACGACCTTCCAGCCGAGGCGCCAATCGCTGATTCCGAACCGCTTGCGCGGTACAGCAGCGGTCATTCGCGACTCACTTTCAACTGACCTCGCCCTCGATGGCCTGTAGCGACTTCGGTAATCATGCCGACTTCGGGTATTCCAGACGGGTGGCAGTACCCCGGCACGACGGGTTCAGAGTTTCCGGACAAGTATATCGGAGCTGGACGCATTGACATGCCCCCAGCCACCGGCCGGCATCGATTCGATAACTACCGACCAATTACCGCCGAGTAGCCGAATGCCGGACCCGGAAGCCGGCAACGACGTGCTCCCCCAACTGAAGATCATCTTCGCCCGGACCGGACGGCCGGTACTGCGCCGACACGCCGGTCGGGCCGAACCGTCACCAAACAGAGCGGGCCCGATCGGGCCCGAACAACAACCGAACCCTCGCGCAAGACACGAGGCTCGCGTCGGCAGCGCCTCGAATAGCACAGCCTCGCACGGGACGGCGGAACGCCGGCAACCGCGAAGCTGCAAAAAAGCGACGTATCGCACCCGCGGGCATGCCACACGAGTGCGATACGCGCACAAATCGCGCCGATCGAGGCGCAGAGGGGCCAATCGGCTCAGCCGACGGCACCCACCAATCGGCTCAGCCGACGGCACCCACCAATCGGCTCAGCCGACGGCACCCACCAATCGGCTCAGCCGACGTCGAGCAGGTCGATGACGAAGATCAAGGTCTTGCCGGAGAGCCGATTCGCGGACCCGGCCGGTCCGTACGCCAACTCGGGCGGAATGGTCAACTGCCGCCGACCACCCACTCGCATCCCCGGAATCCCCTCCTGCCAACCGCGGATCAACCCGCGCAACGGGAACTGGATCGATTCGCCCCGGCTCCAGGACGAATCAAACTCGGCACCGGTGTCGTACTCGACCCCGACGTAATGCACCTCGACGGCACCGTCGGGCACCGCCTCGGCTCCGTCACCGATCCGCAGGTCTTCGACGACCAACTCGGTCGGCGCGGGGCCTACCGGAAAATCGATCTCGGGCTTGGTCAGGTCCGTCATCGCGGTCTCCGATTCCTCTTCGACGGGGAATGTACTCGGTGGTTCGGGAACGGGCTGCGCGGCTCGGCGCAGGTCAGCGACTGGCCAGGTCGAGGTATTCGCGTTCGCTGTAGCCGGTGTACACCTGCCGCGGGCGGCCGATCCGGACCGGCTCCTGATGCAGTTCCCGCCAGTGCGCGATCCATCCGGGCAGCCGGCCCATCGCGAACAGGACGGTGAACATCCGGGTCGGGAAGCCCATCGCGCGGTAGATCACCCCGGTGTAGAAATCGACGTTCGGGTACAGCTTGCGCTCGGTGAAGTAGTCGTCGGTGAGCGCCCGCTCCTCCACCGTCTTGGCGATCTCGAGCAGCTGATCGTCGCCACCGAGCCGGCTCAACACCGCATCGGCCGTTTTCTTCACGATCGCAGCCCGCGGGTCGTAATTCTTGTAGACCCGGTGCCCGAAGCCCATCAGCCGGACCCCGTCCTCGCGATTCTTGACCCGGCGCATGAACTTCTCCGCATCGCCGCCGTCGGCCCGGATCCGCTCCAGCATCTCCAAGACGGCCTGATTGGCACCGCCGTGCAACGGCCCCCAGAGCGCATTGATCCCGCCGGATACCGACGTGAACAAGTTCGCCTCGGACGAGCCGACCAGCCGGACGGTGGAGGTGGAACAGTTCTGCTCGTGGTCGGCGTGCAGGATCAGCAACATATCCAGCGCCGCAGCCAGCTCCGGGTCGACCTCGTACGGCTCGGCCGGCAGACCGAAGGTCATCCGGAGGAAGTTCTCCACCAACCCGAGCGAGTTGTCGGGGTAGAGGAACGGCTGACCGACCGACTTCTTGTAGGCATAGGCGGCGATCGTCGGCAACTTGGCCAGCAACCGCACGGTGGACAGCTCTACCTGAGCCTGATCGTGCAGGTCCAGCGAGTCCTCGTAGTAGGCCGACAGCGCGTTGGTCACGCTCGACAGCACCGGCATCGGGTGGGCGTTGCGCGGGAACCCGTCGAAGAAGTGCTTGAGATCCTCGTGCAGCAGCGTGTGCCGACGAATCCGGTCGGTGAAGTCCTCCAACTGGCTCGGGGTCGGCAGCTCACCGTAGATCAGCAGATAGCTGACCTCGATGAAGGTCGACCGCTGGGCCAGCTGCTCGATCGGGTAACCCCGGTACCGCAGGATGCCGGCGTCGCCGTCGATGTAGGTGATCGCCGACTTGGTCGACGCGGTGTTCACGAAACCCGGGTCGTAGGTCGTGTAACCGGTGTTAGCCAGCAGTTTGCCAAGCTCGATCCCATCGTTCCCCTCGGTCGCCTTCGCGATCGACATCGGGTACTCGCCGCCCGGGTAGGCGAGCGTGGGCTGATTCTCGACGGACACGACGAATCCCTCTCGGTTCACGACTGTTGGCCGTGACGCTAGTCGCAGCCGAGCTCATCCGCCCAAGGAGGGTCGGCACCGGGTCGAGAAACCGTCACCGCCGCCGCTCGAGCCGCAAACCGGAGCGCTTGCGCCCAGTCCGCGGCGGTCAGCGCCCGCACCGCCGCCGGGTCCAGCGCACCCCGCCGGTCCAGCCAGAACAGCAGCGCAGCGTGCACGGTATCGCCCGCACCGATGGTGTCCGCGACGACGACCGGCACGGCCGGCACCGCTATTCGACCGGCCGACGACAACACGGTGAGGCCCGCCCCGCCCTGGGTCAGCAGCACCGCCCCCACCCCGGCCGCGAGCCAATCCGCCGGGTCCCCGCCGAGCCACGCCAGGTCGTCGGTGGACACCTTCAGTACGTCCACCGCCGGGAGCCGGTCGGCGAACCGTTCCCGGTACCGGGCCGGGTCGGCGATCGCGCCGGGTCGCACGTTCGGGTCGAGCAGCACCAACCGACCGGTTGCGTGCGCCCGGCGCAACACCGCCTCGTACACCGTCGCACCCGGCTCGAAGACCAGCGACAACGTGCCGAACGACAGTGCCCGCACGGTCGCGGCCGGTGCGCCCGGATCGACCACCAGCCGATCCGCGGTGCCGCCGGCATAGAACGTGTAATCGGCCGCGCCCGCGGCATCCAACGAGGTCAGTGCCAGCGTGGTGGGTTCCGGGCCCCGCTGGATCGCGTCGGTGCGGACGCCGGCCGCGCGCAGTCGGCGCAGCAGCCGCTCGCCGAGCGGGTCGGTGGACAGCCGGGACAGCAGGCCCACCTCGGCACCCAGCCGGCCGAGTGCCACCGCGACGTTGAACGGACCGCCCCCGGGCAACGCGGACAGCAGGTCGTCGCCCCGCGGCACCAGGTCGATCAACCCCTCGCCGCAGACGGTGATCCGGGCGGTCAGCCGGCCAGGCTGGTCATGCCCCACTGCGCACTCCAGGTCTGGCCGGGCGCCAACACGATCTGGTCGATGCCGGAGTTGAACGCGTCCGGCGGGCAGGTCATCGGCTCGACGGCGAGCGCGCGCCCACGATCGGGATAGGCCTGATCATGCGCCGGGTCCGCGGTGAACACCTGCAGCCAACGGAAATCGGCGTCGATCCAGAGCACCGTGGCCGGCCCGTCGGGTGGCTGGAGCACCGTTCGGGCCCGGCCGTCGAAGTCGTACCCCAACGAGCTGAACGGGGTGTCCAGCCAGACCCCGCGCAGCGACCTGGCGGTACCGAAATCGAACTCGGTCCCGCGTACCGGAACCGGCGGGCCGACCGGCAGCATCCGCTCCGGATCGGTCGGCAGCCGCACCCCGGCCGGCAGCACGAGGGTGCATTCGTCCAGCGGGGCGTCGCCGGCCCGGACAAAGCTGTGGATTCCCAAACCGTACGGCGCCGGAACCGTCCCGGTATTGGTCGCCGTGTGGGTGACGGTGAGCCCGTCCGCGCCGAGATCGTGGGTGACGCTCAGCCGCATCGGGTACGGCCAGCCCTTGTGCAAACCGACGTCGATCGACTGGGCCACCCGATGTTCGGTGTGCTCGACCAACGTCCACTCCCGGCGCCGGACCAGTCCGTGGCTGGCGTTGTGCCGGGCCGGTTCGGTGAGCTCGAGCTCGTGGTCGATCCCGTCGAAATAGAAACGGCCGTCGGCGATCCGGTTCGGCCACGGAGCGAGCACCAGGCCCGCGGACAGCGGCGGTTTGGTCCCCGCCGGCCAGCTCTCGGTCAATTGCCATGGCCGCCCGGACAGGTCCCGCTCGAACGAGCGTAAACCCGCACCGGTTGCGACCACCTCGGCTCGATAGCTGCCGTACGTTATCGGATAACATCGGGCGACATCGGTTGCTGGCATCGCTGGCTCGGCCATGGCATCAAGTCTGTCGTAGCGGTTCAGGTTTGTCAGGCAAGCTGTGCCGGTCCGTTGCCACCGGTCCGGTCGACCCGATACCGCACGAACGCCGGGAAGGCGACGGCGGCGACCAGCACCCCGAGTATCACCAACACCCCACCCCCGGCTGCAGTCACCGCGGTTCCCACGCTCGCCGCAGCCGCGCCGTGGGCGACATCCCCGATTCGCGGACCGCCCGCCACCACCACGATGAACACGCCTTGCAGTCGACCGCGCATCTCGTCGGTGGCCACCTGCAACAGCATCGCCTGCCGGTAGGCGGCCGAGATCATGTCCACCCCACCACCGAAAGCCAAACAGGCCAACGCGATCCAGAACAACAGCGAGCCGATCCCCGATCGGCCGGACGCCGCACCGACCGCGACCCCGAAACCGATCATCGCCACGCCCCAGAGCCCGACGCACACCACGACCGCCAGGCCCTGCCGCCGCACCCGGGGCACCCAACCGGAGAAGACCCCGCCGACCACCGCACCGACCGACATCGCCGCGAACAGCAGACCCAAGGCCGGGCCACCGGCCGCCGGATCACCGAAGGTCTGGTGCGCGATCTGCGGAAACAGCGCCCGCGGCATTCCGAACACCATCGCGATCAGATCGACCACGAACGACGCCAACAAGATTCGCTGGGTGGCGAGGTAGGCGAAGCCGGCCCACACCGCGCGCAATCCGGCCCGCCCGACGGTGCCGGACGGCGGCAAGGGCGGCAGCCGCCAGACCGCCCACAGCGTTGCCAGCAGCGCGATCGCGTCCAGCAGATACAAGGTGGACAAGCCGATCACCGGAATCAGGATGCCGGCGAGCACCGGCCCGGCGATGGCACCGAACTGCATGACCGTCATGCTCAGCGAATTCGCCGCCGCCAGTTGCTCACCGGGCAGCAGCCGGGGCAGCACCGCGCTGCGCGTCGGCTGGTTCACCGCGAAGAACGACTGCTGCACCGCGAGCAGACCGAGCACCAGCCAGACGTTGTCCAGACCGGCGGCGGCCTGCGCCCACAGCGCCAGCGAGGTCACGCCCAGCCCGGCTCCGGTGCCCAACAGCAGCCGCCGCCGATCGAGCACGTCGGCCAACGCGCCACCCCACAGACCGAACACGATCAGCGGGATCAGCGCGAAGGCGCCGGTGAGACCGACATAGCCGGAGCTGCGGGTGATCTCGAACACCTGCTGCGGCACCGCGACCACGCTGAGCTGGCCGCCGATCACGGTGACGATGTTGGTCGCCCACAACCGGCGGAAGGCCGGGTACCGCAGCGGTGTGGTGTCGGCGAGCATCCGCCGAGCCGCCGGACGCGGCCCGGTCACGGCTGGAGTCGCTGCGCACTCCAGCCGGCGCTGCCGCGGGTGAGCCGGATCCGGTTGTGCAGCCGGTTCACCTGCCCCTGCCAGAACTCGACGGTGTCCGGCCGCAACCGGAAACCGCCCCATTCCTCGGGTATCGGGATCGGCTCGGTATCACCGAACCGGGCCGCCGCCGCGTCGAGCAGCCGGTCCAGCTCGGCCCGGGAGCCGATCGGCCGCGACTGGGCCGACGCCCACGCACCGAGCTGGGCGCCGCGTGGCCGGATTCGCCAGTAGTCGGCGATCTCCGCCGGCCGCACCCGCTCGGTCGGCCCGCGCAACGTCACCTGCCGGCCGATCGCCGGCCAGGCGAAGGTGGCCGATGCGTAGGGGTTGCCGGACAGGTGCCGAGCCTTGTCCGAGCCGTAGTTGGTGAAGAAGACGATGCCGTCGGGCTCCAGGCCTTTGCAGAGCACGGTGCGGGTGGCCGGATGCCCGGCGGCGTCGACCGTGCCGAGCACCATCGCATTCGGTTCCGCGACCGCCGCGGCCCGCGCATCTGCCAGCCACGACTGCAGCAGCGGCACCCATCCGGCGGCCGGCGAATCCTCGGTCAGCTCGTCGGCACCGCCGTACTGGTTCAACTTGTCGGCACCGCCGTACTGGGTCAACTTGTCGGCACCGCCGTACTCGGCCCGCATCCGGCCCAGGTCGAGGGGGTCTGCGGCAGGGCGATCGTCGGACACCGGCCCGACGGTACCCCGATCCGGTCCGGGACTATCGTGCAGATCGACGGCCAGCGCACCCTCTGTTCACGACGGGGGACGCACGATGATGGAGACGCCCGATGACTGCTCCGGTTGCCCCGCAGAATGTGATCACCCCGCCGGAGTTTCCCCCGGCGTTCGTCGCCGGACTGGCCGGCGTGGTCGCGTTCACCACCGAGATTGCCGAACCGGACAAGGACGGCGGCGCGCTGCGGTACCGCGGCGTGGATATCGAGGATCTGGTCGCCGAGCGGGTGACCTTCGGTGACGTCTGGGCGCTGCTGGTGGACGGCCGGTTCGGCGACGGACTGCCGCCGGCCGAGCCGTTTCCGCTGCCGGTGCACACCGGCGACGTACGGGTGGACGTGCAGGCTGCGCTGGCGATGCTCGCGCCGATCTGGGGCTACCGGCCGCTGCTCGACATCGACGACCACACCGCGCGGGAGCAGCTGGCCCGTGCGTCGGTGATGGCGCTGTCCTACGTGGCGCAATCGGCTCGGGGAATTCACCAGCCGGCCGTACCGCAGCGGGTGATCGACGAATGCGCCACGGTGACCGCCCGGTTCATGACCCGCTGGCAGGGCGAGCCGGACCCACGACATGTCGAAGCGATCGACGCCTACTGGGTGTCTGCGGCCGAACACGGCCTGAACGCGTCGACCTTCACCGCCCGGGTGATCGCCTCGACCGGCGCGGACGTGGCGGCGGCGCTGTCCGGCGCGATCGGCGCGATGTCCGGACCGTTGCACGGCGGCGCTCCGGCCCGGGTGCTGCCGATGATCGAGGAAGTGGAGCGCACCGGCGACGCCCGCGGCCTGGTCCGCGGCATCCTGGACCGCAAGGAAAAGCTGATGGGCTTCGGTCACCGGGTGTATCGGGCGCAGGACCCGCGGGCCCGGGTGCTGCGGGACACCGCTCGCCGACTCGATGCACCGCGATACGAGGTGGCCGCGGCGCTGGAACAGGCGGCTCTGGCCGAGCTGCGCGAGCGGCGGCCGGACCGGGCGATCGAGACCAACGTCGAATTCTGGGCGGCGGTCATCCTGGACTTCGCCGAAGTGCCGGCCCACATGATGCCGGCGATGTTCACCTGCGGGCGCACCGCCGGCTGGTGCGCGCACATCCTGGAGCAGAAACAGCTCGGCAAGCTGGTCCGGCCCGCCGCGCTGTACACCGGACCGGGCCCACGCAAGCCTGCCGACGTCGCAGGTTGGTCGCAGATCCGCCAGCAAAACCAAAACATCCTCGAATTGCCCAGCGAAACCCACTGAAAGCCTGGATAGGCTCGGCCGATGCAGACAATCGATCTTGACTTGGTCACCACCACACTCGGCGCCGACGCCGGCCTGGCCGATGCACCGATCGAGCCCGCATGGATTCTGGACGGCAACCCGCAAGCCCGGGTCACCCAGTGGGCCGGATCGACCGACGGTCGCGCGGGCAACTACATCTGGGAGTGCACGGCGGGCCGGTTCCGCTGGTACTTCAGCGTGGACGAGACGGTGTGCATCATCAGCGGCGAGGTCGAGGTGCAGTCCGGCGACGGACCCCCGGTGCTACTGCGTCCGGGCGATTCGGCGATCTTCTACGCCGGCACCTGGTCGATCTGGCACATCCCCGAGCACGTCCGCAAACACGCTGTGCTCAGCCCGCCGCTGTCCCCCGGCGCTCGCCGCCTGATCGGTGCGGTCGGCAAGATAAAGGCCCGGATCAGGCCCGGCAGCGGCGACGAGCCCACCGCCGCCTTCTGACCCAACGGGGGCTTCGGAACCCGCGCACCGACGCCGGTCGGTCCCGGCACTAGCCTGAACGCCATGACCGCGCCGACCAGCACCCCGACCATCCCCGTCGACCTCCTGCCCGCCGACGGCCGTTTCGGCTGCGGACCGTCCAAGGTGCGGCCCGAACAGTTGCAGTCGCTGGTGGATGTCGGGGCCTCGGTGTTCGGCACCAGCCACCGGCAGCGTCCGGTCAAGGACGTGGTCGGCCGGATCCGCGGTGGGCTCCGCGAGCTGTTCACCCTGCCCGACGGTTACGAGGTGATGCTCGGCAACGGTGGCAGCACCGCATTCTGGGACGCCGCGGCCTTCGGGCTGGTCCGGGAGCGGTCGCTGCACCTCACCTACGGCGAGTTCAGCGCCAAGTTCGCCGCGGTCACCGAGCACAACCCGTTCATCGGTGCGCCGATCGTGATCAGCGCCGACCCCGGGTCGGCCCCGGAGCCGACCGCCGACCCGGCCGCCGACCTGATCGCGTGGGCGCACAACGAGACCTCGACCGGGGTCAGCGTGCCGGTGACCCGCCCGGCCGGGTCCGAGCACGCCCTGATCACCATCGACGCCACCTCCGGTGCGGGTGGGCTGCCGGTGGACATCGCCGACGCCGACGTCTACTACTTCGCGCCGCAGAAAGGTTTCGCCGCCGACGGCGGGCTGTGGATCGCGGTGCTCAGCCCGGCGGCGGTGGACCGGATCGCCGAGATCAAGGCCACCGGGCGCTGGACCCCGGACTTCCTGTCGTTGCCGATCGCGCTGGACAACAGCACCAAGGACCAGACCTACAACACCCCGGCAGTGGCCACCCTGCTGCTGCTGGCGGACCAGATCGAGTGGCTCCTGGCCCGCGGCGGGCTCGACTGGGCGGTCGCCCGCACCGCCGACTCGTCGGCCCGGCTCTACTCGTGGGCCGAAGCCAGCGAGTTCGCGACCCCGTTCGTCGCCGACCCGGCGCACCGCTCGCAGGTGGTCGGCACCATCGACTTCGCCGAGACCGTGGACGCCGCGGCGGTGGCGAAGACGCTGCGGGCGAACGGTGTCGTCGATACCGAGCCGTACCGCAAGCTGGGTCGCAACCAGCTGCGGATCGGCATGTTCCCGGCGGTCGAGCCGAACGACGTGACCCAGCTGACCCGCTGTGTCGACTGGGTGGTCGAACAGCTCGGATGAGCGCGCGCCTCCCACACCGCGACCGATCGATCGGCTAGGGTCGCCGGGCAGGGCGGTGCAATCATGCGGTCGGCGAGACTCAGCGCGACACCGCCCGGCTCGAAGGGGGAAATATTCCCCGGAGGGAGAGACACAGTGCGAGAGCTACGGGTAGTGGGACTTGCGCCCGACGCCAAGCACATCATCTGTGTCGACACCGAGTCCGGCCAGAAGTTCCGGTTGCCCGCCGACGAGAAGCTGCGCGCCGCTACCCGCGGAGACCTTGCCCGCCTCGGACAGATCGAGATCGAAATGGAAAGCACGCTACGCCCGCGCGAAATCCAGGCTCGGATCCGGGCCGGTGCGTCCGTCGAGCAGGTAGCCGCCGAGTCCGGTATGTCCGCGGTCAAGGTGGAGAAGTTCGCCTACCCGGTCCTGCTCGAGCGTTCCCGGGCCGCCGACCTCGCCCAACAGGGCCACCCGCTGTTGCCGAACGGGCCGTCGGTACAGACCCTCGCCGAGGTGATCACCACCGCGTTCCGGGAGCGTGGCCACGACCTGGAAACCGCCACCTGGGACGCCTGGAAGGACGACGCCGGGCACTGGATCGCACAGTTGCAATGGACCGCCGGACGTTCGGTGATCTCCGCGCACTGGCGATTCCAGCCCGACGCCCACGGTGGCTCGCTCACCGCACTCGACGATCCGGCGAACGCGCTGATCGACCCCGACTTCGGTCGGCCGCTACGCGGCTTGGCCAGCATCCCGGATACGCCGAAGGCCACCGCCGAGGCACCCGCGACGGACCCGCGCGAACAGCCGACGCTGGACTACGGCGAGTCCGTGCAGCCGGCCATCCACCCGGAACCGGAGCCGAACGCAGCGCCGGAACGCGCCGGTTCCGGCACCCGGGACAAGCGCGGCAAGCCGCCCGTGCCCTCGTGGGAAGACGTTCTGCTCGGCGTGCGCAGCTCCGGTAACTAACCCGTAGCCCGCCGAACGCCCCTGCGCGACAACCGCTCGCGCCGTCGAAGTATGTCGCACCGGTATCGATTCCGTTAGGCTGTCGAGCGACCGGGGCGAGAGGACATGTGTTGGGCACGACTGTTTCGACAGTGTGGTACGTCGAGACGCCGGACCCGTCCGTCGTACTCCGCGCTTATCCGGTCCCGGACCGCAATGCAGCGCAGGCGTTTGCTCGCCAGCTCTTTCCGGGCTACGACGTGGCCGGACCGGAGTCGGCGACGCTGGCCGATCAGGTCAGCTTGGGCCCGGACGAGATCCTCGTCGGGGTCTACGCCGGCCTCACCGTGGTATGTGCCCGCGAGTTGACCACCCCACACCCCAGCGAGTTGGCCGACCGCTACGTCTATCCGGCGCTTGCGGACCGCACGGTGCTGATCGCCACCGATCCACAACATGCCTGGGGCGGGTTTGCCATCTGGGAAGAGCAGACGCTGCGCCGCTCGTTCAGCGCCACCCGGGTACATATCCACGAAGACGCCGGCCTGCCCCAGTCCTGGGAACTGCCGTACTGGTCGGGCCGGCACCCGATCGTCGCGGATCTCGGCGAGCTACCCGACCCGCAGTGGCTGCCGTTCGACCCGGCGTTGTTCGCCGATGCCGCGAACCAGTACTGGCTCGGTTTCGGCTACGGCCCCGGCGACCCCCTGGACCTCGGCACGATCGCGCTCTGGGCGTTCACTCTGCAACCGCTCGGCGTGGCCCCGGCCGGGACGGCGGACCGACCCACGGCCGAACCACCCGGCGATCGGGCGGCGGTGCCGACGAGTTCCGCGGCGGCCGACCGCCGCGCCCCCCGGCGGGGGCTGCGCCGGTTCTTTCAGCGCCGCCCGAGCGCGCGCTGAGCGAACCGGTGGTTATCGACCGGCCAGCGCCGCCACCGACAGCCCGAACCAACCCAGCACCACCCCGGCTCCGATGCCGTAGATCACCCAGCGAGCCACCGGGGCCGACCGCCAGCGCAGCAACGTGGGTGCCATACCACCGACCGCGACCAGATTCACCAGCACCGTGAGCACCGGGCTCACCGCCGCCAGCGCGGTCCCGAAGGCGACCAGGGCAACTGTGGTCAACGCCGCGCACAACGCGGCGACCAGGAGACCGGTACCCCACGGCGTCGGCCGGCCGGAATCTCTGCCGATCGTGGCCGGCCTCATCCCGAGCCCCGCAGCCGTTCGTAGAAGGCCAACGCCGCGGCGGTGGCCACGTTCAACGAGTCGACGTCCGGCGGCATCGGAATCCGCGCGGATACATCGGCCGCGCGCATGGCCTCGTCGCTCAGTCCCGGTCCCTCCGCACCGAACAGCAAGGCCACCCGATCCGCCTGCACCGCCGCCGGCAACGGCCGTGCGGTCGGCCGCGGGGTAAGCGCCACCAATCGGAAACCACGCTCACGCAACCGGTCCAGCTCGACCGGCCACGACGCATCGGACCGGGTATCGGCTATCCGGGCGAACGGCACCCGGAGCACATACCCCATCGAGACCCGGACCGAACGCCGGTAGAGCGGGTCGGCGCACCGCGGGCCCAGCAACACCGCGTCGACGCCGAGTCCGGCAGCGTTGCGGAACATCGCACCCAGGTTCTCGTGATCGTTGACTCCCTCCAGTACCGCGACGGTCGCCGCGCCGGCGAGGACCTGATCGAGCGGCAGCTCCGGCGGTCGCGGCGCGGCGGCCAACACTCCACGATTGAGGTGAAACCCGACCACCTGCGCCATGACCGGCGCTGTCGCCCGATAGAACGGTGCCGGGATCGCGTCGAGGTCCGCGGCCAGTTCGGCCCGCCGACGCTCCACCCCGAGCAGGGCGATCGGGGTGAAGCGGGATGCGAGCATCCGCCGCACCACCAACGCCCCCTCGGCGAGCACGATGCCTCGCCCGACCGGCAGATCCGGCCGGCGGTCCGCCACTGCGAGGTCGCGAAACCGGTCCAGCCGCGGATCGGCCGGATCGTCGATATCGATCACGTCGGCCACTCGGCCATCCTGCCGGAAACTCGCCGACCGGCGTCGCCGCATCGGTAGCGTGGAGTGATGAAGCTCGTCGGGATTCTGCTGAACATCCTCTGGCTGATCTGCTGTGGGATCTGGATGGCGTTGGCCTACTTCGTCGCCGGACTGGTCTGCTTTGTGCTGATCGTGACCATCCCGTTCGGCATCGCGTCCTGGCGGATCGCCGGCTACGTGCTGTGGCCGTTCGGCCGCACCACCGTGGTCCGGCCGGACGCGGGCGCGCCGTCGCTGCTCGGTAACGTGCTGTGGCTGCTGGTTGCGGGCTGGTGGCTGGCCCTCGGGCACATCCTGACCAGCGTTCCCTTGTTCTTGTCGATCATCGGAATTCCGTTCGGCTGGGCCAATCTCAAGCTGATCCCGGTATCGCTGATGCCGCTCGGCCGCGAGATCGTAGCGACCGGCGAGCGGTCGGACTACCCCGGTGGGGTCAATCCGATTCGGCGACAATCTCGTTCATGATCACGACAGCGTCCTGAAGCACCCGCAGCTGCATCTCGGGCAGCGCGGCCAACTGCTCGGCCAGCCAGGCGTCCCGCGCGCTCATCTCGTCGGCGATCAACCGGTGCCCGGCCTCGCTGAGCGAGACGATGATCTGCCGGCCGTCGCTGGGATGCGGTCGCCGATCGACCAGACCACGGTCGTCCAACGCGGCGATCACCCTGGTCATCGACGGCGGTTGCACCCGCTCCTTGGCCGCCAGCGCGCCCGGGGTCATCGCGCCGTCCCGACTCAGCGTCGCCATCGCCGACAGCTGGGTGAGCGACACCGTCGCGTCCGTCCGACGACCGCGCAGGTGTCTGGTGAGCCGGACCACCGAGAGGGACAGCTCGCTCGCCAGCGAGCGAAGGTCCGGTGCTGTCGTCATAAACCGACGATACGGGAAGGTACGTTAGCCAGCCGATCTAATCACGACATGACCGAGCGCCGGTAGCCTGGGGGTCGTGACCGACTTCATCGGCGATCCGGACCGCAGGTCGGTCCCCGACATCCCGGCCCGGTTCACCGATCCGCTGCCGGTGCTGGCGGTCGGCACCGTCGCCTGGCTGATCGCCACCGCGGTGGTCTGGCTGTCCGGAGCACGCTGGGCCGAGGCCCGCCCGGTCTGTTTGATGGGGCTGGCGGTGGGCCTACTCGGCTACACCATTTTCTCGGTGCAACGGGCCGCGGCGCGGCGCGGCGCCAAGACCGCCCAAACCGGGCTGTCCTGAACTGTTCGCCGGCTGCTGGCGATACCTGCGATTCAGCACCGTGCGATTCAGCACCGTGCGATTCAGCTCTGCCGGGCGAGCCCGGCGAGCGTGTCGGCCAGCAGATCCAACTGCTCGGCCGCCGCTGTCGCGTCCCCGTCCACCAGCCAGCGCAAGACCAGACCGTCCAGCATGGCCGAGACCGAACGGCTCAGTGTGGCGACCGGCAGAGTGAAGCTGGTCCCGCTGGAAGCGGCCAGCCGATCGAGCAGCTGCGCCAGCGCAACGCCGTTCGTCGCGTACTGCTCCCGGGCGAGCGACGACCGGTCCAGCGCGTCGCCGGTCACCCGCAGCTCCCAGGTGACGGTCTCGAATCCGAGCAGTTGGCGGCTGCGGGCGGCCGTGATGTCGCGCCACAGCTGCGTCAGCCCGGCGCGGATCGCCCCGCGCAGCGCGGGTATCCCGGTGCCGACCTCGGCCGGATCGGTGCTCGCGGCGCGCACCACCTCGCGCAGCCGCGCCGACAGAGCCGTCACCAACGCCGTCATCAGGGCGTCCTTGTTCTCGAAGCAGTAATGCACGACCCCGAGCGACACCCCGGCCGCGTGCGCGACCTCCCGCGTCGTGACCGCCGCCACACCTCTGCTCTCGGCGAGCCCGATAGCCGCCTCGACCAGGTGAGCGCGTCGTTCTTCGACGCTCAGCCGTACCACGTCCGCGACGTTAGGGTCACACCGCGCGCCACGTCAATCCAGGTGACCGGCCAGCCAGTCCTGCAGATGGACGACGCCGTCGTCGGTGACCCACCACCCCACCGCGACCTCACCGGACACGTCCCCGGTGAGCCGGACCGTCAGCTTCTCGTGAATCACGACGACCTCACCGCCGTCGATGCCGAAGAACACCTGGGCCAGCACCGCGGCCGGAGCTGCGGCCCACGCACCGGGCCGCCCCACCGACGCCACCCGGCCGTGTATCCGGTCCGAGGCCACGGGGAGGTCGAGTAGCGCCGCCAGCGCGGTGGCGGTGCGCGGCTCGCCCACCACCAGGCGGTCCGCCGGAATCGCCGCGGCCAGCCAGGGTCGGTCCACCACCACCGCGACATCCGGCTCGGCGACGGCACCGGTGACCGCCCGCACCAGATTCGGCAACCGGACCGACTCCGGGTCGAGCCGACCGGCGGTCACCGCCCCGGCGAGCCGCCGATGGACGTCGACGACGGTGGCCGGGTCCGGGCTGCGGCCGGGATCGCCCAGCGCGTCCACGAGTGCCTGCGCCAGATCGGCGTCGATCCGCTCCGGATCGGCCAGCAACCCGGCGAAGGCCGCCGCGTCCGGGTGGGTGCATTCGTCCAACAGCCCGGCGAACGACGGGTCGGCCGGCCGGCGCAGCCGCGCGAGCGGCACCCCGGCCAGCCGGACATGCCGGCGCAGCCACCAACCGGTGTACCCGACCGGGTCGGCCAACAGGGGCCGGGTGGCCGGCTCGGCGGCGAGCAAACCGAGGGCGGCAGCCCAGGCACCGTCGGCCACCAGGTCCAGGTCACGCACTGCCACCAGTTCCGGCGGGTCCTCGGCCAAGCTTTCCCACCAGAGCTCGGCGTCGTCGAGCTCCGGATCGGGGCCGATCGGATCGGCGGCCCGCAGCACGGTGAACCCCCAGCCGACGCCGACCGCGCGCAGCGCCCGTGCCCCTACCTGCTCGACCAGGTCGGCCGCGACGGTGCCGAACGGTGCATCGGCGACCAGCAAGGACGCCAGCGGAGCGCCCGGGAGCAACAACTCGTCGGCCGCGCGCAGCGCACCGGTGTCGTCGGGCAGCGGCAGCAGACCCAGCTGGGCGGGCAGGTCGGCCGGGTCGGTCACGGTCTCGGCCAACCGGAGCACCGCGGTCACCGTCGCCGGCGCCGGCGCACCGGCATCGAGCAGGGCGAGCAGTTCCGGTTCGGCCAGCAACTCGGCCGCGGTCGCCGCGCGCGCACCCAGCCGGGCCAGTAACGGGTCGGCTGCGTCCGGGTGCACCACCCGGGCCCAGCTCACCCCGGTGCCCGCGCCCGCGTCGCCGAGCTCGGTGAGCAACAGTGTGGTGCGGGGGCCGGTGACCAACCGGCCGTCGGCCAGCGGCACCGGCAACGCACCGAGCTCGGCGGCGGCCGCACGATCGACGACGAACGGCTCCAGCGCGGCGTACAGCCGAGCCCACCACGCCGGTGGCCGCTGCACCCCGGCGACCGACTCGGCCAGGTCGGCGAGGCCGAGTCGGCGTACCCCCAGCCGGGTCAGCTCGGCCGCCGCGGCCGAGCCCGACAGGTCGGGGATCACCAAGGCAGCACTGACCTCGGCCAGCACCGCGGCCAGGGCGGTCGTCAGACCGGGAAAAACCGTGGCCCGGGCCGGCGCCAGCACGGCCGGGGCGCGTGACCCGCCGGGCTCGGTGAGTACCGGTAGCCAGGGCTGTCCGCGGAGCTCGGCCAGCAGCTGGTCGTGCAGCACCCCGTCCAACTCGCTCCGCGGGAAGCCCGGCGCCGGAACCAACACCAGCCGCTCGGCCGGCGGCAAGGTTCGAGCAAACGCCGGGTAAGCGCGCACCACCGCGTCGTCGAGCCGAGCGCCGGGGAGCAGTCGGCGCCGGTCCGGCTGCAACTGCGCCGGCGCGATCAGCAACGCGGGCAAGGACAGCTGCTCGTCCGACCGGGTCGGCGCGCGCAGCACATCGGGCGGCGCCGGCACCGGTCGCCCCTCGCGCACCGGGAGCAGCCAACGCGCCGGTCCGGCCCGGTACTGCCACCACGACCGATCGCCGATCGTGACCAACGCTCGACCGTCACCGAGTTCGGTCACGGTCCGCTCGAATCCGACGCCGGCGATCTCGATCCGGACCAACGCCGGCAGTTCCAACAGCAGCTCGACGGCTTCGGCGCGCATTCGGTCGAGCAGGTCGGCCACGTCGACGTCCGGCCGGAGCCGCAGGATCACCTCGGTATCGCCACCGACCGGTTCGGCCTCGACCGGCCAGGCCAGCCGCAGCACCGCCGGGTCGACCGGGGCAGCGATCCCCCGATCGACGAGCACCGACCGGGTGCGATCGGCGGAAAACTGCACCGAGCCGGATCTGGACCGGATCTCGATCTCGTCGGACAGCGTGCGGACCGCGGTGAACCCGACGCCGAACCGGCCCACCGTGCCGACCGCACGGTCGTCCGCCGACGAATCCTTGCCGGACACGCGCAACGCGGTCAACGCCTCGACTCCGGCCCGATCCAGCGGCGCACCGGTGTTGGCCAGGTGCAGTGCGCGTCCGACGACCCGGACCGACAGCCGGCCGGGCACGCCGGCCCGATTCGCGGCGTCGGCGGCATTCTGCGTCAGCTCGGTGAACGCCCGATCCCGGTAGCCGGACCGGATCAGATCGGCTTCGGTAGCCGCGTCCTCGCGCAGCCGGGTGGGCGAGCTACGCCACGCGGCCAGGATCGATTCGCGAAGGGCTGCGGTGTCGAACGGGTCCGCTACCGCGACGAGACCTCCTCGACGCGGGCGGCCGGATCGACCAGCTCCACCGAGCCGTCGTCGTACGGACCGAAGTCGGGCAGCCCGGGCGTCGGCGGGATCACCGTGTCCGAGTGCGCGCCACAGCCGTAGCCGGCGCTTACCACTCGCCCGTCGGCGGCGTACTCGTTGGTGCAGACACCGAACTCGTCGTGCAACGCGCCGGACAAGGCGAGATAGAACCCGCAATCGACGCATCGCGCCGTCGCCGACCGGGACATCTCCGCTGCCGGCCCGAACTCGCCGTCGTACCAACGTTGCGCGGCGTCGAGCCGGCCGTCCCGGCTGAGCACCCAGGTCCGGCCCAAACCGAGTTCGGCGACGACATCGTCGATCGCCGGGTCCCCGGTGCCGGTGAAGCCCGGCGTCAGGCGCAGATCGTCCGCGGCGGGCGCGAGCAGATCGCCGGGCGTCAGGTCGCCGGGCCGAACCCGCTGGTCCCACGGCACCCACTCCGGCGCAGTCAGCGCCTCCGGACCCGGCAACAACGCCGATTCGCTCACGGTGACCCGGTCGGCGTCGGGCACGGCCGCCAGCACCACCGCCCATTGCCAACCGTGGTAGCCCGGCAACGTGGCAGCGAACCGGTGGGTGACCGCACACTCGTCCTCGACCGTCACACCCAGGTGCGCACCGACAGCGGTCTCGCCCAGCTCGGCCAGGGCCGCGCGAGCGGTCTCGACGGCGGCAGCCGGGTCCGGACGCGTCGGGACGACCGGCGACGAAGTAGTTACAGTCACGTGACCATCTTGCCGGAGATGACCGCTGGGGGCGAACTGTGCGCGGCGTGGCAGGGTGAGGGATATGCGTGCGGTCAGATTGCTGTCGGCCTTGCTGGCGGCCACCGCCGTGAGCTGCACTCCGGCCGGCTCCCCCACCGACCGGCTGCGGGCCGTGCCGGTGTCCGACCGGCCGCACGACCCGGCGGCGTTCACCGAAGGCTTGACCTTCGTCGGGAACCGGCTCTACGAGAGCACCGGACTGGTCGGCCGGTCACAGGTCCGAATGACCGACTACGCGTCCGGCGTCGAGCTGGCCCGTGCCGAGCTGCCCGCCGGCTGGTTCGGTGAGGGCATCGCGGTCACCGACACCGCGCTCTGGCAGCTCACCTGGCGGGACCAGGTCGCGATCGAGCGCGACCCGGACACCCTGGTCGAACGCCGTCGGGTCGGCTACACCGGCGAAGGCTGGGGACTGTGCGCCCAGGGCGATCGGCTGGTGATGAGCGACGGCAGCACGACGCTGACCTTCCGCGACCCGGCCGCGTTCACCCCGGTCGGCACGGTGACGGTGGCCACGGCGCCGGGCACGCAGCTCAACGAGTTGGATTGCGCGGCGGACGGGTCGGTGTATGCCAATGTCTTCCCGACCGACGAGATCCTGCAGATCGATCCCGACCGCGGCACCGTGCTGGCCCGGATCGACGCCGCCGGGTTGCGGGCCCGGGCGGGCCTGCCCGCGGCGTCCGGCGACGACGTGCTCAACGGCATCGCCGAAGTGCCGGGCACGGACCGATTCCTGCTCACCGGAAAGTTCTGGCCACGCATGTTCGAGGTTCGGTTCGAGCGATGACCCGGCGTGGGTGGCCTGCACAAGACCCACTCGATGGGCGAGAATTGACGTCGTGAGCGAGCCACCGGAGCCATCGAACGCCGGGGCGCACCATCCCGGATACCAGAATTACCCACCGAGCCATCACCGGCCGAGCCGGCTGCATGACGTACCACCGCTGCAGCCGCCCGCGCACACCCCGACCCGGCGCACCCCGCTGCCGCCGCTACACCCGGTGTCGGACGCGCCGGAGCCGGACGACCGGCCACAGCTGCCCCGCAAGATCACCGTCACCCGGGTGGTCGCGATGCGGAGTCGTCAGCTGACCGGGCGCGGCCTCGCCGTCTTCCATCGGGCGGCCTCGGCGAACGGCGCCGACAAGTCCGGACTCACCGCATTGATCTACGTCACGATGCTCAACTTCGCGGTGGATGCGGCACTCGGCGTCGCACTGGCGAACACCTTGTTCTTCTCCGCGGCCACGTCGGAAAGCCGCACCAAGGTCGCGCTGTACCTGTTGATCACCATCGCGCCGTTCGCGGTGGTCGCGCCGCTGATCGGGCCGATGTTGGACCGGCTGCAGCACGGTCGCCGCGTCGCCCTGGCTGCCTCGTTCGGCTTGCGCGCTGCGCTGGCCGTCTTGTTGATCTTCAACTTCAACGGTTGGGGCCTGTATCCGGTGGCCCTGGCCATGATGGTGCTGTCCAAGTCGTTCTCGGTACTCAAGAGTGCGGTCACGCCGCGAGTGCTGCCACCGGACATCGATCTGGTTCGGACAAATTCCCGGCTGACCGTATTCGGCCTGATCGGCGGGACCATATGTGCCGGCGCGACGGCCGGCGCGATCGCGTTGCTCGCCGGCTCGACCGGTGTGCTGTGGTTCCTGTCCGCGCTGGCGGTCGGTGGCGCGATCCTCAGCCTGCGCATCCCGTCCTGGGTGGAGATCACCGCCGGTGAGGTACCTACCACGATCACCTACCGGCGCCGTACCCGTCCGAGTCGGCGCCAGCCGTTGGGCCGGGCTGTGGTCACCGGACTGTGGGGCAACAGCACGATCCGAATACTGACCGGCTTCCTCACGCTGTTCGTCGCCTTCGTGGCGAAATCGCGCACCGAGCACGATCCGGTCGCCCAGGCATCGATGCTCGGAGTGGTCGGCGCGGCCGCGGCGATCGGTAACTTCTCCGGCAACGCGAGCGGTGCGCGGCTGGCGTTCCGCCGCCCGACGCTGGTGGTGCTGCAGTGCACCGTCGCGGCAACGGTGGTGACCGTCGTGGCCGCGATCACCGACAATCTGCTGGGCGCCGCGATTGCCGCCCTGATCGCCTCCTGCGCCAGCGCCCTGGCCAAGGTTTCGCTGGATGCGGCCATCCAGGATGATCTGCCGCCCGAATCGATCGCCTCCGGGTTCGGCCGCTCGGAGAGCGTGTTGCAGTTGAGCTGGGTGCTCGGCGGCGCCGCCGGCGTGTTGCTGCCGACCGAATACTGGATCGGTTTCACCGCGATCGGCGGCCTGCTGGCACTCGGCCTGCTGCAAACCGCGCTGAGCTATTCCGGCCGATCCCTGCTACCCGGACTCGGCGGCAACCGCCCGGTGCACGCCGACCCGCCACCGCACGACGATCGCAGCCGGACCGATTCCGGGGTGCCGGCCGGGCACGGCACGCGGGTCACCCATCGACCGACAGGACAGCCTGCCACGTGAACCTGCATCCCCGGACCCGCCGGATTGCCTTCATCCTCGGTGCTCTACTCGTCGTCGTGGCGGTAGCGTTCGGCGCCGTGATGATCGTGCTCGTCCGCGCTGCGCCACCGGCCGAGCCGACGATCACGGCATACTCCTACGGTCGAGCGGACACCGTGCCCCCGCTGCGATACTGCAGCATCGATCTCACCGCGTGCAGCACCGGCGCCACCGTCGATCTGGAGGTGCCGGCCGGTCAGCCGCTGCAGCTGTCGCTGCCCGACGCCATCGCCGCCGCACCCTGGCATCTGATCACCGTGCACCAGCGCGCGGACGGCACGGTGGTGACCACCGATCGGCAATACCGAACCGGTGAGGCGACCGCAGTCACCGTGGAGTCCAGCCGGGACCTTCAGCTCAACGGGGTCGAGATCCAGCTCCCGTCGGCGGCGGTGGACCGAGCCGGCCTGCCGATCGCCCGTGCGGTCTGGTCGATCAAGACCGCCTGACCTGCGGGTCGCTTACATGTCGAGTTCGCGGGCCACGGCCCGGACCACTTCGGAGATCCGCTGCGCCGTCTTGCGGTCCGGGTAACGGCCCTTGCGCAGGTCCGGCTGCACCGTCGCTTCGAGCAACGTGATCATGTCCTCGACCATGCCGTGCAGCTCGTCCGGCGTGTGCCGCTTGGCCACCGCCTCTTTCTTGGCTGCGACCGCCTTGCCCTGGCGGACCGACGGCACCGGGCCGAGCAGCTTCAGGCTCAACGCCTGCGGGCCCCGACGGCCCGCGGCCATCCCGAACTCCACCCGCTGGCCCGGTTTGAGCGCTTCCACCCCGGCGGGGAGGGCAGACGAGCGGACATAGACGTCCTCGCCGTCGTCTTGAGAGAGAAAGCCGAAGCCCTTCTCGACGTCGTACCACTTCACCTTGCCGGTCGGCACCGTGCTCACCCGCTCGTTGTTGTTCGCCGGTCGCGTCCGCACCCTCGGCAGGGACATGCGACCCCGCCGAGGTACGTACACAAGAAGAACGCACCCGGGCATCGGGCCGGGCACGAAAACCGAAGTCTACCCGGGTCCACCCGATCCGACACCGGACATTCGAGTTACCGGAAGGTCAGGGTCGAGACCGACACCCGACCCCATTCGTCCACACTCGACGTGACATACCTCACACCGATTCGGCGTCGACGCGCCGGACACCACCCCAGCGATGCACCGATAGCGGCCTCGACCTGGGAATCGATAACAATCTATGGAATTGCGCAGCAGGTCGGCAACACCCGACGCGATGTTTACCGAATAGTGATTTTCTGTTCCCCGCCACGTATCGTCTTAAACACGGTCGGTTGACGGCCGTCGTCCGGATCGCCGCGCCGAGCCTCGTCCCGCGGACCCGGAACGACCACACCTCAGGGACGAGGGCGGGGGACCCACCGGTCCCACCGATTGGGGCCCGAAAGGATCGCCAGATCCTTTCTCGGGGTGAAGCCGACGTTCTTCGGAGCGACGGCCGGGCGACCTCTCTGCCCGAACCCGACAGCTGACCTCGCAGGTGCGTACGGAGAGGAATACCTCAACTTATGAGCGGACGTCATCGCAAGCCGAGCAACACCGGCCGCACCGTCGCGAAGGTCGCCGTCACCGGTGCGATCATCGGCACCGCGGGCGTTGCCTACGCGGGTACCGCAAATGCGGCGCCCGATTCGGACTGGGATCAGCTGGCGCAGTGTGAGTCCGGTGGGAACTGGGCGATCAACACCGGGAACGGCTTCCAAGGTGGTCTCCAGTTCTCGCCGAGCACCTGGAGCGGCTACGGCGGCGGCCAGTTCGCCCCGTCAGCCAACCAAGCCACTCGCGAGCAGCAGATCGTCGTCGCCGAGAAGGTGCTGCAGGGCCAAGGCTGGGGCGCCTGGCCATCCTGCTCGTCCCAGCTCGGCCTGAACAGCGGCCCGACCAGCCGGTCCTTCGAGGTCGCGACACCGACTCCGCCGAAGATCGACATCGAGGCCCCGCAATGGCAGCAGCCGGCGCCGAGTCAGAACCTTGCGGTTGCCGCACCGAGCGTCGAGGCCGAGACCGACCTGGGCGTCGATACCGGCACCGACAACGCGTCGGCCAACGCCTACCAAGCGGTCGACACCCGGATCGAGGCGATGCAGCAGGGTGGCACCGCCATTCCGCAGCCTGCGCTGGACGTATACACCGACTTCAAGCAGCAGAATCCCACGCTGGCCCCGGCGATCACCGACCTGATCGGCCAGGCGCTGGGCACCGGGCACTGAGCCCGGCCACCGACGAACACCAGCGGCCCCGCACCGGATTCCGGTGCGGGGCCGCTGTTCGGTTTACGGATCGGCGAGATCAGCGATTGATCACGGTGTGCGGATGGATGTACGGCAGCCGGTCCGCCTGAACCGGAAACTCGGTGTCCTCGCCGTACGGGGACAGTCCACCGGACCGGGTCGCGGTGAGCTCGGTGACCGGATGCTCGTCGTCGCCGACAGCCGGCCAGCCGGGATCGACGTAGGGCTGCTTCGATTTGTTGACCACGGGCACATTTTGACACGACCGATCCGATTTGACACGGCCTCGGCGCTCGACGCCGACCGGCATTGTCGGGCGCGGTGACTATTCTGAATCGGATGACCGCCGCAGCTCAGGACACCGGCCGACTGGCCGACTGGCTTTCGGCACGCTCGGACGACCAACTGGCCGCCCTGCTGCAGCTGCGGCCCGACCTCGGGGTGCCGGTCCCGGGCACGATGGACGTTCTCGCGGCGCGTGCCGGGCAGCGGCCGTCGGTTGTCCGCAGCGCGGACGACCTGGACACGGTCGCCCTTACCGTGCTCGAGGCGCTGGCGCTGCTGGACGCGGTGCACCGTCCGGTGTCCCGGGCGCAGGTGCACGAGCTACTCGATCGCCGGGCCACGCCGGCCGCCGTCGACGAGGCGCTGGATCAACTGATCGACCGGGCATTGGCCTGGGGTGACGACACCGTCGAGGTGGTCGCGGCAGCGCCGGATGCCCTGCCCTGGCCGGTCGGCGCGTCGTTCGAACCGGCCACCGGGCCGGACGAAGCGGAGATCCGGGCCGCCCTGGCCGAGCTGGACGAACCGGCCCGGACATTGTTGGACCGGCTCGCGACCTCGTCCCCGATCGGCCGCACCCGCGATGCAGCTCCGGGTACCCCCGCCGATCGGCCGGTCCAACAGCTGCTGGCCCGAAGTCTGTTGACCTGGCTCGACGAGCAGACGGTGGCATTGCCCCAACAGGTCGGCCAGGTTTTGCGGAACGAACCGGTGACCGACCCGGACTCCCTGATCGCGCCGGTGGCGACGCCGGAACGACACCGGATCGCCGATGTGGACGGGGTTGCTGCCGGTGAGGTGCTGGAACTCCTGCGACATTGCGTCGAGACCGTGGCCGCATTGGGGCGCGCCCCGGCACCGACCCTGCGGGCGGGTGGTCTCGGCGTGCGCGAGCTGCGCCGGATCGGCAAAGTTGCCGGGCTTCCCGAGGACCGGATGAGTCTGCTGGTCGAGTTGCTCGCCGGAGCAAACCTGATCGGCTGCGGACAACCGGAACCAGGTCCGGAGCGCAATCCCGGCGGAACCGGTCCCGACGACTACTGGGCGCCGACCGCGGCGGCCGACGTCTGGCTGGCGGCACCCGCCGCAGCCCGCTGGGGCACGCTCGCCCAGGCATGGCTGGAGCTGCCCCGGCGGCCATGGCTGGTCGGTATGCGCGACGTCAACGACAAGCCGATCGCCGCGTTGTCCGACGAGATACGGACCGCGGCCGCACCACGTGACCGGCGAACGGTCCTCAAGTTGCTCGCCGAGTTCGATCCCGGCGCCGAGGTGTCGGCCGAGACGCTGGCCCGGATCATCGCCTGGCGCCGGCCGCGCCGGCGACATCGGTTCACCCCGGCGATGGTCGCTGCGACGCTGGCCGAGGCGAGCGCGCTGGGCGTACTCGGTCGCGGTGCGCTGAGCACGCCCGGCCGAGCACTGCTCACCGGCACCGATGCCGAAGCGGCGATGGCCTCCGCCCTACCGCAGCCGGTGGACTATGTGCTGGTCCAAGCCGATCTCACCATCGTCGCCCCCGGACCGCTGGTGCCCGAACTCGCCGACCGGATCGCCGCGGTCGCCGACGTCGAGTCGGCCGGAGCCGCGACCGTGTACCGGATCGGCGAGGCCTCGGTCCGCCGGGCATTGGACGGCGGAGCGAGCGCAACGGAGTTGCACGCGCTGTTCGGCACCCACTCACGTACCCCGGTGCCGCAAGCGCTCACCTACCTGATCGACGACGTCGCCCGGCGACACGGTCGGCTCCGGGCGGGGATAGCCGGTGCGTTCCTGCGCTGCGACGACCCGGCCGTGCTGGCCGAGGTGCTCAACGCGCCGGTCGCCGAGGCACTCGCCCTGCGCGCGCTCGCCCCGACCGTTGCGGTCGCCCAGGCCCCGCTGGCCGAGGTGCTGACCCAGCTCCGCGAAGCCGGCTTCGCCCCGGCCGGGGAAGACTCGTCCGGCACGATCATCGACTTGCGGCCCACGGGCGCCCGGGTCGCCACCCGCCGGCAACGGCCGCAGCTGCGCTTGCCGACGGAGCCGTCGCCGGCGCAGATCGCCGGAATCGTGCGCGAGCTGCGCGCCGGCGACCGCGCAGCGAAGACCCGGCACGGCACCGACGTCCGGCCGGACGGCAGCCGCGCGGTCGGCGCCGCTGCGGTGGCGCTGCTGCAACTGGCGGTCCGGACGAAGCAGGCGGTGCGCATCGCCTATGTGGATGCCCACGGTGCGGCCACCCAGCGGATCGTCGAGCCGGTACGGGTCGGTGGGGGCCAGCTGGATGCATTCGACCCGGCGACCGAGGCGGTCCGGCACTTCACCTTGCACCGGATCCTGTCGGTATCGCTGGTGGAATAAGCCCGGGCCGGTAGGGGCCGGGGCGAGCGCGGTCATTGCAGATGCGCGGTCCACCGCTGCTCGATCCGGCCGAACCGCCAGACCAGCACCGCTACCGCCCAGGTCAGCACGAACAGGCCGACGATCGCGTAGCCGACGATGCCCAGGTCGATCGCGCCGATCAGATCCCAGAAGCCGCCGGTCCACCCGAACCGTTCCGCGGCCAGACCGAGCAGTTCGATCGTGCCCACCACCAAAGCGACCACCACCGACAGCCCGGTGATGGTGATGTTGTAGTACACCTTGCGGACCGGCCGGTCGAAGGCCCAGCCGTAGGCGGTATTCATGAACGCGCCGTCGATCGTGTCGAGCAGGCTCATCCCGGCGGCGAACAGCACCGGCAGGCAGCCGATCGCGTACCACGGCAACCCGGCCGCCGAGCTGGTGCCGGCCAGGACCAACAACGCGATCTCGGTGGCGGTGTCGAAACCGAGTCCGAACAGGATGCCGAGCGGGTACATCTGCCAGGACCGGGTGATCGAGCGGGTGAACCGGCCGAGAAATCGGTTGAGCAGCCCGCGGTTGTCCAGCTGGTTCTCCAGCATGGCCTCGTCGTACTCGCCCCGCCGCATCCGGCGGAACACCTGCACGATCCCGATCAGAATCGCCAGGTTGAGCGCCGCGATCAGGTAGAGGAACACCCCGGAGACCGTGGTGCCGATCAAGCCGGTGTACTGGTGCAGTCGGGATGAATCGTCGCTGACCTGTCCGGCCAGCGCGGACACCCCGGCCCACAGCGCGACCGCCATCGCGAAAACGACCGTCGAGTGACCGAGCGAGAAGAAGAAACCCACGGCGACCGGACGTTGGCCATCGGTCATCAACTTGCGGGTGGTGTTGTCGATCGCGGCGATGTGATCGGCGTCGAAAGCATGCCGCAGACCGAGGGTGTAAGCGGTGACGCCGATCCCCACGCCCAGGATCTGACCGCCGACACTGAAGTGCTGTGGCACGACGAGCGCCAGCAGCGTGCCCCAGCCGACCACGTGCAGCACGGCGATCACGGCGAACATCCCGAACATTCGGGCAGCGGGACTTTTCACCTGTTGTCCGAATCACCGTCGGCGGCGTCCAGCGCGGCGAGGAATTCCGCTACTCGCGGCCAGGTCTCGGCGGTCGCCGCCGCGCCGACGATCAGGCCGAGGTGGCTGGCCTCGACCGTCTCGAAGTGCACCTGCGCGGCACCGGTCAGCACCTCGACGCCGTGATGAGCGGCGCGCCAACTGGCGATCGCGTCCCGATGGCTGCCGAACAACTGGACCGGTTGGACGAGCGCGGTCAGATCGACCCGGCGATCGCCGAAGTCGACCACCCCGCCGGCCAGCTCGTTGCGATAGACGAAGTTCTGCCACATCTGGACCGCCGCTCGACCCGGGTAGCCGGGCATCGTGCTCTGGAATCGATCGATCACCTGCATCCGCGCCAGCGCATCGGCATCGTCGGCGTGCGCGACGATGTAGGCCGGCTTGCGCAGCTCGCGCTCCCACGCGGTCGCGCGGTAACCCAGCCGCACCAGCGGCGCTGGGATTCCGCCCAGCGCCCGCAGCGTTTCGGTGACGACCGCCGTCCCACCCGGCGGCAACGCCCGCTTCACCGCCGGGTACGGCGGGATCGCGTCGTAGTCGAGCGGCGTTCCGACCGCGGTGATCGAACGAATCGGCAGGTCCGGGTGGGCCGCCGCGGTGAGCAGCGAGATCGTCCCGCCGAGGCTCCAGCCGACCAGGTCCAACCGGTCCGCACCGGAATCGGCCAGGGTGCGGGCGATCGCCTCCGGCACGATGTCGTCGAAGTAGTCGGCAAACCCCAGGTGAGCGTCGGCGCGGGACACGTCGCCGAAGTCGACGACGTAGGGCAGTCGGCCCATCGCCGCCAGTTCCGCCACCACGGACTGCTCCGGCCCCAGGTCGTAGCACCGGGCCGACACCGCCAGCGGTGGGACCAGCAGAACCGGCGGGCGGTCGGCGGCCGATGCAGGTGGTCCGTAGCGGCGCAACACCCGGTGTGGACCGGTGTGCAACACCGCGTGCGGGGTCTGCCGATCGTCGCGGACCTGGTATCCGGTCACGAGCCGAGCCAACATGCGGAGCCCGGAACCAGGCAGCTGAGCTGAATTCGCCACGCCCGAATGTACGTCACGACGCCGTCGGTCCGACCGGCAAGCTGCGTCCGGCTGATTAGCATGAGCACATGGCGCAGCCACTCGCGTCGGTGACGATCGCCGGCTTCCGGTCCATCGACCGGCTCAGGCTGCCGTTGTCGAGCGAAGTCACCTTATTGGTCGGTGCGAACGGTTCCGGCAAGAGCAACATCGTCGATGCGCTGGAACTTCTCGGCTATACGGTCGACGGCAAGCTGCAGAGTTACGTTGCGAGGCAGGGATTCGGCCGAATGCTGCACCGGGGGTGGAACGGTGGCACAGCCGAGGAGATCGTCGTCATGGTGTGGAGCGAATGGACCGACGATCCGTTGCAGGGACCGTTCAGCAATGGCTACACGATGACGCTTCGGGCGGCCGCCGGCGACTCCGCCATACTCGACGAGCGGGTGCAGGAGTACCGCGATGTCCCCCCTGACTCCGACAGCTATCCGAAGTCCCACGACGTTCATCTCGGACGTCACCGGGAGTCGGCTTTGCAGTCAGCCACCGACGCGACCCCTACCAGCGACTATCTGGCGCGGATTCTCGCCGGCTGCCGGGTCTTCCATTTCGACGACACCAGCATCGACGCGCCGCCCCTGCGCAGCGTCGACACCGCCGACTACGACACGCTGCACGACGACGCGCGAAACCTGGCGGCGGTGCTGCTGAACATGGCCGAACACTCCCGGTCGAACTACGACCGAGTCGTCCGGTCCGTGCGCGGCGTCGCGCCGTTCTTCGACGATTTCGTACTGAAGCCGGTCGGCGACATAGTTCTGTTGCGCTGGCGCGAACGCGGGATCGACGACGTCTTCGGCGGGTCGGCGCTGAGTTCCGGAACGCTGCGCTTCATCTGCCTGGCCACGCTGTTGCAGCAGCCGAACCCGCCGACCACGATCGTGCTGGATGAGCCCGAGCTCGGTCTGCATCCCGCAGCAATTCACCAGCTCGCCGAGCTGATGCGGGCAGCGGCCCGCGGTCGGCGAATCGTCGCGGCAACCCAATCGGTCACTCTGCTGGGGCAATTCTCGATCGACGATGTCGCCGTCGTCGAACGCGTCGCCGGGTCGACGACGGTGGCCAGACCAGATCGTGAGCAGCTCGCAACCTGGCTCCAGGACTACTCACTCGGTGAGCTGTGGGAGATGAACCTGCTCGGTGGTCGCCCCCGAGCCAGCGATGCGACTCGCCCCACTTCGTGATGCGCCGGATCGCAATCGTCGTCGAAGGTCAGACCGAGGAGGCGTTCGTCAGCCGGGTTCTCCAGCCGTATCTCGGCTGGGACACGACTTCGATCCAGCCGATCGTGGTCCATACGCAGCACGCGGCGAGCGGTCGAGCACACCGCGGCGGTGGCCGATGGAAGCACTACGACCGAATCCTGCGAAACTTGCTGGCCGAGCGGCACTGGACGCTGATCACCACCTTGATCGACTACTACGGCTATCCCACGGACGCGCCACGATGTGACTGCGGTGGCGGCCCGCAACATCCACCTCGTGGTTGCGTCCGATCCCGGGCAGCCGCGATGGCCGCTGCCCTCCCACGCGACCGCCGATTCCTGCCGTTCCTCGCGTTGCACGAATTCGAAACACTCGTGGTCGCCGCCGCGGGAAGCGTCGATCAGGTACTCGCGAATGTCGGACTTGCGAACGCTTGCAAGCGCATGCTCGCCGAATACAGCGGTGATGCCGAACTGGTCGACGACGGTCCGACGACCGCCCCGTCGAAGCGGTTGATCGCAGCCGACTCGACGTACATGAAGACCCGGGACGGCGTAGCGATCCTGGAGCAGGTGGGGTTGGATACCGCGCTCTCGCATTGTCCCGGCTTCGCCGAGTGGGTACGGCGGCTGCGCGTGGCGTGACTGTCGGCACCCGTCGCTAGCATGGACTGCTTGTGAACCCCGATCCGCAATCCGGTCCGTTGATCGTGCAGTCCGACAAGACGCTGCTGCTCGAAATCGACCATCCGGGCGCGCCGGCCGCCCGGGCCGCGATCGCACCGTTCGCGGAGCTGGAGCGCGCACCCGAGCACGTGCACACCTACCGGATCACCCCACTGGCACTGTGGAACGCCCGCGCCGCCGGACACGACGCCGAGCAGGTGGTGGACGCGCTGGTCCGCTATTCCCGGTTCCCGGTCCCCCAACCCTTGCTGGTCGACATCGTGGACACGATCGCCCGGTACGGCCGGCTGCAGCTGGCGAAGAACCCGGCGCACGGGCTCACCCTGATCAGCTTGGACCGCGCGGTGCTGGAGGAGGTGCTGCGGCACAAGAAGATCAGCCCGATGCTCGGCGCCCGAATCGACGACGACACCGTGGTCGTGCATCCCAGCGAACGCGGCCGAC
The DNA here is from genome assembly GCF_019285775.1 of Skermania piniformis. GTDB lineage: Bacteria > Actinomycetota > Actinomycetes > Mycobacteriales > Mycobacteriaceae > Skermania > Skermania pinensis. Next base: position 3,527,784 of record NZ_CP079105.1, read on the forward strand.
TCAAGCAGATGCTGCTCAAGATCGGCTGGCCGGCCGAAGACCTGGCCGGCTATGTGGACGGCGAGGCGCACCCGATCGGCCTGGACTTCGCCACCCAGCCCTGGCAGCTGCGCGACTATCAGGAGATGGCCGCCGACTCGTTCTGGGCCGGCGGGTCGGGGGTGATCGTGCTGCCCTGCGGCGCGGGCAAGACGATGGTCGGCGCAGCCGCGATGGCAAAGGCGCAGGCCACGACGTTGATCCTGGTCACCAACACCGTCGCCGGACGGCAGTGGCGGCGCGAGCTGATCGCCCGCACCTCGCTGACCGACGACGAGATCGGTGAGTACTCCGGCGAGCGCAAGGAGATCCGGCCGGTCACCATCGCCACCTATCAGGTGATCACCCGGCGGACCAAGGGCGAGTACCGGCATCTGGAGCTGTTCGATTCCCGCGACTGGGGTCTGGTGATCTACGACGAGGTACATCTGCTCCCGGCACCGGTGTTCCGGATGACCGCCGATCTGCAGTCGCGGCGCCGGCTCGGACTGACCGCGACCCTGGTCCGCGAGGACGGCCGAGAAGGCGACGTCTTCTCGCTGATCGGACCGAAACGCTACGACGCACCGTGGAAGGACATCGAGGCGCAGGGTTGGATCGCCCCGGCCGAGTGCATCGAGGTCCGGGTCACCCCGACCGAAGCCGAGCGGATGGCGTACGCGACCGCCGAGCCGGAAGAGCGCTACAAGCTGTGTTCCACGGTGCGCACCAAGATCGCGGTGGTGCAGTCGATTCTGGCCCGGCACCCGGGCGCACCCACCCTGGTGATCGGCGCCTACCTGGATCAACTCGACGAACTCGGCGCGGCACTGGACGCGCCGGTGATCCAGGGCTCGACCAAGACCAAGGAGCGCGAGGCGCTGTTCGATGCGTTCCGGATCGGCGAGATTCCGGTGCTGGTGGTCAGCAAAGTGGCGAACTTCTCCATCGATCTGCCCGAGGCATCGGTGGCGGTCCAGGTGTCGGGCACCTTCGGCTCCCGGCAGGAGGAGGCGCAGCGACTGGGCCGGCTGCTTCGGCCGAAACACGACGGTGGACAGGCGCACTTCTACTCGGTGGTCACCCGGGACACACTCGACGCCGAGTATGCCGCCCACCGGCAGCGGTTCCTGGCCGAGCAGGGGTACGCCTACCGGATCGTCGACGCGGACGAACTGCTCGCCTGAGCCGCGCATCCTCCCTCAGCGGAGGTCGTCGAGTGCGTCGCGGGCCGAGCGCGCTCGGCGCTCGGCCTGCTCGACTGCGCGCTCCGCGGTGCGACGTGTCTCGCTCGCGGAGCGTTCGGCGCTGCGGACGAACTGGCGTTCCTGCTCGGCCCGGTCGAGCTGCTCACGCAGGTCGGCGATCGCTGCGTCGATCTCGGTCAGTCGGCGGCCGAGTTCGGCGGCCCGCCCGGCGACCTCGGCCGATTCGGTCCGAGCGGTGGCCAGCGCCGCATCGGCCGCCGCGAGTTCGGCCTGAGCTGCGGCGGATCGATCCGGTTCGCGTGGCGGCTCCGGCGTCGGCTCACCGGCATCCCCGACCGGATCGGCAACCACGACCAGTCCACTCGGCCCGAACCCGTCGTACGTCGCGCCGGTGGCCAACACTGCGGCCCGGACCTGGTCCCCCACGGCCGGATCGGCCAACGCCGCATGCAGGGTCTGACCGACATCGCGAATCGCCCCGGGCCCGAGCGGCGCACCGCGTTCCGCGGCGAGTCGACCGGCCTGCGCGGCCATCGCGCGGACCACCTGCTGGCGCTGCGTCGACAGACCGCGCAACTGTGTCGCCGACAGCTGCCGCTGCGCATCACGCAGTGCCGCACCCAGATCCAACAGCGCGGCGACATCGTCGGGCCGCTCTCGCGCAAGCAGGTTGACCGCCCACGCGACCTGGGTGGGCCGACGCAACCGGCCGATTGCCGTGGCCAACGACTTGTCCCCGGCCGCACGAGCCTGCCGGGCCCGCTCGGTTCGCACCCGGACGAAGTCGCTCGGCAACCCGCCGTACAGCTCGTCGCGCACCGCGTCGAGTCGGATCGACTCAGCCACCGACGGTCTCGGCCGGCCAGTCCGCTGCGGGCCACGGTGGATCGGTGTCGAGCCGGCCGGCGATCCAGATGTCCCGCATCCGCCCACGCTGCGGACCGGCCCGTCGCAGCATGCCCTCGTAACGGAACCCGAGCCGGCGGACGACCGCGGCGGATGCGAGGTTGCCGACGAACCCGCGCCACTCGACCCGCACCAGACCCATCCCCTCGGGCGCGAAGGCATACGCGCAGACCAGCCGGACAGCGGTGCTCATCAGTCCTTGGCCGCGCTGCTTCGGGGCGAGCCAGAAGCCGATCTCGGCAGCGCCCGTGTCGATCTCGTGCAAACTCACCATACCGATCAGCGGCGCGTTCTCGCGCCGCCGAATCGCCCAGGTGGGAGTCCGCGCCGACCACCCGGCAGGAACCACGTCGACGACGAACTTCTGTGCGTCGGTCCGCACGTACGGGACCGGCACGGTGGTCCACTCCGCGATCGTGGAGTGGCGGCAATACGCCGTGATCGCATCGATGTCCGATTCCACCGGCAAGGAGAGCCATACGGCCCCGTCCCCCAACGATGCCTCCCGCATCGCATCATGGTATTACCGCCCACGGGGGCTTACCGACCCGGCACGGGTACGCGGTTGCCTAACCTGGACATTCGTGACCGACTCCACCGTGACCCGGCTCCGGCCGTTCGCCACCACGATCTTCGCCGAGATGACCGATCTGGCCGTGCGGCATGCGGCGGTGAACCTCGGCCAGGGCTTCCCCGACTCGGACGGCCCGGCGGCGATGCTGGAGACAGCCCGCGCCGCCATCGCGGATGGGCTGAACCAGTATCCGCCGGGCCGCGGCATGCCCGGGCTCCGCGCCGCGATCGCCGCCGACCGGGCTCGCCGTTACGGCACCGAGTACGACCCGGACCGGGAGGTCCTGGTCACGGTCGGCGCCACCGAGGCGATCGCGGCCGCCATGCTCGGCCTGATCGAGCCGGGTGCCGAGGTAGTCCTGATCGAGCCGTACTACGACTCGTACGCCGCCGCCGTCGCCTTGGCCGGGGCGCACCGCCGGACCGCCCGATTGGTGCCGGACGGCGACGGGTTCGCCCTCGATCTGGATTCGGTGCGTGCCGCGATCAGCCCGACCACCCGGATGATCGTGGTGAACTCACCGCACAACCCGACGGGCACGGTGCTGTCCCGGGCCGAGTCGACCGCGATCGCCGAGCTGGCCTGCGAGCACGATCTGCTGGTTGTCACCGACGAGGTCTACGAGCACCTCACCTACGACGGACACGAGCACGTGTCGCTGTCGACACTGCCCGGGATGCAGGACCGCACCGTGGTGATCTCCAGTGCCGCGAAGACGTTCAGCGTCACCGGCTGGAAGATCGGCTGGGCGTGCGGCCCGGCCGAGCTGATCGACGCGGCACTCGCCGCCAAGCAGTTCCTCACCTTCGTCGGCGGCGCACCGTTCCAGCCTGCCGTGGCATATGCCCTGGAACACGAGCAAGCCTGGGTAACCGCACAGCGCGCGGTCTTGTCGGCGAAACGACTCCGGCTGGCTGCGGCCTTGGCCGACGCCGGACTGGCGGTCCACCGCAGCTCCGGCAGCTACTTCGTCTGCGCCGGGATCGCCGGCCTCGGCGAGCGGGATGCACTCGCCTTCTGTCGGGCCTTACCGGGTCGGATCGGCGTCGCCGCGGTGCCGGTCAGCGTGTTCGCCGACGATCGTGCAGCGTGGAACTCGCTGGTCCGGTTCACCTTCTGCAAACGGGACGAAACCCTGGCCGAGGGCATGCATCGGTTGGCCCGGCTGCCGACCGGCCCGCCACCGACGGTGCCCTGACTGCCACCCGAATGCCCGTCGCCACAACGCCGAGTAGTATCGAACATATGTTCGCACGACATCAGGCGTCGTTGTTCGACATCGCCGACGTGCCCACGATCGAGCCGCTGGGCGGCGCGCTGACCCGGACCGAGCTCGGGGCCGGGGCATGGCTGGATACCTGCCCCAGCTGGCTGCGCGGATCGGCCGGGTTGTTCGACGAGCTCCTCCGTTCCGTGCCGTGGCGGCGCGAGCGTCGGCCGATGTACGACCGGGTGGTCGACGTGCCCAGATTGGTCTGCTACTACCCGGACGGTATCGCTCTACCCCACCCGTTGCTTACCGAGTTGCGTGACGCATTGAGCCGGCATTACGCGCCCGAGCTCGGGGAACGGTTCACCACCGCCGGTCTGTGCTGCTATCGCGACGGTTCGGACAGTGTGGCCTGGCACGGTGACACCGCCGGGCGCGGCGCTGACACCGACACCATGGTGGCCATCGTGTCGCTGGGCGCGGCTCGACCGCTGCTGCTGCGTCCCCGCGGCGGCGGGGCGGCATCGCTGCGCTACCCGCAGGGTCACGGCGATCTCTTGGTCATGGGGGGGTCCTGCCAACGAACCTGGGAGCATTGCGTGCCCAAGACGGCCCAGCCGATCGGACCGCGGATCAGCGTCCAATTCCGTCCGCGCGGCGTGCGCTGACCGCATCGGCGAGCCGGTTCAGCAGGATCACGGTGGTGTCCCAGTCGATACAGGCGTCGGTGATCGACTGACCGTAGGTCAGCTGGTCGGTCCGGCCGAGGGTGAGATCCTGCCGGCCGGCCACCAAGAAGCTCTCCAACATCAGACCGACCACGCTGCAGTCGCCGGCAGCTATCCGGCCGGCGAGGTCGGCGACCACGTCCGCCTGGCGTCGGTGGTCCTTACTGCTGTTGCCATGACTCGCGTCGATCACCACGCGTTCCGGCAGCCCGGCCCGAGCCAGCCGAGCCCGGGTGTCGGCGACGCCGGCGGCGTCGTAATTCGGGCCGGCACTTCCGCCGCGGAGGATCACATGGCAATCCGGGTTACCGGCGGTCTGGATCAACGCCGTCCGGCCGTCCAGGCCGACGCCCGGGAACACGTGCTGGGCGGCGGCGGCACGTACCCCGTCGACGGCGACCTGGACGTCACCGTCGGTGCCGTTCTTGATTCCGACCGGCATGGACAAGGCGCTGGACAGCTGCCGGTGTACCTGGCTGGCTGCAGTCCGAGCGCCGATCGCGCCGTAGGAGACCAGGTCGGCGAGGTACTGCGGGGTGATCGGATCGAGGAACTCGCAGGCCACCGGTAGCCCCAGGCCGGAGATCGCAACGAGTAGACCCCGGCCCACACCCAGTCCGTGGTTGACGTCGAAGCTACCGTCCAAATGCGGATCGTTGATCAAGCCTTTCCAGCCGAGCGTGGTCCGCGGTTTCTCGAAGTAGACCCGCATGACGATATGCAGGCGATCAGCCAGATCCAACGCGGTCGAGGCGAGCCGATCGGCGTAGTCCAGGGCTGCTTCGGGATCGTGTACCGAGCAGGGACCGACGATCACCAGCAGCCGGTCGTCCACGCCGGCGAGCACGTCGACGGTCGCCTGCCGACCGGTGCGCACCGTCGCAGCGGCGACGTCGTCGACCGGATGCGCGTGGCGAACGTCGGCCGGCGCCCGGAGTGGACTGATCCGTAGGGTTCGTCGATCGTCCAGATCGGATCGGGCAGTGGAGATCGTGGTCGTACTGGTCACTGGATATTCCTCGGGAAGATCAGGACCGACCCGGAACGTTCATCGCCGTCGAGCCGGTCGGAGCCGGCTCGGGTGAACGGTCAGCGCACGCAGTCGCGGACCGGCCCACCCAGGGCCGGCTCGGCAAACCAGAAATACGCGCGCTGCACGAGGCGAGGATATCAGTCGGCTACACCGGGTATCGAACCCCGGTGAGCTCTTCGGAGCGGGCCCAGAGCGCGGCGGCCAATTCTTGATCGCGCGACTCGGCGTTCGAGCCGACTCGTTTGGGATAGCCGCGCATCTGCCGAATGCCGTCCGGTCCGTAGTACGACCCACCCGTGACGCCGACCGCCGTGGCGGCATACAGCTCCGGTAACGCACCCATCTCAGCGCTCTGCGCGATCAGCTTGTTGCCCAACCACATCACCCGATCGAGGATCGACTCGGTGTTCGACTGCAGTCCGGTGGCGGCGTAACCAGGATGTGCCGCAACGGAGATTACCGACGAGCCGGCGGCGGTGAGCTTACGTTGGAGCTCGTAGGTGAACAGCAGGTTCGCGACCTTGGACGCCCCGTAGGCGCGCCACCGATTGTAGGAACGTCGTTCCCAATTGAGGTCGTCGAGGTCGACGGACCCCCAGTTGTGTGCATCGCTGGACAGTGTCACGACGCGGTCGGAGATCCGATCGATGAGCAAGCCGGTCAGGGCGAAATGCCCGAGATGGTTCGTCCCGATCTGCATCTCGAAACCGTCCGCGGTCTGTCGGAACGGCACCGCCATCACGCCGGCATTGTTGATCAGCACGTCGATCGGCCCCATCGACGCGGCGAACTCGCGCACCGACCCGAGGTCGGCGAGATCGAGATGACGGACCAGAACCCGATCGCCGATTCGCTGCGCGACCTCGGTCGCCTTCTTCTCGTCGCGGCACGCCATCACGACGGTGCCACCGGCGGCCGCCAGCGCTGCGGTCGCGACTTCGCCGAGACCGCTGTTGGCGCCGGTCACGACGAATGTCCGACCGTACTGTTCAGGTATATCGGCTGCGTTCCATCCGGTCACAACAACGATTCTAAGTTGGATCCATCCGCTCGAGGCGAAACCACGAACGCCACCCGGCCGAATGGCGGGTGGCGTTCGTAGCGACTCCCCCGGGGTCAGTTCACGTAGCCCCACCGGCGCAGCCGCGCGAGCGCGGCGGCAGAGCAGAGCGCGGCCAAGGCCAGTCCGGCGATAGACCCGACGACCATGTCATCGGAGATCGACCCATCGGTCGTGGCCGCACCGGCCGCGGTCGGCAGGACGTCGGCGAAGACGCCGGACGTTCCACTGTCGGCGTTCGTCCAGCCATCCGCCTGCCAGGTGGTGGTATGGCCGGCACCGACCAGCAGCGATTGCACCGGAGCGAGCTGCGCGGGAGCACCCGGACCGGCCTCGATCGACGCGTCGGAAGTACCGGCAGTCCCCACCGGGGAATGCGCAGCGACGCTGAGCAACGGAAGACCGGCCGCACTCCCGCTGTGCAGGCCGGCACTGCCCGTGCCGGCGAGCAAAGCGAGCAGGCCGAGGCCGCCCACTCCGCTCGCGCTGCCGGTGCCATGTGACATACCGCCGCCGGCGGAGCCGGTCAGTAGATCCACAAAGTTGCCACCGGCGGAACCGGACAATCCACTGCCGGTAGCGGCACTGCCGCTGCCCAGCAGATCCGCACTGCCGGAAGCGCTACCACTCCCCAACAGGCCGGCGCTGCCGGTACCGAGCGCGGCGCTCCCGGATCCTCCGCTGCCGGTGCCCAGGCCACCCAGCGCGGCACTGCCCGAGCCGAGCAGCCCGGCGCTCCCGGTACCCAGCAGATCCGCACTGCCGGAAGCGCTACCACTCCCCAACAGGCCAGCGCTCCCGGTACCGAGCGCGGCGCTCCCGGATCCCCCGCTGCCGGTGCCCAGGCCACCCAGCGCGGCACTGCCCGATCCGAGCAGCCCGGCGCTTCCGGTGGCAGCGCTTCCGGTGGCAGCACTACCGCTCCCCAGCAGAGCTGCACTACCGGTCCCGAGCAGGGCCGCGCTCCCCGTACCCAGCGCGGCACTACCGGTTCCGGAGCTGCCTGCTCCCGCACTACCCGTCCCGAACAGACCACCGAGAAGATCGGCGCTGCCCGATGCCGAGCCACTCGAACTTCCGGTGCCGAGCAACCCCGCAATCAGATCTGCGCTGCCGGTAGCCGAGCCGGTACCGCCCATACCGCCTCCGCCACCCATACCGCCACCGCCGTTGCCTCCGCCACCGCCCATACCGCCCCCGCCGCCACCGTTACCTCCGCCACCCATACCGCCCCCGCCACCACCGTTACCCCCGCCGCCACCCATACCGCCCCCGCCGCCACCGTTACCCCCGCCGCCCATACCGCCCCCGCCACCACCGTTACCCCCGCCGCCCATACCGCCCCCGCCACCACCGTTACCCCCGCCGCCCATACCGCCCCCGCCGCCACCGTTACCCCCGCCGCCCATACCGCCCCCGCCGCCACCATTTCCTCCGCCACCCATACCGCCCCCGTTACCTCCGCCGCCCATACCGCCCCCGCCGCCACCATTTCCTCCGCCACCCATACCGCCCCCGTTACCTCCGCCGCCCATACCGCCCCCGCCGCCACCGTTACCTCCGCCGCCCATACCGCCGCCACCACCACCACCACCGCCGTGGTAGCCGCCGTCGCCACCACCGTGGTAACCACCACCACCACCGCCGTGGTAGCCGCCGTCGCCACCACCGTGGTAACCACCACCACCGCCGCCGTTGTAACCGCCGCCACCCTTGAACTCGTCACCGGCGTTGGTGATCAGCCCACGCGACGCCGGAGCGACGGCGCTACCGGTGCCACCACCAGCCGAGTTACTGCCGGTATCCAGCAGCGCGCGGATCATGTCGCCGTTGGCACTTCCGGAGTGACCCATCAGACCCGCACTGCCGGAGAGCTGGTTGGAAAGTCCGAGATTCCGATCGCGCGTCGCGATTCCCAGATACGAGCTACCGCTCGCCAGCCCCGAGCTGGCCCAATCGCCGCTTCCCGAACCACCACTGCCGGTCGACAGCGCCGAGCTGCCGAAGCTGCCCAGCGGGATTCCTACGGCCGCGATGACGTCGATAACTGCGTTCAGACCGAGAGCGGCGCTCCCGGTGCCCAGGTACGCGCTGCCGGTGGCAGCCGAGTCCGGCGCCGAACTTCCGGACATGATCGCCGGAGTCTGGTTCGACATCTGGGTGCTGCCGGTGCCCACCGCGCCCAACGCTGTCGAGCTACCGCTGTTCAGTACGTCGGCCACCGCAAGGGCGCCGTAATCGGCACTGCCGCTACCACCCATCGCGCTGCTGCCGGAGCCCAGCGAGGAACTACCGGAGCCGAGGGCCTGTGAACTACCCGTACCCATGGTGTGTATGCCGGGATCCAGTACCGAGCTACCGGCCACATCCGCGCTACCCGAACCGGCACTGCCGGTCAACAGGTCGCTGCTTCCGGTGCCCAGGGCGCTGCCCGTGCCCAACGCCGAGCTGCCCGCTCCGGCGCTGCCCGAGCCGATCAGGCCGGCGCTGCCGCTTGCCAACAGCTCGGCGCTACCGCTCGCGCTGCCGCTACCTATCCCCATGCCGACATTCGTGGTCGGCAGCGGACTGCCGCCGGCCGCCGGAGCAGCGCCGAACAGCACCAGCGCCGCAGTCGTCGCCGAACCGAACGACACGGCGACCGCGTTGCTCGATGGTTTGAGATGTTTCGCTGAAGCCACAGTTGATCCTTCGCGATCGAGTCCCCGACAAACTCTCGGTATGCGGCGAGCGAGACTCACCGCATTGCTATTGGTTTATCGCTTCGTTACCGAATTGTACTGTAACGCAAGATCCCCACAAGACCTACTCAGAGTTCGCATGTCTGGCTATGTTCGAGCTAGCGAGCTTCTGGCAATCACGTGTTGAACTACGATCTGGATCGTACCCGATAAATCCGACCAATAGTTGGCAAATACGCTGGATTGCCTACCTGGCGACGCTCGGCGCTCCGGCTGCGATGTCACGATCAAGCGTCGGATCAGCGAAAATCTCCCCCGCTGCGGCCGGCCGAGGTAACACGGACGGCCGCAGGGGAAGCCACCGAGCCCGACCGAACTCGCCGCCGGTCCCCCGTACAGCGCCTCGGGAACACGTCCGGAGAGCCCGCCGCAGCACCAGACGGCCGGCCGCATCGAACTCCAGCACGCCAGCGGCAACCGAGGACCGCGTGCGGACCCCGACCGACCAAACCAATCTGCGGCAGGACCCCGCGTCGGCCAGGAGAATGACCAGGATGAGCGAGCTAGCGAAACAGGAGCCGGATACCACCCGGCCGGCGCCAGGGAGTTACGCCGAACCGGCCGGCCCCGTCGTTGCTCTGGTCGATGCCAGCACCAAGGTGGAGCGAGAGCTCATCGAGCATTGGCTGACCGACGGTGGGCTCGCCGCCGAACACCGGATCGACAGCCCGGCCACCCTGGTCGACCTGGACACCGACGCGATCGCCGATCGGCTGGTCGACCGAACCGACGACCCCCTTGTGCTGCCGGTTCGGGTGGTCTGGCTCCCGCCCGAACGGGACGGGGTGCGCCGAACCAGACTGCGCGACCTGGCAACCCTCGGCGACCCGCGCAATCCGAATCGACTCGCCCAGCGGTGGATCGTGCAGCGAGCGCCGGACCGACACCGAGTGCTCACCGGGCAGCCGGCCCGGCTCGGCGAACTTCGCGCCCGACATGCCTCGGCCGACAACCGATCCCGCACCGGGCAGCGCTCCGACGACTCCCGTCGGGCGTTGGCCAGATCGATCGTCCGCGCCGGGGTGCTGGCACTCGAACGTGCCGAACGCGCGCTGATCGGCGACCGGTACAAGGTGCCGCAGATGGTCGTCGAAGAGATCATGGACTCGCAACGTTTCCGAGATCACCTGAACTCCATCGCCGATCAGATCGGGATATCGCACGCCGAAGCCCACCGCCGGGGCGAAGCAGCACTACGTGAGCTGGTCGCGGCGCAGAGCCGGGTGGTCTCCGATCTCTTCACCCAGGCGATGCGTCCCGTGCATGCCTCGGCGTGGAAGGTCGACGCGGACGAGGCCGAGCTGATCGAGCTGCAGCGGCTGAACCGGCGGTACCCGCTCGTGTTCCTCCCCTCGCATCGTTCTTATGTGGATGCCTTCGTCCTCGGCGATGTGTTAGCACACAACGACTTCCCGCCGAACCACCTGATCGGCGGGGCCAACCTGAACTTCTGGCCGATGGGCCCCGTCGCCCGCCGGGCCGGCACGATCTTCATCCGGCGCAGCTTCAACGACGACGAGATCTACAAAGCGGCCCTGGAAGAGTACTTCGGCTACCTGTTGGCCAGGCGGTTCAATATGGAGTGGTACTTCGAAGGGGGACGGACCCGCACCGGCAAACTCCGGCCACCCCGCTACGGCCTGCTGAACTACCTGGCCGCGGCGATTCGGCAAGGCCGGGTCGACGACGCGAAGCTCGTCCCGGTATCGATCACCTACGAACGACTCAACGAGCTGGGCGCGATCGCCGACGAGCAGCTGGGCGCAGCGAAGAAGTCGGAGTCACTGGCCTGGCTCGCCCGCTACATCCGCAATCAGCAGAACTCGGCCGGCCGGGTCTATGTCCGATTCGGTACGCCGCTGTCCACCCGCGACCTGCTGGTCGCCAACGGCGATCCGATGGATACCCCGAACACACCGGACATCGAGGCTCGTCGCCGCAAGGCCGTGCAGAAGCTGGCCTTCGAGATCGCGGTGGGGATCAACGACGTCACCCCGATCACGCTGAACGCGCTGGTCACGCTCGCATTGCTGGGGGTGCACGACCGAGCGCTGACCCGCGCCGAAGTGCGTGCGGTGCTGGAGCCGGTGCTGCGGTACATCGAGCGGCGCGATCTGCCCCGCGGCGAGCTGGGCAAACTGCGCGACGACAGCGGCCTGGCCATCGTGCTGGACCAGCTGTCGACCGCCCGGGTGGTCGATGCCTACTACGGCGGGCTGGAGCCGGTCTACTCGATCAATTCCGGGCAGCATCTGGTCGCCGCCTTCTATCGGAACAGCGCGGTGCACTGGTTCGTCAATCGCGCGCTGCTGGAGATGGCGATCCTCGCCGCGGTGGAGAGCGGTTACACCGACCCCTTGCGAACCGGTTGGGACGAAGCGAACCAGCTCCGCGATCTGCTCAAGTTCGAGTTCTTCTTCCCCGACCGGGAGCAGTTCGAGGAACAGATGACCCAGGAGATGCTGCTGGTCGACCCGGCCTGGCTGGACCGCGCGCCCAGTCGGGACGAGATTCTGGCTGCGCTCGCCGATACCGGGTTCATGATGGCGCACCGGGTGCTGCGCTCGTTCGTCGGTGCGCAACAGGTGGTCGCGGACCGGCTCACCGCCCACGACCCGCACAAACGTATCGACCGTAAGGAATTCGTCGACGAGTGCGTCGCGATCGGCAAGCAGTTGCTCTTGCAGGATCGGCTCCAGGATGCCGAGTCGGTGTCGTCGGAGCTGTTCGGCAGCGCGCTCCAGCTCGCCGACAACCGCAACCTGCTCGGGCCGGTATCCGCCGACACGCCCGATGCCGGCGCGCAGCTGCGCCGCCGCCGCCTCGACTTCGCCGGCGAGCTGCACCAGGTGAGCGAACGGATTGCGCTCGCCGCCAAGTTGGATGCATCGAGCCGCAAGGAGATCCGCTGATGCCTGCCACAGAACTTTCGCTCGCCGCAGCGATCGACCGAATCCGCAGCGGGCCGCAGGGACCGGCGGTCGGCGCGTTCTTCGACTTCGACGGGACGCTGATCCACGGCTTCTCCGGGGTGCCGTTCTTCCGCAAGGTGTGGCGTGGCCGGCCGACCCGGCGCGAGCTGGTGAAGACCTTGCACACCCGCCGGGGCGAGCAGACCGAGGCGCAGGAGCGCGAGTTCATCGAATTCTGGCTGCGCGCCTGGCAAGGACACACCGAAACCGAGCTGGACGAGATCGGCGACCAGCTGTTCCACGACACGCTTGCCGGACACCTCTACCCGGAGGCCTGGTATCTGATCCGGGCGCACGAACAGGCCGGACACACCTTGGTCCTCGCATCCGCCGCGACCCGATTCCAGGTGGAACCGGCCGCCGCCGAGCTCGGTATCGGGCACACCCTCTATACCGAGCTCGAGGTGCGGGAGGGCGTCCTCACCGGCGCTGTTCGCGGCCCTCTGCTGCGCGGACCGGACAAAGCCGACGCCGTACGCCGCTTCGCCGGTGCCCACGCTGTCGATCTGACCGACAGTTACAGCTACTCGAACGGGGTCGAAGACGAGGCGTTTCTGGCCGCGACCGGCGTGCCGACCGCAGTCAATCCAGACTCGGGTCTGGCTACGCTGGCGGCAGCACACGGCTGGCCTATCCTCCGATTCACTCCGCGCGGGACGGTCCGCCCCCGAGAGATCGCCCGTACCGCGGCGGCCGCCATGGGCATGCTCGGCGGGATCGCGGTCGGCGCGCGTCGGGGCCGCGGCAGCGATCGACGGACACTGGTGGACAGCGTGCTGGCTACCGGCGCCGACTACACCCTGCGCGGCGCCGGGGTGGAGCTGCGCGTGGTCGGCGAAACCAATGCCCGGGCACCGCGGCCGGCGGTGTTCCTGTTCAACCACCAGAGCGAGTTCGACATCTTCGTCGTCGCCAAAGTCCTCGACCACGGCTTCACCGGGGTCGGGAAGAAGGAGTTGGCGACCAACCCGGTGTTCGGCCCGTTGTTTCGGTTCATCGGCCTCACCTTCATCGATCGCGGGAACACCGAGCAGGCGAAGGCCGCGCTCGGCCCCGTCGTCGACACGCTCCGCGACGGGGTCTCGATCGCGATCGCACCGGAAGGCACCCGCTCCTACACTCCGATGCCGGGCCCGTTCAAGAAGGGCGCCTTCCATATCGCGATCCAGGCCGGCGTCCCGGTGATCCCGATCGTGATCCGCAATGCCGGGGAGATCTACTGGCGCAACGCATCGACGCTCCGGCCGGGAACGATCGACGTGGCTGTCCTCGACCCGATCGACGTATCTGCTTGGAACCCCGGCAATCTGGATGCGAACGTGGCGGCGGTTCGGCAGCGCTACCTGGACACGCTGCTGCACTGGCCGGCAACGCCGGATCAGCGGTAGCCGGCGTCAGTCGGTCGACCGCAACATCTCGATCATCTCCGGCAGCCGCCGCATCGACTGCTGGGCGTGCTCGGTGATCAGCGCGATCAGCTGCGCCTGGTCGAGGGCGATGTTGCCGTCCAGCCAGGCGGTCACCAACTCGGCCGAGCCACCGGTCACCAACCGCGCGACGGCCAGCTCCACCGGCTCGCTGCCCGGCGCGAGATTCAGCAATCGCTGGTCCTGCTCGACCGCCATCTCGGTGATCTGCCGCATCGCCTCGAACCGGCGCTGCAGCAACGCCGGGCTGCGCTGGGTCTCGGTGAACACCAGCCGAGCCACCCTCGGGTCGTCGATCAACGCATGCACGAACATCTCCGCCGCCACCCGCATCCGCGGCTCGATCTCGGTCGGCGCGGCCTCCAATGCCGCCCGAGTGTCGGCCAAGGTCCGCTCGATGATCTCGTCCAGCACGGCGACGGCCAGCGCTTCCACGTCGGGAAAACTCTCGTAGAAGAAGCGTGGGCCCACCCGCGCCTGCTCGCACACCGCGCGGAACGTGCTGCCGGCCAACCCGACCGTGCCGATCAGCTCCAAGCCGGCGTCCATCAACCGGCGGCGCCGCTCGGCGCGTCGTTCCTCGGCGGAGGTCCCGCGATAGACCCGGACGGACGTGCTCACCGGCCCAGTCTCGCACAATCGAGCAAATTGGGAATCAAACGTTTACGGAATGTCCGCGCGTGGGTTAACCTCGAATTACCCGGACGCAACGGCGCGAAAGGACCGGCGATGCTGGACACGCTTGCCCGACAGGCACAATCGAGCGCGGCGCGGCGCGCGCAGACGATCGGGCTGGCGCTGGTCGCCAACTACCCGAGTCGTCGCCGTCCGCTGGCCGTCCCCCCAAGCGGTAGCGGCCTTCGCCCGGTGCTCGGTCGCCCGGGACCTCCGCTGGTCGGCTACGCGCCGATGGTGTACGACTACATCAACTGGAGTCGACAGATCTTCGCCGAGTTCGGCCCGCTGGGCTGGTCCAATCTGCTCGGCGTGCCCACCGTCGGCGTGATGGGGCCGGAAGCACTCGAAGTGGTCTGGGCCAATCGGGACAAGGCGTTCTCCAACGAGCTCGGCTTCGACTATTTCACCGGCCCGTTCTTCCGCCGCGGCCTGCTGATGCTGGATTTCGACGAGCACATTCACCACCGGCGGATCATGCAGCAGGCCTTCACCCGTCCCCGGCTGATCGGCTACCTCGACATGCTGGCGCCGGCGATCGCGCGCGACCTGGCCACCTGGCAGCCGTCGGATCATTTCCGCTTCTACACCAACGCCAAACAGATGCTGTTGCACCTGGCGACCCAGGTGTTCGTCGGTATCGAGATCGGCCGGGAGTCGGCCGCCGTCGAGCAGGCGTTCGAGCACTCGCTCAGCGCCACCCAGGCCTACATTCGGGCCGACGTACCCGGCGGACATTGGGCCCGCGGCCTGCGCGGCCGGCGCACCCTGGAGCAGTTCTTCCGCAGCCGGATCCCGGCCAAACGGGAGTCCGCCGACAACGACCTGTTCAGCGTGCTGTGCCGGGCGCAGAGCGACGGCGGGCACCGGTTCGGCGACGACGACATCGTCAACCACATGATCTTCGTGCTGATGGCCGCACACGACACCAGCACGATCACCCTGTCGATGATGACGTACCTGATCGGCAAACACCCCGAATGGCAGGACCGACTTCGGGCCGAGTCCCGGGCACTGGACAAGCCGTTCCTCGACTACGACGACCTGGACCGACTTCCGTCGATGGACCTGGTGTTCAAGGAAGCCACCCGGATGTACGCGCCGGCCGGCGCCCTGCCCCGGCAGGCACTCGTCGACACCGAGATCCTCGGCCATTACATCCCCGCCGGCACCAACCTGATGGTGAACGCCTTCGCCTCGATGCGATTGCACAAGTGGTGGCCGGACCCGGACCGGTTCGACCCGGAACGATTTGCCCCGCACCGCCGCGAAGACAAGATCCACCGGTTCGCCTGGTCACCGTTCGGCGGTGGGGAACACAAGTGCATCGGACTGTACTTCGGCGGGATGACGGTGAAATCGATCCTGCACCAACTCCTGCTCGGCTACCGCTGGCACGTTCCACGCGACTACGAGCCGCCGCTCGCGTGGGGCACCGGACCGCTGCCCAGCGACGGACTGCCGATGCGGTTGTGCCGGTTGTGAGCCGGATGCTGATCGACCGGGAGCGTTGCGAGGGCCACGGCTTCTGCGAGGCACTCGCGCCGGACGTGTTCGAGGTGGACGACGACGGCAAGTCCGTGGCGCGGGGCGAGTTGGACGCCGAAACCGCACAGTTGGTCTTGGACAGCTGCCCGGTTGCGGCGCTTCGGCTCGCGCCGGAATAGCCCGCGCGCGAATATCGGGAATCAATCGTTTACGGAATCACTTGATTCCGAGTAGGCTGAAGCATCCGAGGCCACGCCGCCGAAAGGACCTCGAAATGACCAGCACCCCGTCCTTGTCGATGCTGCCGCGGCCGGACATCAGCGGCCGGGCGCTGTCGCTCGGCCTCCGATTCGTCGAGCACTATCCCAGCCCGCGTCGGCCGCTGGCCCCGCCACCGGCCGGCAGTGGACTGCGCCCAGTACCGGGCCGACCCGGCCTGCCCTACATCGGCTATGCGCCGATGGTGTACGACATGATCCCCTGGACCCGGAAGATGTTCGCCGAGTTCGGACCGGTCAGCTGGTCCCGGATGTTCGGCTCCGACGCCGTCTATGTGCTGGGTCCCGAAGCGCAGGAAGTGGTTTGGCTGAATCGGGACAAGGCGTTCTCCAACGAGCTCGGCTTCGACCACTTCACCGGCCCGTTCTTCCGCCGTGGCCTGCTGATGCTGGATTTCGACGAGCATCTGCACCACCGGCGGATCATGCAGCAAGCCTTCACCCGTCCCCGGCTGCTCGGCTACCTCGACATGCTGGCGCCGGCGATCGCCGAAGATCTCGCCGGATGGCAGCCGTCGGATCGATTCCGCTTCTACACCAACGCCAAACAGATGCTGTTGCTGAACCGCCCCGGAGTGTCCGGAGACCTGTCCGTTTGGGAAGGATGGGTTCATGTCGGGGAGTACGTCGCGGAGGTATCCGCCGGAGTTGCGGGATCGGGCGGTGCGGATGGTCGCGGAGATCCGTGCGGGTCACGAGTCGGAGTGGGCGGCGATGGGTGAGGTCGCGCGCTTGTTGGGGGTGGGGTCGGCGGAGACGGTGCGTAACTGGGTCCGCCGGGAACAGGTCGACTCCGGTGAACGCGCTGGGGTGACCTCGGAGGAATCGGCGGAGCTGAAACGGTTGCGACGCGAGGTCGCCGAGTTGAAGCGTGCCAACGCGATCCTGCGTTCTGCGTCGGCTTTCTTCGCGGCCGAACTGGACCGGCCACAGCGTTGATCGTTCGCTACATCAGCGAACACCATGGCCACCGTGACGGTGGGGGTATGGCGTGGGATGTCCAGTCGATCTGCACGGTACTCAGCGAGTTGGGTGTGCCGATCGCCCCGTCGACCTACTACGAGCACCGGTCCCGGCCGCCGAGCCGACGGAAGGTTCGAGACCGGCAACTCGAGGTGCTGATTCGCCGGGTGTACGAGGAGAACTACCAGGTCTACGGCGCCCGGAAGGTGTGGCTGGCCCTGAACCGGGACGGGACCCGAGTGGCTCGCTGCACGGTGGAACGGCTGATGCGTGAGCTCGGGCTGGCCGGTGTGGTCCGTGGGGCGGTCAAACGCACCACGATCGCCGACCCGGCAGCGGCGCGGCCGGCGGACCTGGTCCGGCGCAGGTTCACCCCGGTCGCCCCGAACCGTTTGTGGGTCGCCGACATCACCTACGTGTCCACGTGGTCGGGGTGGGTGTATGTCGCGTTCGTGATCGACGCCTACGCGCGGCGCATCATCGGCTGGCGCACCGCCACCACGATGTCGACCTCGCTGGTGTTGGATGCGGTCGAACACGCGATCTGGACCCGGAACCGGGAAGGTCGATACCGGATGGACTCTGTTGTCCACCATACGGATAGAGGATCCCAGTACACGTCCATCCGGTTCGCAGAGCGACTCACCGAGACGGGTATCACACCGTCGGTCGGGGCGGTCGGTTCGTCCTACGACAACGCGCTCGCCGAGACGATTAACGGTCTCTACAAGACCGAACTCGTGCGCCGCCGCGGTCCGTGGCGCGGCATCGACCCGCTCGAACTCGCCACCGCCGAATGGGTCGACTGGTTCAACCACCGACGACTACACCGCGGCTGCGGCGACGTCCCACCCATCAACCTGGAGGACGCCCACTACGCTCAACACAGTGCCCAGCCACCCGCCGAGCACTCAAGACCGTAGGTCTCCGGACACTCCGGGGCGGTTCAT
This sequence comes from Skermania piniformis, assembly GCF_019285775.1. Lineage (GTDB taxonomy): Bacteria > Actinomycetota > Actinomycetes > Mycobacteriales > Mycobacteriaceae > Skermania > Skermania pinensis. Next base: position 3,546,015 of record NZ_CP079105.1, read on the forward strand.
GCACCTGGCGACGCGCGTTTTCGTCGGCACCGAGATCGGTGCGGATTCGGCCCGGGTGGAACGGGCGTTCGAGCACTCGCTCAGCGCCACCCAGGCCTACATTCGGGCCGACGTACCCGGCGGACATTGGGCCCGCGGCCTGCGAGCGCGCCAGGTGTTGGTGGACTACTTCCGCAGCCGGATCCCGGCCAAGCGGGCGTCCACCGACGACGACCTGTTCAGCGTGCTGTGTTCGGTGACGAGCGACGGTGGGCAGCGGTTCAGCGACGACGACATCGTCAACCACATGATCTTCGCGCTGATGGCCGCACACGACACCAGCACGATCACCCTGTCGATGATGACGTACCTGATCGGCAAACACCCCGAATGGCAGGACCGACTTCGGGCCGAGTCCCGGGCACTGGACAAGCCGTTCCTCGACTACGACGACCTGGACCGACTTCCGGCGATGGACCTGGTGTTCAAGGAAGCCACCCGGATGTACGCGCCGGCCGGCGCCCTGCCCCGGCAGGCACTCGTCGACACCGAGATCCTCGGCCATTACATCCCTGCCGGGACTCGGCTGATCGTCAACGCCTTCGGCTCGATGCGATTGCACAAGTGGTGGCCGGACCCGGACCGGTTCGACCCGGAACGATTCGCCCCGCACCGCCGCGAAGACAAGATCCACCGGTTCGCCTGGTCGCCGTTCGGCGGCGGCGCCCACAAGTGCATCGGACTGTACTTCGGCGGGATGACGGTGAAATCGATCCTGCACCAACTTCTGCTCGGCTACCGCTGGGAGGTGCCGACCGACTACGAGCCGCCGCTCGCGTGGGGCACCGGACCGCTGCCCAGCGACGGACTGCCGATGCGGCTCACCCGGCTGTAGCTCGGGGTGAACTGTCGTCAGCCAGTACGGCTGCCCGGGCCGCCAACGCGGAGCCCCGGGCGCCGGCCATGTCGAGATCCGGCACCGTGGTGATGGTTTCGACCGCAGCCTGCTCGGCCCGTAGCACGGTGTTCGCGCGCACCGCGGCGAGAAACCAGTCGCGGAACTCGGCCTCGGCCTCCACCACGCCGCCACCGACGAAGTACACCGCCGGGTCGGTGAAATTGGCCGCGATGGAAAGCAGTCGACCGATCGCCCGGGCCTGCTGCCCGAAGATCTTGCGCGACATCTCATCGCCCTGCTCGGCGTAGGTCCGCACCTGCTTGGCCGCCACCATCGGATCGGCGATCCGGTGCAGCGGGTGCTCCGGATAACGGGTCAGCCAGTAGGGCAACAGGTTCTTGGCGATGCCGGTGAGCGAGGCGATGCTCTCGGCGTCGCCGAACTGGCCGCAATTACACTGCGGCATCGGCTGATCCGGCTCCAACACGCCGTCGTCGAGCGAAATGCGAACATGACCGAGTTCCCCGGCCATTCCCGCCCGACCGCGAATCACTGTGCTGCCCTCGATAAGTCCGCCACCGAGGCCGGTTCCGATGATCACCGACACCGACGACGCCTGCGCCGTCGCGCCCCCGAAATACACGTGATGGGCGTACAGCGCAGCGGCATTCGCATCGTTGTTGTACACCACCGGCAGACCGATCCGTCGCTCCAGCGCGGACCGGATGTCGAAACCCCGCCACTCGGGCGTAGCGAAATTGGTGGCGCCCTTCGACGACATGACACCGTCCGCGCTCGCCGGCCCCGGGGTGTCGAGGCCGACCGCCCGCACCTGGGCGATGTCCACCCCGGCCCGGTTCACGACGGTGTCCATGGTGACGACCAACGCCTCGACCGCGGCGGCCGGGCCCAGCTGCACGTCGCTCGGAATCTCGATCAGCTCGTCGACCAGGAACGTACCGTCCTGGTCGAGCACTGTGCCGTTGTCCTTGGTACCGCCGTTGTCCAACCCGACGACATGCCACCCGTCCATGTCCGCTCCTTATCCTCCGGTCGACACCCACCACCCCGAGCCGACATCTGCCGGCGACCGGGTCGACAGGATGAACCTACGACGGTTCCGATCGCCGCCGGCCGGGTGGGTCAGCGGTCAGGGCGCCCAGCAGGGACCGTCCGGCGGCGGGGTGTGGGTGTAGCCGGGATAGCAAGGCAGGACGACACCGGACGGAACCGCAGCCGACGGCACCGTGGACGGCGCGACGGTGGGTGATATCACGGTAGCCGGCGGCACGGTGTCCGACAGCTCGGTCCAGGGAGCCACCGGCGACGGCGATACGGGGACGAGCGGGACCGCGGACGACGTGACGAGCGCCGAAACCGGGGCAGAGCTGGGCACGACCGTGCCGGCACCGGGATTGACCGGTAGACACGGACCGTCCGGCGGCGGCGTGTGGGTGTAGCCGTCGAAGCACGGCAATACCACAGCGTCGGGCGCTACCGCCGAACTGGGGACCACCGGGACACTCGGCGGCAGCAGACTCGGCGACGCCGGCACCGGCGCGCCGGCGTCGACCGGCAGACACGGCCCGTCCGGCGGCGGCGTGTGGACGTAACCGTCGTAACACGGCAGTACCTGGGTCGGCACCGGGTCCGGCACGGTAGCGGGTGGGACAGAAGCCGGCGGGACCGGCGTGGGTGCGGTCTGCGCCGTCAGCTCGACCGAGGCGATCACCGGCAGACACGGGCCGTCCGGGCTGGGCGTATGGACGTAACCGGGATAGCAGGGCAACACCTCTGGCTGCACCGCACCGGCCTGTTGCTGCGCCGTACCCGCCTGCGCCGGAGGCGGATCGACTCCCGGCCCGGGCTCCGCCGCCGGTGCCGCAGGCATCGCGACGGTCGGCGACACGGGCAGGCACGGCCCGTCCGGCGGCGGCGTGTGAACGTAGCCGTCGTAACACGGCAGTACCTGAGCCAGACCGGGGGCGGCCGCCGCCGGAGACAGCGGCAGGCACGGGCCGGCGGGCTCGGGAATGTGGGTGTAGCCGGGGTAGCAGGGCAAGACCTCCACCGACACCGGATCCACACTCTCCGCCGGCTCCGGTGCGATCACCTCGACCGGGCTCGGCGCGGCGGCTGCGGTAGACCACTGAGCACCTGGGGGGAGCGCCGCCACGGTCGGTAACCGGTCCGGACCGGGCGCCGGACTCTGCGAATTCACCGGGACCGCGGCGATCGATTCCGGGTGTGCGGTACGAAACGACGGACCGTTGCCGATCACCACACCGACGATCGCGCCGACCCAGACCACCACGGCCAGAATGAGCGCCGCCACCAAGCCCCGGTGCTGATCGGTCCGCCCACCGACCGCCGACCGCGCCGCCGACGCCGAGCGCGCCGCACGCAGCATTCGGGTAACTCGAGAGGTGCGTGTCATCGCACCGTCCGCGACGACGGGCGCGGCGGCCGCCGGTTCGACGTGCACCGGTTCGGCGGCGACCGGTTCGGCGACATCCGCCCCTGGTCCGGCGGCGGCTGCCGCGCTGGTGGCCGAATCGGCGGCGTCCGGTTCGGTATCGACCGAACCGCTCGCGACCGGCTCGGCTACCGGTCCAGTGGTGATCAGCTCGGTGTGGACCGCGGCGAATGGGCCGGGCCGGTCGGCCGGTGGCGGCGCAGGCGTCGGCCGATCCACCAGAATCGTCCGCGGCGTGCCGGACGGACCCGAGCTGCGCTGGCCCAGGGCGGCGCGCATCCCCGCCGCGAGCGCGCCGGCCGACCGATACCCGCGCTGCGGATCGCCGGAGTGCCCGCGATCGACCACCGAGCGCATCGCGGGTGGTAGGGCCTGGATCGAGGTCGTATCGTCGGCGGCCGGCTCGCCGGTCAGGCAGGCGACCAGAATCCGGGTGAGCGCCTGGGCATCGGTGCGGCCGGCCGGGCCGACGGCCAGACCGACCCCGGTCAGAAAGGCTCCGCCGTGTTCGGCGATCAGCACCGTCGCCGGGTCCACCGCGCGCCCGTGCAACCCCGCCGCCCGAGCGGCATCCAACGCCGAGGCCAACTGCTCGACGATCCGGCTGGCACGCAAGGCGTCCATCGCGCCGTGGTTCTCCAGGAATTCGCGCAACGGTCGACCGGCGATGGATTGGGTGGCCAGGAAGATTCGATCGTCCACCATGCCGTAGTCGTGCACCGGAGCGATATGCGGATGCTGCAGTTGTGCCGTTATTCCGGCCTCACGCCAGAACCGGTCCAGGTATTCGGCGTCCTCAGCGGCCTCGGACGGCAGGATTCTCAGCTCGACTTCCCGGCGACGGGCCGTGTCGAACGCCGCCCAGACCTCACCGAGGTAGTCTGAGCCGAGCAGACGATCGAGCCGGTACCGGCCGAATACATCACCTTTGTGCATCGTTCATCTCCCCAACGTAGAGGGCGCAGCGACGCTCTCAACTGGGCATTCTAGTTGTAGATCGATTTGCACGCCGCGACCTCCGTCGTCGTACTGCTTGTCCAGGTGGCCGAGGTCACGGTTTGCCAACGAGATTCACGGGTCGGGTTGCGGTAGCTTCGCGTTGGTAGTGCCGACCGCAGGACGTCAAACCATCGGGTGAACACCGACACGCTGTTCGATGCATCAGGAGGATGCATGTCACTGGCCACAGCCGCACTTATCTTGTTCCCGCTGGTCGTCGCCGGGCCGATTACCGTGCCGGCCGGACTTGTCTGGTTCGAGCAGCGCCAGCAGCGCCGGTTCGGCACCGGCCTCTGATCCCACGTCGAACGGCCGCCCACCCGATGCGGTGGAATGGATGCCATGGGCAGTGACGATGGCGAATACGAGGGTGTCCAGATCGACGAGGACGACCAGCTCCAACCCGAGGACAGCTTGACCGACCAGGATCTCGACGATGTATTGGATCGGGGGTACTCGCCGCCGGATCGCTGGCGCGACCCGGTAGAGAACGAGTCGCTGGACGAGCGGCTGGCCGAAGAGGAACCCGACGTGGATCCCTTCGCCGAGCCGGCGCAGCCGGACGAATCGGGCGCCGAGGTCGGCGCCCGGCGCTCCGGCCGGTTGGTGGCTGCGGACGAGGGCGCCGAATCCGACCTGATCGGGTTCGACGTCGGCATCGACGGAGCCGCCGCATCCGCCGAGGAGGCCGCGGTGCATACCGTCGAAACCGACTGAACAGCAGGATAATTCACGCCGTCATCCTCGTCTCCCGGCGAGGGTGGCGGTGACCACCGCGCGCACCCGTTCGGCGACCGCGTCAGCAGCGGCCGCGTCGAGCTTGCGGTCCAGATACAGGAAAGCCAGACCGTGCACCAAGGCCCACACGCCGGTCGCGGTCGATTCCGGATCGACCGAAGGGGCGGCGCGCTGGACGATGGCGGCGAGGTAGGCCTGGATGGCGGCGACTGCGTCCACCCGATCGGCACCGGCCGGATCGCAGCCGACGCCGAACATCACCTGGAACAGTCCCGGCCGGTCCAAGGCGAAGCGGACGTAGGCCACCGCAATCGTGGCCAGGTCGTCGACGGTGGCCGGGTCCGGGTGCGCCGCGACCAGCTGGGCGGCCAATTCCCGGTAACCGATTGCGGCGATCGCGGGCAACGACCATTCGACTGTGGCCTCGCCACCCTGCTGCGCGCTTCCGGCGGCCTCCGGGCCGACCGGCCGGGACACGGTCTGCCCGGTGCGGATGCCGCCGCCGATCGGCAGAATCTGCACCTCCGGCTCCGGCGCCACTTCCGGTTCCGCTGATTGCGGCTCGGCGGCCGCAGCAGTTCGCTGCGGCGCCGCGGCCGGAACGTCGCGCGGCACCGACGGACTACCGGGCAAACGCTCGGCAGGATGACGCAACGGGCGCTGTGCGGAACCGGATTCGTCGGATCGACGTACCCGGCCCGGCGAGGCCGCCGCGCACCCGGCGGCGATCAAGAATCCGCCGACGGCCGCGAGCGCGATGGTCGGTGCCACCGAAGCACGCAGCAGCGATTCGGTGCGCGACATCGCCGGGCGTACCGCATCGGCGGCGACCGGCGCCGCCGATCCGACCGGTGCTACCGCTCGCCGGCGGAGCAATTCGTCGGTGGGCAACCCGGCCGGCCGGGCAATTCCCGATCCGGTCAGCAGGTCCGGGATCCGCCCCTCGGGCGCCGGAGCTACCCGGGTGCCGAACACGCCGGACGCACTCTGCGGCCTACCGGCGGACACGAGAACGTCGAGCACCGATCCGGCGGCCACCTCGACCGGAGCGTTCGGTTGCGGCGCAGCGCCGACCACCGGAGCGACCCCGAGCAAGATGGCAGCCACCCCGGTCGCCGACCCGAACGATGCAGTCAGCAGATGCGTGGACGATGTGGCGCGTTTCGGTCTGGGCCCCGCAGTTCTTCTGGGCCCGGCAGTTCTCTTGGACACGGCGGTTCCTTGTGATCGAGCTCCCCGACAAAACTCAAATCGGCAACGAAGCAGAGCCGAGACGGCTGGTATATCGCTTCGTTACCAAACCGTAGTGTAACGCAGGGCGCATGGCGTCGCCGCCCAGCCGACGACCCAGCGAAACTTCGATGAAGGAAACCTGATCCGGCCGACGTACACAGTTCAGGCCCGAAAGAAGGGAGAAGAAGGAGGGTGGCCAGGGCCGGGATCGAACCGGCGACCTTCCGCTTTTCAGACGCAGGCATTTCCACAGGTCAGACCTGGTGCCAGCGCGTTTCGTGCCCCTCGCGTGCACCATCAGTGCTTAACGACGATTGCTCGCGGGAGCTTCGCAGCGTCACCACGGGCGGCCAGTTCGCTCAGCTGTTCCGCGAGTTCATGGTCGCGACCTTCGACGGCATGCATTTAGCGCAACGCCGCAGCCGCAGACGAATGACCCAGCCGCTTCTTGAGGTCGGTCAGCGTAGCGCCGGTGCTCGCGGCGAGTGTCTAACCCGTGTAGCGGAGATCGTGGAACGCGATATCCAACCCCGCCTTCCTGCGCGCCCGGACGAACGCCTGATAGACGGTGTTCCCTCGCAGCGGCGACCCGTCGCGGCTCACGAAGAATCGTTCTCGGCCAGCCCACTTCGTCATGTGTTCGATCAGATGCGGGTGCGGATGCAGCGGAATCGTCACGTCCCGGTTTCCGGCGAACGTCTTCGGGTCCTTGTTGAACTTCGCCGAGCTTTCCAGCAGCTCCACTCGGTTCTTCCGGACCCGCACGACGTTCGCCGCCAGGTCGACGTCAGCCGTCCGCAGCGCGCAGATTTCGCCACGCCGCAACCCGCACCAAGCCGCCAGTAGAACAGCCGCCCGGTAGCGATCGGTGATGTTGTCGACCAGCTCAGCGACCTGCGCTGGATTGGCGATCTTCCGCTCGGTCGCCCTGTCTGCCCCAGCCCCCCCGAATCTGGCAGGGATTGACCGTTATCGCGCCGTCGCGGACCGCGCAGTTCATCACCGTGCGCAGGAATCGGTACGACTGCGCGATCGACGTTCGCCCACCCGATCCGGCCAACGCTTTCGCGTACCAGCTCCGGACAACCGGTGGCGTGATCGCGACCAGCGGTAGGTCCAGCAGCTCGACCATGTGCAGCCGCATGTTCCGCCCGCAGGTTTCTGCCCACCGCTCGCCCACGTCGGGGCTATCCCGCAGATACGCTCGCGCGTAGTTGCCGAACAGTTCACGCCCCATCTTGTCGTCCAACCACACCCCGCGACTGATATCGGCTTCGACGGCAACGAGCCATCGACCGGCATCGGTCTTGGTCCGGAATGTTTCAGTGCGTTCTGCCTACCACCGTTCGGTGCGATAAACGACGCCTGGTACCCGCCCGATGGCAGCTTGCGCACCTTGCCGAATCGCCGCCGGGAATCCGTCTTACTCATCGAAGACTGACGACTCTGCCACCGCACCAGCGGATCTCGATCGGATCGACCCGGCCCGCCTGGACGAACGATTCGAGGTCCGCCGCCGCGAAGCGGACATGACCACCGACCTTGTAGAACACGACGCGCCGCTCTGCGACCAGTCGGCGGATGAACCGCTCAGAAGTGAGCAGGTACTCCGCGGCCTCAGGACTGATGCACGATCAGGTGACATCTGATCTGGCTTGCCTTCGGGTGGGTCGGGAAGGATGGAGCTGTGCCCAAGCCCTACCCGCAGGAGTTCGGTGACGACGTGGTTCGTCTCGCCCGTGATCGTGGCTACGGTGTCACGATCGAGCAGGTCGCGAAGGACTTCGGGGGTTCACCCGATGACCCTGCAGAAATGGATGCGCCGCGCCGACATCGACGAAGGTCGGCGGCCGGGTGTGTCCTCGACCGAGTCCGCTGAGCTGCGGGAAGCGAACAAACGGATCAGGTTGTTGGAGCAGGAGAACGAGGTCCTGCGGCGCGCGGCGGCGTATCTGTCGCAGGCGAACCTGCCGGGAAAGGATCTACCCGCTCGTGAGAGAGCTCGCCACCGACGGGGTACCCGTCGCGGTGTCGTGCCGGGTGTTGACGCTCTCCCGCCAGCCCTACTACCGGTGGCTCGCCGGCCCGGTCACCGCCGCCGCACGGACCGAAGCGTATCGGGCGAACACGCTGTTCGACGCTCATCGCGACGATCCGGAGTTCGGGTACCGGTTGCTCGCCGACGAAGCCGACAACGCAGGTCAGCGGACGTGTGCACGAACAGCGTGGCGGATCTGCCGCGACAACGGCTGGTGGTCGAGATTCGGCAAGAAACGCGGCCGCAACAGTCAGCGGCCTGGGCCGCCCGTTCACGACGACCTCGTGCAACACAATTTCACTGCCGATGCTGCGGATCGGTGGTGGTTGACCGACGTCACCGAGCACCGCACAGGTGAAGGGAAGCTGTATCTGTGCGCGGTCAAGGATGGGTGTTCGGGCCGGATCGTCGGCTACAGCACCGATTCCCGTATGCACTCGATTCCGGCCGTACGCGCAGTCGAGGGTGCCCTCGCCCGCCCGGGGGCACGACCTGTCGGGTTGTATCGTGCACTCGGACAGAGGGTCTCAATTGCGGTCGCGGAAGCTCGTATCCACGCGCAACCGGCACGGCCTGGTCGGCTCGATGGGGGCGTGGCGGCGCATGCGGCGACAACGCCGCGATGGAGTCATTCTTCGCGCTACTGCAACGCAACGTCCTCGACCGCTGGCGGTGGGACACCCACGAACAACTCCGGATCGCGATCGTCACCTGGATCGAACGGACCTACCACCGCAGACGCCGCCAAGCCCGCCTCGCCCGATTGACCCCGATCGAATACGAGACCATCATCAACACCGCCGCAACCGCGGCATGACACCGAAACTGTCACCTGTTCGTGCATCAGTCCCAATCGTCCACGGACAACACTCGTCTGCGGTATCTGTGTCCCATGTCGCAGCTGTCGTCAGTACTGAGCGCCGTAGCGGCTGCCATCGCGGTAATAGTCTCTGGCGTGGCGTTGGTTCTGACGGGACGACGAGAGCACCGAAAGTGGCTGCGAGATTCCCTGATGGACGCATACGTCGACTTCTTGGGGGCCAGCTTCAACCGTGGCAGCGGAAGAGCGCGCAGACTGCGGCTCTCGAATCAAGCTCCCGACGCCCGCGCGCTGAGGTCCTTGCAGGAAAGAGCCTCAGGTGTACATGCCGACTCGAACGAGAGCCTGACACGGTTACGGCTGATCGCACCGGCGTCTGTCGTCAAGGCCGCCGAGCAACTTCACACGGCCGACGATGATCGGTGGTACGCGGCGGCCGAAGCCACGCCAGTGCCGAACGAGGATGAGTGGAGACGGCTCCAGGCGAGACAAAACGAAGCTCGTGAGCGGTTCATCAACGAGGCACGCCACTCGATCCGGCTCGATCGAGCGGCTGCAATCACGCCGTACCACGGCCCGTACGAAAGCCCGCTCTTCGATAGCCGCTCGTAGCCGGACGCGTACAGCTACGCAGTGGCGAAAGCACATCGATTCGGAGCATCGGCGAGCGCCTGACCCCAGCACCTTGCCGCCGACGTTGCCGAATTCCGCTGTATACGATCAAGGCGGCGCCTACGGCGCCGCGCCGGCCCTGTTAGTTCGCTCCGCTGGCGCACCGCGCCTGCGGGCCGGGGGACTGTCCGATGAACGGTGTAAGTGGCGGTGTTCATGTCGGCGGTCCTGTGCTGCTGGCATGCGGTCGGCGAAGGTGATGGCGAACGCGTTGAGTGCGGGCTTCCACCGCATCGCCCATCGTGTCTGACCGGTGCCCTTCGGGTCCAGGCTCCGGGTGACCAGGTACAGGGTCTTCATCGCGGCCTGCTCGTTCGGGAAGTGCCCGCGAGCACGCACGGCACGACGGTAGCGGGCGTTCAAGCTCTCGATCGCGTTGGTCGAGCACAGCACCCGCCGGATCTCGACGTCGTAGTCGAGGAAGGGGATGAATTCCTCCCAGGCGTTGTCCCACAACCGTCGGATCGCCGGGTAGGCGTGACCCCACTTGTCGGCGAACTCTTCCTACCGTGCCCGGCCCTCGCAACCACATAGGAACGAAACCCAGAGCACTTCATCGCGCTCAACGCTGCCCGTGACCAGATCATCAAAGCTGCCGGCCTGATCGCTGACACCATCGTCGACCTGATCGGCGCAATCGGCCGCCAGATCCTCGCCGACCCACTACCCCGACGCCGTCCCCGCAGCGCCCCCCGCGTGGTCAAACGAGCGATCTCGAACTACGCCCCACACCGCCAGCGCCAGACTCCGCGGCCCCAGCCACACCATCACCAGAATCGACGTCCACACCGGCGCGCCACCGTGACAACCACCACCACCGCCCAACTTGACGGCATTGAGACTAGCTCTCCCACAGCCTCTTCTCCGGCCATTACGCATACACTTGTCGGTAGGTGCACCTAAGGTGCATCTCTATGGACAGGACGCTATGACCATCGGCCCGAACACGCCGCACGGCGTCGAGGACGTCCCTCTGGGGGATCTCCCGCCGGCTGATCCGACGCTGCTTGGCAACGCTCCGCTCGAAGTCGCAGTGATCGAGATCCGCTACACCTCGTCCATCGCGGAGATCTCCCCGGAGATCGCGGCTACCTTCCGCGACGAACTTGTGGAAAAAACCGGCCTCGACTACCCGACCATCCAGCCCACGGTCCAGCAGCAGATGCGCATTGACTTCGGCACCAACGGCGTGTCGCAGGTCGCCGCTGAGTCCCGCGGGTGGCAGATCGCGTCGGCGGACGGTGCCCTTATCACCCTCATGCCCGACATCCTGATCATGCAGATGAACCGCTACGAGCGCTGGAGCACCAGCATGAAGACGCCGCTGGCCGTCCTCGTTGAGTCTCTCGCCCGACTGGTCAAGCCGTCGCTGGTGCACCGGATCGGTCTGCGCTACGTCGACCGCTTCCACGACAGCGGGTTCGACTCCGCTGCAGCGTGGCACGGCCGCATCGACGACACCCTCCTGGGGCCGGTACTTAATCCTGACTTCGGCAACAGCGTCCAGGGCGCCCAGCAGCAGGTGGAGATCCGCATCGACGACCATCACGTTGCGCTGCTGCGCCACGGCCCGGTCCGGGACGACTCCGGCAAGTGTGTGCAGTACCTACTCGACACTGACGTGTTCCGTCACTCGTCGTTCACGTTCGACCCCGAACAGGTCGTGATCTCCGCGGAGCGCTTGAACCGCACGGCACTGTCGATCTTCCAGTCATCGGTCACCGACGCTTATCTGAAGGAGCTGCGGGAGGGAGGCGAGGGATGACGATCATGCAGCAACAGCCGACCGGCTCCCGCGTGCTCCGGTCACCATCACGGGTGCGTGAGCGACGGGATCGGCATCCGGCGCCCTGCGACGCAGCGAGCCCCTGGCTGAGCACGTTCGTGGAGATCAATTCGTCACCGGGGCTGCGGGATGTCGTCGCGCACTTCTCCGGCGCGCTCGATCCCTGCGTCTGGGATCAGATTCGCGTTGAGGTGTTCAAGGGCCTTGACGGCCAGCTCGACCTCCCGGGATCGGCGCTGTGGTTGACGGCCCCGTATACGTTCATCGACACGGTGGTGGTCGCCACCGACGGCGGCGTGGATGATACCGCCGATGTCGTAGACGCGTTCGAGCGCCTCCGCGCCGAGACGGGCCTCACACAGAAGGAGATGTTCGAGGCGACCGGCATTAGCAAGCGCACCTTCCACTCCTGGTCGGACAAACCTGCCGGAAGCCGTCCACGTGTCGCCAGTTTGGGTCGGCTGTGGGAGCTGGCGGACGCCGTCGATGACCTGCGGGAGGCGCTGGATCAGCCCTTGAACAGATGGCTGCGCGGCGACAATAAGCGCATCAGCGCACTGCTCGACGGCAGGTTTGATGAGCTCGTGGACCTGGCTGTGAATCTAGCGCCGTTCCCCAGACGTGAGATCGGCACCTCGGTCTACGAGGGGGTTGCGGAGTACGTAGAGACACCGATCATCCGTTCCGGCGGCCCGCTGGTGACTGAGGATGCCGAGGACGGATTCGCCCGGTGACGATCGATCGGCTTCTACCGGAGTCATGGACCCCGGAGACGCTCGCCGCGCTGGAGCGGTGGAGGCAGGGGCACCTCATCAAGATGGACCGCGGCGCGTGGATCGTCCCGGCGTGGGTGGACGACCCCGTGACAGGTGAACCTTCTGCCGGTGGAGCAGTGGGTGAGGCGCGTGCGCGTTCCGCGCCGCTGAGCGACACCGGGTACGCGGCGGTGGTATCGCAGACCTGTGACATCGCGGGTGCCCCGGCGGCCCGGCACCCGTTGGTGCAGGTGTGCCCGGTCCGCGATATCTCCGCCTTCCCGGCGGAGAAGATCCAGCAGATCAAGGACCACCAGGTCTCCGAGTACGTCTGGCTCAACCAGCCTCCGGTCAACGGTGCGACGTGGGCGGTTGACCTGCGGGCGACGGTGCCGGTAAGCAAAGGCCTGCTCGCGGCCGTCGAACCCGTCAAGGGATTCGCCTCGATTGAGGACGAGCTGATCCTGGGGCAACGCCTGGCCAGCAAACTCGCTCGAGCCGCGGTCCACGACGAGTTGGCTGGTCCTGTGTTCGAGGCCATGCGCAAGATGCTCTCGAAGGCGAAGAAGTCACGGGACTGGTGCGATGCGGTCGAACAGCTCCGGCTTGAAATCGTCGAGGGGACGGCGCTGTACCCGAAACGGGTGCGGCTACTCGTCTTGACGGATCATCGGTTCGGGCCGGCGGAGAGGAAGCCGCTCCGTGACGAGTGGAAGTCCCATCGAAAGGCACTGAACGCAGTCGGGATCACGTGGACGCCAATCCGGTTCTACACGGTGGACAAGTGCCCAGTGCGGATCTATCGGTCGACTGTGCCGATCGATACACCGACGCTTGACCGGGGCCGGTTCGTCTAAACACTCGTCGGGTGTGATCAGGTTCGAGAACGCCGAACATACAGCACGGGTTCGCCGCGGGTAGCGGTGAACTCGGGGTTATGCCCCTCCCTCGGAACAACCCTAGGCCGCTTAGGCCGCGACGAAGAGAAGCCATGGCACCGCGACACGCACGCATCGTGAACTCTCCGTTGTGTAGGTCGCGGCAACCTACTCTCATTCCTGCAGGACGTCGAGCATGGAGGCAGCCGGGTTACAGGTTCGATCCACGAGGTGATGGACGCATTCCGCGAAGCGCCGTCGAACTCGGAACGCGGGACCAAGTTCGAGAAGCTCATGGTCCGCTACTTCGACCTTGATCCGCTGCTGTCGCAGCAGTACGACACGGTGTGGCGATGGATCGACTGGCCTGGCCGTAAAGGCAAGCCCGACACTGGAATCGACCTCGTCGCCCGCGAGCGCGACAGTGGTGAGTACACGGCGATCCAGTGCAAGTTCTACGAGCCGAAGCACCAGCTCCGCAAGGAGGACATCGATTCGTTCTTCACCGCGTCGGGTAAGAACCCGTTCAACAACCGGATCATCATCTCCACCACCGACCGGTGGGGGAAGAACGCGGAGGATGCGCTCGAGGATCAGACCATCCCGGTACAGCGGATCGGCCTCGCGGAGATCGCCGATTCACCAATCGACTGGGACATCGCGTGGGTCGACGGCGACCTACGCATCGACGTCTCCGAAGCGACCCGTCACGAGCCACGTCCGCACCAGGCGACGGCGATCGAGAAAGTGTTCGGGGGGGTCGGCGCTGGCAACGACCGCGGCAAGCTGATCATGGCGTGCGGTACCGGCAAGACGTTTGAGGTTCCCCAGAAAAAGTGGACACGGTTAGCTTGATTGCCGACTTGTACGTGGCGTGTCCCCTGTGAATGAGTCCGTCTGGTTTTAGAGTCCTGTAGCCCCGAGTGCGGGGCGGAAGGGACGATGAACTGATGGCTGGTCGGAAACGGCATTCCGCGAAGGACATCGTGCAGAAACTGCGCCGCGCGGACGAACTCGCCGCAGCAGGCAGCAACAGCGAACAGATCGCCGCCGAACTCGGGGTGTCGCCGGCGACGCTGTACAACTGGCGCCGCGCCTACGGCGGGATGGACACCGACGCCGCCAAAGAACTCAAAGAGGCTCTTCACAATCGAGGGTGTAGTCGGGGTCTGAAGCCGCCGGTCTCGAGTAGTGATCGGGCGATGTAGTTGGTGAGGTTGCGGAAGCCGAGGGCGGAGCCGCGGAGGTGTTCGAGGCGGCCGTTGATTGCCTCGGTCGGGCCGTTGCTGGTGCCGGGCCGGTCGAAGTAGGCCAGGATGTCGTCGGCGCGACGAGTCAGGGTCCGGGCGAGTGTGCGGATCTCGGTCAGGGCTTTCGGGACGCCGTCGCTGACCGAGTTGATCAGCTCGGTCATCAGTTCACGGCCGCGCCTGCGGTCGGGTTCGCGGTAGGCGGCGACCATCCGTTGGTAGATCTCCCAGGTCGCTTCGACCTGGGCGTGGGCGTCGTCGGCGAACAGCTGCTCGAGTCGTTCGCGTTGCCGGTCGGTGAGCAGATCGGCGCCGGTGTGCAGGGTGCGCCGGGCCCGGTAGAGCGGATCACCAGCGCGACCGCGGTGTCCGTGCAGGTCCAGTTGGACGCGGCGCCGGCACCGGTCGAGGGCGTCGCCGGCGAGTCTCGCGACATGGAAGGGGTCCATGACCGCGGTCGCGGCGGGCAGTTCCTCGGCGGCCGCGGTCTTGAACCCGGTGAATCCGTCCATCGCGACGACCTCCACCGCGTCGCGCCACGATGGTGGGCGTTCGGCGAGCCAGGTCTTGAATGCCTGTTTGGAGCGGTCTTCGACCATGTCCAACAACCGGGCGGGGCCGGTTCGGTCGCGGATCGGGGTGAGGTCGATGATCACCGTGACGTACTTGTCGCCCTTGCGGGTGTGCCGCCACACGTGCTCGTCGACGCCGATGACCGTGACCCCGTCCCATCGGTGCGGATCACTGATGAGGACCCGCTTGCCTTCGGCGAGGACGGCGGTGTTGGCGGTGTTCCACGAGACCGCGAGTCCTTCGGCGATCCGAGCGATCGTGAGGTGCTGGCAGACAAGACCTTCCAGTGCCCAGCGCAGCGCCCGGCGGGTGAGCCCAGCTCTGGGTTCGGCCGCGATTTCAGTGTTTTGGCGCCACACATGCCCGCAGCCGGTACAGCGGTAGCGGCGGATAGTGACCAGCAGTGTGGTGGGTCGCCAGCCGAGTGGTTCGTGCGCCAACCGGCGCACGACGGTGTCGCGGGAACGGCCTTCGCAGCCGCAGCGGCGGCACCAGCGATCGGGTTCGGCGACCCGGCAGGCCAGCACCGCCCGATCCGGTTCGACCCGCTGGCCGGTGACTTCGAGACCGAGCTCGTCCAAACCGATGAACGTGTCCAGATCCGGGCGGGCGAAAGTAGTAGCGTCGAGCACGTCGAGGTCTTCCAGATGAGGCGTGTGAGAACCTTCATCTTCGGGAGACCTCGACACCTATCCGGTACCGACGCGCCGACACCTACACCCTCATCTGCGATGAGCCCTCAAAGAGCTGCGTGAGCAGAACACCCGGCTGAAACAGTTGCTGGCCGAGGCCGAGCTGGAGAAAGACGCGCTACGCGAGGTGGCCAAGGGAAAATTCTGAGCCCGGCCGCCAAACGCCGCGCCGTCGACATGCTGAAGCAGACACTTCACATGTCGGAGCGGTTGGCGTGCAAGGCGGTCGGGCTGGCCCGTTCCACCTACCGCAGGACCCCGCTCGCCGAGTCGCCGGCCGATCCGGACGCCGATCTGCGGGACTGGCTCCGCTCCTACGCGGCGAAACATCCGTGTCACGGGTTCCGGCGCGCCTGGGCGGTGCTGCGGCACGAGGAAGGCGCCCGAGTGAACAAGAAGAAGATTCACCGGCTCTGGCGCGAAGAAGGCCTCCAGGTGCGTGCCCGGTCCCCGCGTAAGCGGGCCGGGATCTCGACGGTGCCCCCGGTCGAGGCCGACGCACCCCGGGTGGTGTGGGCCCTCGATTTCCAGTTCGACTCCACGATCGACGGGACCGCGATCACGATCGCGTCGATGATCGACGAACACACCCGCGAATCCTTGCTGCACCTGGTCGAACGCAGCATCACCGCCGAGGCGCTGGTGACCAAGCTCGATCGGGTGTTCACCCGCGCGGGTGGCCCGCCGAAGATCCTCCGGATGGACAACGGTCCCGAGCTGATTTCGCAAGCGCTGCAATCGTTTTGCGCGGGGAAAGTGGGGCTGGCCTACATTCCACCCGGGACGCCGTGGAACAACGGGCACATCGAGTCGTTCAACAACCGACTGCGCCGGGAATGCCTCAACCGCAACCACTGGACCAGCCTGCTCGAAGCCCGTGTCGTGATCGGCGACTTCAAACACGACCACAACACCCACCACTCGGCGCTGGGCTACCGCACCCCAGCCGAGTACGCTGCCGCCTGCCGGGCACACCCACACACCCGTGGCCTGCAAGATCAACTGAAACCGGTACCAAATCAACCTGGCTCTACAACCGAGTGGACCAGTTATCGGGGACCTGCCAGTTGAGCCCCACCCGGTCGACGTGCAACTGAAGCCCGGCGCTGATCCGTCCGATCGGGAGACCTGGCGGGTGTCCAAGCTGAAGTGGGCGAAAAAGAAGCGCCCGGCACACGCAAGAGTGTCGACGACGTCACCAAGCTGATCTACAACGCGAAGGTCGCCATCACCGGCATCCCGGAAGAGGCCGAGCGGTACATGCTCGGCTCCCGCTCGACGCTGGCCTAGATCATCGACCGCTACCAGGTCAAGACCGACAAGGCGTCCGGCATCGTGAACGACCCGAACGACTGGTGCGACGAGCACGACGACCCGCGCTATATCGTCGACCTCATCGCCAAGGTCAAGACCGTCGCGGTCGAGACGATGAAGATCGTCGACGAGCTCGTCGAAAGCGGATAGGACTCGACGACTGGGCCATGTGTCGGATTGCGATTTGTAGTTGGTCCACCGCAATAGCTTCGAGCCATGCTGGTGTTCCTGGCAGGTCCCCTTGGATGCTCGGTGCGATCAATCGCCCATCACGGCCAGCCCGCCAAGTCAAGCTCGGGGACCTGCCTGCGACCCAGGTGGGGGATCGCAACACGGCGCCAGTTGAGGGAGCGCCTGCCGGACACTGACGCTCGCTCGCCGAGCCGTGTCAGTTCAGTTTCCACTCGTCGATGAGGAGCTTCGTGAGTTCGGTCTGGCGGGCGGTGACGGCCTCGGGCGTCCATTGGTCGTAGCCGACGACCTGCGTCGTCAATGCGAACACGGCCGAGCCGTCCGAGGTCGTGAAGTATCTCGACTTCTTCTTGGTGAAGTCGTAGTTGCGGGCCTGGCTGTTCTTTCGTCGGTTCAGCAGCAGCAGATTGCCGAGACGATGCGTCCATTCCTTGCGTTGCTCTGCGGTGAACAATGTCTCCCACTCACTCCCTGCGGCGGGGTTCTGCGGGAGCACGTGTTCGATGCTGATGACGGAGTGGTCGTAGGTTGCCCCGGACCCTTTGGTCAGCAGATCGTCGAGCCGAAGCAGGACATACCGTGCGCGTTCGGCCTGCATGCGATAGACCTCACCGCCGACGGCCTCTCTTGATTCGTCCTTCTCTTGGTCTGTGAGTACGAACGCGTTCGCAGCGAGTCCTTGACCGTTCTTCAGGTCGCGGAGAAGGTCGAGGTAGCGGGTGATCCGGGGTGTCGTGTACTCACGGCGGAGGAGGAAGGTGGCGGCCAAGCGTTCGAGCTTGCCGAGGAACTCGGTTAGGAACGCGGGGTCGTCCGCGTGATGTTTGAGTGCCCACAGCGCGGCGGGTCGCCAGTCCTTGTTGTCGATCATCGACAGTCGTTTGAGCCAGTCGTTGACGGGCGCCCATTGCGTACCTTTGAAGTCGCGTTCAATGGTGCGTTCGAACGCCAAGGCGTATGGCAATAGGAGGTCGTCGATGAACCGCTCGGGTTGCGGGCTGTCCAGGTAGGCGTTGAGTACCTGGTCGGGGAACTCTTTGAGGAGTTCGCGGCGGGCGCGGTCGCCGTTGACGATCGTTCGGATGTCGCGGAACAGCTCGGTGAAGTCACTACTGCCGAGTGATTCTTCGGCGTTCTCCCACTGTTTCGCGTAGTCGTCGTTGTCGCCGAGTGCACCGATCACTTTGGATTTGAAGATGTCGGCGGGCGTTAGGTCCAGGCCGCGGGCGTTCATCACGCTGAAGATGCGGTATGCGCTGTTCAGGTCCGGTGTGCTGACGACGACGAGGAAGGTTTGGGTTCGCAGCAGACGTGCGAGCTGCTTTCGTCGAGCGTCGCTCCATGCCCGCAATCGGGTCAACAGCGATCGCGCGTTGTCCCGCATCCGTTGTTGCGGCTCCGACAGTGCAACGTTGTTGCTGAGCCCGGCCAGGTGCTCGACATTGCCGTAGGTCTGGACGTTTCTTTCGAAGAATGATGCGTCCTGTTTCCGGAGCCGCAGCCGGGGTTTCGGGGGAATGTCGTCGATCGAGTCGCCAGGTTCAAGCACCGTGTTCGTCAGCGTCTGTGCGTCGTCGGTGCTTGCGGCGAGGTCACGCAGTACCGCGAACAGAATAGTGAGTGTGGTCAGGCGTTGCTGTCCGTCAACGACATCGAACTCGGTTCCCGATCGCCGGATCAGGACCAGCGATCCCAGGAAGTAGGGCTCGTCCGAACTTCGTTCGAGTGCTTCTTCGAGGTCGTCGAGGAGATGTATGGCCTCTTCGGTCCCCCACCGGTAGGGGCGCTGATAATCAGGGATCGTGAACGAGTAGTCGCTCGAAAAGACCTTTCTGAGCGGCTGTTCGTGGGCGTCCAATGTTTTGGTGGTCATTCCTATTGCTCGTTTTCCTCTACGTCGATGTCGAATGTGTCGCCGAGCCTCGCGAGAGGCTCACCCTTTTCCGATGAAACTGCGTCGTCGGAAATGTCGGTCACTCGCAAAAATCGCATAGTCGCATGCCAGTGCGTGCGGCAAGACTACGTTGCAGCGCGCACACTTGACTCCCCTGCGGGACTCGCACCCTCAAGAACGACATTGCGGACAACGGTAGTCCCTGCAAGTAGCGCAGTAGGTAGCGTCCGTCGCAGCACAGTCTTCAAAACATGCGGCGCAGGTGGTTTCGAAGGTGCCGACATCGTATCCGGACTCTCTGACGGGATTCACGAGTCATGGCTCGACGGTTCTGAGGATGCCCTGTCGTCAAGCACGACTGGCACACTGAAACCGAGCGCGGTGGAGGTGGTAACGGGGCAGGAGTGGTACCGCCGCGTGACCGCGGCATGCCCGTCCGCACGAATGGACACATCCGCAACCGGTCTCCAACTCTCCGGCGACGGTCATGCGGTTCATCGCGCTTAGGCTGCCGGTGGGCTTCTTGCTGTTGCTGCTGATGATCGTAACCAATTGAGCGTCCATCACCGACCCTGACGATCGATGCCGCGTTCGGGCGTCGTCGGCCTATAGGACGCTACCGCGCGTCAATCGGGACCTCGGCGCATCTGCGGCAGTCGCTCGTCGGATTCCGGACCGAGGCGCCGGGTCGTATCGCCGCGCTGAGCGGCGACGGCGCAACCGACGCTGATCTGTGCCTCGGTGTCCGCGAGATCGCCACCGTTGAGCACTGCGGCCGCGCGCAGCTGGGCTGCCCACCGATCGTCGAGGGTCCGACCAAGAGCAAGGCCGGTCGACGCAGCATTCCGATACCGACACTGTTAATTCCGCTCTTGAAGGCTCGCATCGATGGCCGCCCCAACGATGAGCCGGCGATCACCTCCCCAAAGGGATCGCGGCTCGGTCTCGAGAACTGGGAGCGCGCCGTCGACTGGCGCAAGCAGGTCGTCGCACTCGTCCGGCCGACGCTGCGCGTACACGACCTTCGACACACGTACGCGTCGCTGGCTCGTTCTGCCGGCGCCGACCTGACGCTCCTTCAGGTGACGATGGGGCACACGTCAATTACGGTCACTGCACACACGTACGCGGACCTCTACGATTCGGATCTGGATCGCGTCGCGGACGCGCTCGACGGGCTCGGATTCGACTGACGAAGTGGCGGACGGTCGCGCGTGGCGGACAATCGCGGATTTCGAGGCCGAACAAACCATCGGACCGACGTAGTGAGACTCGCAAACTGCCTCTGACCTGCGGAAAGAGAGGGTGGCCAGGGCCGGGATCGAACCGGCGACCTTCCGCTTTTCAGGCGGACGCTCGTACCAACTGAGCTACCTGGCCGGACGGCGTCAACCGACACCGAAGCGCACATTGTGCGACCCTGACGGGACTCGAACCCGCGACCTCCGCCGTGACAGGGCGGCGCGCTAACCAACTGCGCCACAGGGCCTCGCCGATCTCTCGATCGGGAGCTCGGCAAGCTTAGCAACGTCGCCCGTCATGGCCAAATCCGCGAACGGCCGGCCGGAGAAAGTACTTCAAGTTTGATTTATCCCGTTTCCGCATACCCGGCGTCGGGTTGGATTCTCGAGCCCGCTAGGTTGTGACTCGTGGAACTCCTGAGCACTCCAGCGTGGCGTGAGGTTTGTTGATCATGAATTTGGAATGATCAGAAATATGCAGAGTCGATCCGATGAGCAGCAGTTGTTGAACGCGGAGTCCGTCTCGAGCAATGTCTTGCGGCCGGGCAGTGTTTTCGGGTTCCTGGCCGAGCACAGACGAACCATTTTCCCCGAGGAGACGCTCACCCATCTGTTCCCGACCGACTACGGCACCCGTCGGCCGGTCGACATCACCACCAGCTGTACCGAAGAAGAGCCCGGTGCCAACGAACACCCGGCAGCCGAACCGACCCCGGTCGGCGTTGCCCTGCTCGAACACGGATCCGACCAACCGGCGGAACCGAAACCGAACACCACTGATCAGGAGGAGTCGGCGATGGTCGGGAGCACGACGTCTACCACCTGGTTCACCCTCGGCAATCGCAGCGACGGTTCCCGGCTTCGGCCGGCCCCCGCCGCTGCGGCCGATCGACCCCGGCTGCGGCCGGCGTCCGGGCTGAACCTGCGCCAGTTGTTTTCGCTGGGCCTGCGACCCAACCGATCGTCGTGGCCGTTGGCCTGACCATCGGCACGACCGGCATCGCCTCGGCAACCGATGATGCGCATCGGGATCTCGCGGCTTAGGCTGGGAAAGATCCCCGTCCTCGACCAGCGGAGAGTGATCTCGTTGAATGTCCGCAAAATCATCACCCGAACCGTCACCTGCGGTGCGGCGGTAGCCGCCATCGGACTCGGTATGGCCCCGGCCGCCTCGGCGGCCCCGTCCTATCTACCGGTCCAGCCGGCGCTGTCCTTCGGATCGGTCACCGTACCGATCTGCCTGGTCCTGCCGGTGCCAGCGCCGGTCACGGCGGCAATCTGTATCTGATTCATCCGGATCGGATTCACCGGCCGAGTACCCGCAGGGAGCGATCCCTGCGGGTACTTCGCGTCAGGAGTCCGTTCCGACGACGGTGAAGTCGATTCCGGCAGAAGCGAGCCGTCGCAGGAGATTCTCGCCCATGGCAGTTGCGGTGGTGACCTGTCCGGAGGTCGGCGGGTTGTCGTCGAAGGCGAGGCTCATGGCCGCCTCAGACAGCATCTTTGCGGTCTCGGTGTAGCCCGGGTCGCCCCCACGCACCTGGGTATGTACCGTGCGGCCGCCGCCCTCGCCGACGAAGTCGACGGTGAACCAGGTCCGGTCGCGACGCTGCTGCGACGGCCCGTCACCCTGCGGAATCCGGTTACCGATGGCGCGGCGAGCAGCCGGTACCTGCACGGCGACGAGCGCGGCGGTGAAACCTGCGGCAGCGCCGAGGACGGTAACCGCGCGCCGGACGCCGGCGTAGTGCGAGTAGGTGAAGTCCGGGCCGTAGTCGGCGCGGGCGCGACCGGAGCGCTGCACGATTTCCGGGTCGATCGTGGGGAGCGGAATCAGCCAGGTATCCAGGATGCGATCGTGCCGGGGAGCGCCGAGCTTGGCGCGGACCCGGCGGTTCTGCGGCCGGGACTCGACGCGTTTGCGCTCGGTCGCCGCACGCTGCATGGCCGGCAGCCGCGATAGCTGGCCGAGGCCCGAATGCAATGTGCCACCGGAGATCGCGGCATTGGTACGAAATACTCCGCGGACCGTGAGCGGGACGCCAGTTGGTAGCTGCTGCACCGTATAGAGCGCTCCGAGGTCGTGCGGGATGGAATCGAAGCCACACGCGTGCACCAGCCGGGCCCCGGTCGATTGCGCCGTGGCATGGTGCTCGAGATACATCCGATCGACGAATTCGGGCTCGCCGGTGAGGTCCACGTAGTCGGTTCCCGCCGCGGCACAGGCCGCCACGAGCGGGCCGCCGTACTCCAGGTAGGGACCGACCGTCGTGATCACGACCTGCGCCGACTCTGCCACGACCCGCAACGATGCAGAATCCGCCGAGTCCGCGTGCACCAGCGGCAGCTCACCCAAGCGGGGATCGATCCCGGCCAGTCGGTCGCGGACCGCCGCCAGCTTGGCCTGGTTACGCCCGGCCAAGGCCCAGCGGGCGGTGTCGGGCAGGTGCGCGGCCAGGTACTCGGCGGTAAGACGGCCGGTGAAGCCGGTGGCACCGAAGAGCACGATGTCGAAAGCTCGATCGGTCGTACCGTCGGTGGTCATGATCGGGTCTCCTGCGTACATATCGATGTCGACGATCGGCAAAGTTTGAGCCGACCGCAATGTTTGCGATGCATACATTACCCGAGCCGTCGGGCGCCGACACGTCCACGAACAGCGCAGCTGCGCCACCTGGGCGAACTCGGCCGTGCGCAAGTGATCCGCAAGTGCGGGCCCCAGCCAAGCATGCCAAGGGCGGCTGCATAGTCCGGCGGCTCAACAACCAAGCCCTCTTCACCAAAGACCTATGTCAACAAAGACCGAGCGTGGGGTGAGCTGGCCGAGCCGTTTCGGACGTTGGTGGATCCGGAAGCGAAGCGACGGCGACGGCGGAAGGGGCGAAGGGAGCAAACAAGGCGCCGGATGAACCGACGCCGAGCCCGACCGCCCGAGTCGCCAAAGACGGAGCGGCCAGCGGCGGCAGCTGCCGGTCGCAGCTACCGTCCCAACCGGATCCTATCGACCGATGAGATTGCGGATGTTGTCGAGCGGTACGAAGCCGGAGCTACCGTCGCCGAGCTGGCCAGCTCCTACCGCGCCCATCGGGAGACAATCAGTCGAGCACTCGCCAAGTCCGGCGTGGTCACGCGCTACCGCAAAGACAAGATGAACCGTCACGGGTAAGGGACCGGCTTCAGGTGTTGACCAGCGCCGGTCGGCGTGCCGGGTTTTGAGCGTAGTGGGCGGTCTCGTACTCGACCGGGGTGAGGTAGTCCAGCCGTGAGTGCAGACGTGCGTTGTTGTACCAGTCGACCCGTTCCATGAGTGCGTACTCGACGTCGTCGACGGTCTTGAACGGCCCGTGCCGGCGCACGACCTCGGTCTTGAACAACCCGATGATCGACTCGGCGAGCGCGTTGCCATAGGCGTCGCCGACACTCCCGATCGACGCCGAGAGCCCTCGCAGAGCAAGGGATTCAGTGAACTTCACGGACGTGTATTGCGACCCGGCATCCCAGTGGTGGATCAGTCCGGGTTCGATCGGGCGCCCGTAGTGCTCGCGCCGCCAGACCGCCATGTTGAGCGCTTTGGACACCAACCCGGTGGTCTTCGTACTCGACGTGGTCCACCCGACGATCGCGCGGGAGGAGGCGTCGAACACGAACGCGACGTAGGCCCAGCCGGTCCAGGTCGACACGTAGGTGAAGTCGGCGACCCACACCAGGTCCGGTGCCGCGGCGGTGAAGTCGCGGTTGAGCCGGTCACCGGCCCGCACACCGTCCTTCGCGGGGATCGTCGTGCGCAGCGTGCGGCCTCTGACCACCCCGTTCATACCGAGATCGCGCATGATCCGGTCGACGGTGCAGAACGCCGCGTCGTGCTCGAGGTGTGCGTCGGCGACATCGCGAGCCGAGGCCGGCCGATAGCGGGCTTTGCGGGTAGGTCCGGGGTGCGATCTGGATGCCGTGCTCGGTGAGCGCGGCGCAGAGCGACTCGACGCCCTAGACCTGGCGGTACTGGTCGATGAAGCCGACGATCAACGGTGTCGCGGGTCGAGCTCCCGCGCGAAAAAAGCCGACGCCAACTTCACGATCTCGTTGGCCTGCTTAAGTTCTCGGTTCTCACGCCGCAACCGTTCGAGCTCGACCTGCTCGGCGGTCTGCATGGTCGGTGCCGATGCCGACACTCCGGCCGACTGCGCCTTCACGATCCACAGCCGCAGCGTTTCGGGATGCACGTCGACCATCGAGCCGATCGCCTGGGCGGCCGCATACGCGGATCCGTACTCGTCCAACCGATCCAGAGCCAGCCGCAACGCCTTCTCACGAACCTCGGGCGGGTAACGCTTCGACATGGTGACCATCTTCCTCAAAATCGGAAGCGGTCCCCAACCCGTGACGGTTCAGAGTGCCGACCGGCACCGATCCCGATTCGCCGCTATCTGACTCTCCGCATATGTACGGCTTTCCGAGCTTCCCCGCCCGATCAGTGACCACAGCTCCGCAGGAGGCTCGACAATGACCGCTATTGACGACCGCACCACACGCCTGACGGCAATCCCGCCAACGACCGCCGGGCCAGCGCCGATGATGGCGACCGCAACGGCCACGGCCGCCACCTACCTCCGCGTCAGTACCCGGGAGCAAGCGGAACGCGACGGCGAGCCAGAGGGGTACTCGCTGCCAGCGCAGCGGGAGGCCAATCGACGAAAGGCTGAGGCGCTGGGGGCGACGATCGTCGAGGAGTTCGCCGAACGCGGGGCCTCAGGAACCAAAGCTGAGTCGCGTCCGGAGCTGCAACGGCTGCTGCGCTATCTCCAGGAACACCACGTCGACTACGTCATCGTGCACAAAGTTGATCGGCTGGCGCGCAATCGGCTCGACGATGCTCAGATCCATGTGGCGATCAAGGAAGCCGGGGCGGAGTTGGTCTCGGCGACGGAGAACATTGACGAGACCCCAGCGGCATGTTGGTGCACGGCATCATGAGTTCGATCGCTGAGTTCCACAGCCGGAACCTGGCGACTGAAGTCACCAAGGGCATGAGCCAGAAGGCGAAGGCGGGCGGCACCCCGGGCAAGGCTCCCCTCGGCTACCTGAACATCCGCCGGATTGCCGAGGACGGCAGCATCCTGCGCACCGTGGAAGTCGACCCGGTACGCGGTCCCTTGATCGCCTGGGCCTTCACGGCCTACGCGACTGGTGACTGGACGCTCAAAGCCATGACCATGGAGCTGGAACGGCGCGGGCTGACGACGAAGCCCGGTCGTACCAAGCCAGCCGTGCCGATCAAGTTCAACAGCCTGCACAAGATTCTGACCACGCCGTACTACCGCGGCGAGGTGGTCTACCAAGGGGCGCACTATCCCGGCAAACATCAGCCGCTGACTGACCCCCTGACCTGGACGCGCGTCCAGCAGGTGCTGGCGTCTCACGCCACCGGCGAGAAGCAACGCACCCATCCGCACTACCTGAAGTCCAGCGTGTTCTGCGGCAACTGCGGCAGTCGCTTGATCATTACCAACAGCAAGAACCGTCAGGGCACGGTCTACCCGTACTTCATCTGCCTGGGCCGGCATCAGAAGACCACCGACTGCCAGCAGAAGGCAGTGCTGATCGAACGAGTCGAAGAGCTGGTCGAAGCGCACTACGACCAGATCCAGCTCGACCCTGCGCTGGGCCGACGGATCGAGACCATGCTCCGAGCGGAACTACGCAGCCAGCACGCCAGCTCCGAGGCTGAGCAGCACGCCCTGACGACCCAGAAGACCAGGCTCGAAGACGAACAGCTCCGGCTGCTGCAAGCCCACTACGCGGGGGCAGTGCCCGTCGAGCTGCTCAAACGAGAGCAAGAACGAATGACCAACCAACTGGCCAGCATCGACGCCCGACTGACCAGCCTAAACGTCGAACGAAGCACCGTCGAGGGGCTGGTCGGACGAGCGCTGGAGTACGCGATTCACTGCGCCAGCGCGTACCGACGCGCCAAGCATGCGAAGGGTGGTAGCACCGTTCGGCGGCTCTACAACCAAGCCCTGTTCACCAAGATCTATGTTGATGAGGACCGAGCCTGGGGTGAGTTGGCGGAGCCGTTTCGGACGGTGATGGATCCGGAGGTAAAGCGTGCGGCGAGGGCGGAAGGGACAAGCGGAGCGAACAGGGCACCGGAGGAACCAGTCCTTGGCCTGAACTCCAGCCCCGACGCGACCCGGTCGGTAGGCGAGGCTTACCTTGCTGAATTGGCAGTTAGAGAAACGAAAAAACCTGTGCTTGAGAGCACAGGTTTGAAAGAGAGCATGTTGGTACCCCCTACGGGATTCGAACCCGCGCTACCGCCTTGAAAGGGCGGCGTCCTAGGCCACTAGACGAAGGGGGCGCAACTCCGCGATGTGATCGCGGGATGCCGGACCAGCTTAGGGCAGGAGCGCCCCGACCCCAAACCGGTTTCGCTCAGCCGGTTACGGCCGGGTCGCGGCCCGACCGCCATCCGGTTCGCCGGAACTCTGCCAGCCAGTCCGGCGCCGCGACCGCGCGCAGGATCAATTCCAGCGTTTCCGTGTACCGGTCGCGCAGACTCGACTCCGTCGCGCCGCTTCCCCACAGGTAACCCTGACCGACCAGGGCAGCGGACAGGGTCCGCGCGGCGCCGGCTACGTCGGTGCCGGACGCGAGCTTGCCGTCGGCCTCGGCTCGAGCCAGCAGCAGCGATACCGCGTCGATCCACACCTGGCTGCCGGCGTCGCCGTCGGCATGCAGGTCGGGCTCGGTGTGCATCCGGAAGTCGGCGCGGACCACCGGATCGGTCTCGAACAGCTCCGCCACCTCGTCCAGGACCAGGTGCAACGCCTCCAGCGGATCGACGTCGGAACGAGCCGACCACCGGCCGACGATCTCCTCATGCCGCTCTCGAGCGGCGTCCATCACGGCTCGGGCCAGATCTTCCTTCGAGTCGAAGTGGAAATACAGCGCGCCCTTGGTGGCGTTGGATCCCGCGAGGATCCGGTTCAGCGATGCCGCCGCATACCCACTTCGACTGAACTCGGCCGCAGCCGACCCGATGATTGCCGCCCGGGTGCGACGCGCGCGCTCTTGCTGCCTTGCCAAGCGACATCCACCTCTCGAATCCGGCGCCAACTAGGTCACTGAGGAAATACCCCGATGTCCGGGTCGTACCCATGCACGTGCCCGATCGGCTGCACCGTCCGACGTTGGCGACCGGTCGACGAAACGAGCAGGCACGAGGCCGGAAAACACACCGGGTGGTATAGTTCCTCCACCTGGACATGCCGAACCGGCACACCCAGGTCGCAATCGAACACTCGAATCACTAGAACACTCGAATCACACAGTCACCAGACCGCGGCGTCGACCGTCCATGCCGTCGACGACAACGACCTCTTCGCATCCGACCCCAAGCCGCGCAGACTAGCTAGCCTCCGCGGCTTTTCGGCCGGGTTGCTCGCCTTTCGACAGGCAAGCCACGTGCCCCCCGTAGGGCTCGAACCTACGACCTATGGATTAAAAGTCCACAGCTCTACCAACTGAGCTAGAGGGGCTCGGGGCCAAAGCGTACCTGACCAGCCCGCCATATCCGGCGCCATGCCGAAGCGCCGGGGCCGCGTTCGCTGCCGTCGCGCGATGCCCGACGACCGGCCTGGCCGGAGGCTATTGCAGCTGCAAACTATACAGACCGGCCGGTCGCATCAGCATCGTTATCCTGGACACGTGCGCGCGCTCGTCCATCTGCTTTTGTTCGCCTCCGGAATCGCGGTCGGGTTCGGCGGCCTTCTGCCGCTACTCGGCGATGTCGAGTTCCGTGACATCACCTTGACCGTTCTTCGCGACGGCTTTCCGGATCAACCGACGCTGGAGCAACTCGGCGCGGTCAACGCATCCGTCACCAACTCGGCCACCCTGCCCATGTTGGTGGCAGCCGTGCTGATCGTGCTCGGTGGGCTCACCGGCGCCCGATTCCTCGCCTGGCTCGGCGTGCTGACCGGGTTCGCCACGGTGGGACTGACGATCTGGCGGGTCGCGGAACCGCTCGGCGAGGTGATTCGCGCCAGCTACCCCGACCTGATCCACCCGTGGGGCGTCGCCCTGGTCGGCGGCGGATTGTTGGTCGCCCTGCTGGCACTGATGGCCCCCCGAGAACGCCGCCTGGCCACCCGAGAACGCTTCCTAGCCCAACGGGAACGCCGCCTGGCCCAACGGGAACGCCGCCTGGCCCCGGGAGAACGCCGCCGCTTCCTGTGGCGCCGGCGCTAGCCGGGCCGGCCGGAAACCCGGAGCACCGAAACGCTTCTGCAAACACCGGGCGCGCACTGCGACTACCCTGGTCGGCGAACCGGTGCGCAACGGGTGTGCACCCCGAGGACTGAGCGGGCGCGAATGGCATCCATCGAAGATCTTCTGTCCCAGATTCCGGTCAAGCAGATCGCCGATCAACTCGGCGTCGACGAATCGACCGCGTCGACCGCGGTCCGGGCGGTAGTGCCGACCCTGGTCGGCGGCATGCAGGCGAACGCGCAGGACTCGGCCGGTGAGACCTCGCTGCAGAACGCAGTGGACTCGCACACCGGCGAGCTGCTCGACGGCGGCGTCGAGGTGTCCCAGGTGGACACCGCGGACGGCGCGAAGATCGTCAACCACGTCTTCGGTAGCCAGACCGACCAGGTGGTCAACACCCTCGGCAATGTCGGCGGAGTCAGCAGCGACCTGATCAAGCGACTCCTCCCGATCGTCGCACCGATCGTGCTCTCCTATATCGCCAAGCAACTCAGCGCCAGCGCCGGCGGGGCTGCCGCCGCTCCCGCCCAGCAACCGCAAGCAGCGGGCGCCGGCGGCGGTGGACTCGGCGACATCCTGGGCAGCATCCTGGGCGGAAGCAGCGGCGCAGCCAATGCCGGCGGCGGTGCACTGGGCAGTGTCCTCGGCAGCGTGCTCGGGGGCAGCAACAGCGGAGCACTCGGCAGCATCCTGGGCGGTCTCCTCGGCGGCGGCCGACGCTGAACCGCCCCGACCGGCCGGGGCATGGACCCCGCTGGCGACGTGCGGGCCGGCGTCCACACGTTTCACTGGGCACTTACGGTGCCGTAGGCTGAGCTGGCGACGTCCACCCGCGAAGCCGAGGTGTATACGCGATCGGCGTACGTGGACGTATGAGGAGCCGACACCGAAGGGGCATTTTTTACATGACGCGCGACCTAACTCAGCTGGAGCTGCTGACCGAGCTGGCTCCGGTTGCCGAGGAGAACGTCAACCGGCACCTGTCGATGGCCAAGGAGTGGCACCCGCACGATTACATCCCTTGGGACGAGGGCCGCAACTTTGCTGCGCTCGGCGGTGAGGACTGGAGTCCGGAGCAGTCGCGGCTGACCGAGGTGGCGAAAGCCGCGATGATCACCAACCTGCTCACCGAGGATAATCTGCCCTCCTATCACCGCGAGCTGGCCGAGAACTTCGCCCAGGACGGGCCGTGGGGCACCTGGGTCGGTCGGTGGACCGCCGAGGAGAACCGACACGGCATCGTGATGCGGGACTACCTGGTGGTCACTCGTGCGGTCGATCCGGTCCAGCTCGAGCAGTTCCGCATGGAGCACATGACCAACGGCTACTCGACCCCCGACGTAGACGATATCGGCGCCAGCTTCCTCTACTCGGTCGCCTACGTGACGTTCCAGGAGCTGGCCACCCGCGTCAGTCACCGCAACACCGGCAAGGTGTGTGCCGACCCGATCGCCGATCGCATGCTGCAACGCATCGCGGCGGACGAGAACCTGCACATGATCTTCTATCGGAATCTGGCGGCCGCGTCGCTCGATCTGGTTCCGGACCAGACGCTGGAGGCGATGACGCTGATCATCAAGAACTTCCAGATGCCCGGCGCCGGAATGCCGAACTGGCGCCGCAATGGCGTCCTGATGGCCAAGCACGGCATCTACGACCTGCGGCAGCATCTGGAGGAAGTGCTGATGCCGGTGTTGCGTAAGTGGAACATCTTCGAGCGCGACGACTTCGGCCCGCGCGGAGAGAAGGCCCGCGAGGAGCTCGGCGAATTCCTGGGGAAGCTGGAGAAAGACGTCCTCCGGTTCGAGGAACAGCGCGATCGGATGTTGGCTCGCGAAGCCAGCAAGCGGGAACGAGTGGCGGTCTGACCGCTGCCGTCGAACTCCGAACGGACCGGGCCGATCAGGCCCGGTCCGTTTTGTCGTAACGGGCCCGGCGTCCGTTCGGTCCACGTGTGTCGGTCACCACAGGGCGAAATGTAGACGGCGCTCACATAAGCATCTAGGCTAATGTGGACGCCGCAAACATCGCCGTCCGAGGAGTTCCGATGTCGCCCACGATGTTCGATCCGCTCACCCTGCCGAATGGTTCGGTGCTACCGAATCGGCTGGTGAAGGCCGCGATGGAGGAAAACATGGCCGGGCCGGGCCAGCTGCCGACAGGGCCGATCCGGCGCCTCTATCAGAGGTGGAGCCAGGGTGGTGTCGGACTGATCATCACCGGCAACGTCATGGTGCACGCCGAAGCACTGACCGGTCCGGCCGGAATCGTGCTGGACGCGGAATCACCACTCGAGCCGTTCCGGGAGTGGGCGGATGCCGCGCACAGCGGGGGCGCCCGGGTATGGATGCAGATCAATCATCCGGGTCGCCAGGTGCGCGCGGACATGCCCGGCGTCGCATGGGGCCCGTCCGCCGTCCGGGTCGATATCGGCAAGCAGAGCAAGCGCCTCGCCCAGCCGGTCGCGATGACCGCCGAGCAGATCGACGCGACCGTCGCGCGGTTCGCCACGACGGCGCAGCGCGCCGAGCGCGCCGGATTCGACGGGGTCGAGATCCACGCCGCGCACGGCTACCTGCTGTCGCAGTTCCTGTCCCCCTTGGTCAACCGACGCACCGATCGGTGGGGTGGAACACTGGAGAACCGGGCCCGGCTGTTGCTCGACGTGGTGCGCGCGGTGCGCGCCGTGGTCGGGGCCCACTTCACCGTTGCAGTGAAACTCAACTCGGCCGACTTCCAGCGCGGCGGCTTCGACGCCGCCGACGCCGGTCGGGTGATCGCTATGCTCGCACCGCTCGGCGTCGACCTGGTCGAATTGTCCGGTGGCAGTTACGAAAGCCCGGCGATGTCCGGTCGATCGGCCGACTCCCGCACCGTCGCCCGCGAAGCGTACTTTCTCGAGCTCGCCGCAGAACTGGCCGGCACCAGCCCACTGCCGCTCCTGCTGACCGGCGGGATCGTGCGCCGCCAGGTGGCCGACGAGGTGCTCGCCAACGACATCGACCTCGTCGGCATGGGCACCGCGCTGGCGGTCGACCCCGAACTACCCAACAAATGGCGCCGGGGCGACGACACGGTCGTCCTCCTCGCGCCGGTCCGGATCGAGGACAAGGCCGTCGCGTCCGCCGCCGGCATGGCCCGCGTCCGCCGCCACCTACGCCGTCTCGGGCGGGGCCGGACACCGCGGCCGGGCGGTAACCCGAAGCTGGCGCTCGCAACCGAAACAATCCGGCAGAAACGCGCGCTACGGCGGTACCGCACCTGGCTCGATCGTCGCGCCGCCGCCTGATCCCGGCGATGCGACCGGATCAGCTGATCGTCCGGTCTGCGCGCGTCGATTGCACATACCGATCGAGGTAGTTCAGGTTCTGCCGGAGCGCGGCGATCGCCGCGGTCGGGCCGTCGCCGATTTCGGCTGCCGCACGTTCGTGCCGGACGCTGTTCACCGCCATGTCCGCGAGCTGCGCCGCCACGGTTTCGGCGCTGTCCTGGCCGGGCCGAAACCACCAGGCCATCCAATTGATCATGCCGATGACCCCTAGCGCGGCGAACCGCGGATCCACCGGACGGAAGGCACCCGCGTCGATCCCGTCCTGGACGACCTTGATGAAGGCTTTCAGGACACGCTTACGGCTGCGTTCGTAATCCTTCGAAAGTTGCTCGGGCAGTTCGGCTTCGGAGCGGATGAGCAGGCGGAACCGGTCCGGGGCGGCGGCCTGGTGCTCGGCGATCGCGGTCACCATCCGGTGCAGCCGATCCACCGGTCGAAGTTCGACGTGCTTGTTGATCTCGGCCAGCAGGACAGCCGGCTCTTCGGTGATCTCGGTGACCAGCCGTCCGAGCAGTTCGTCCTTGTTCGCCACGTAGTGGTAGAGAGCGGGCCGGGTGAGACCCATCGCATCCGCGATGTCCTGCAGGCTGGTGCCGGCGAACCCGCGCTCGGCGAACAGCACCGTCGCGTGCTGCATGATCTGCTTCTCGACGAGATCACGCCGCGTCGAGCTGGCGGTGTTCGCTTTCGCGCGGCGCGGCTCGGCTGTCGACATGTGCGAAGGATATCGCCCGGCCCTGGTCAGACCGGAACCTCGCGGGTCACGGCGACCAGATGCGTGCGTCCGCTCGCGAGGCCGGCGGCGAGATCGCCGACATCGCGGTGCGCGCCCTCGACGACGACCAGGCTGTCGGTGCTGCGGCACAGCCGCTCGGCGAGGTCGAGGCGCACCAGCAGTGCCGCGCGGTCCGCGGATCCGGTGAGCCACAACGTCTGCGTCGCCGGCAGCGAGGCGACGAACGCGTCCGCCGCGGGCCCTCGCGCGGACTCGAGGTCGACGTCGACGACCGTCGTGGTCGCGGCGAACCGCAGATCACGGTCGGCGGCCCGGCGGGGATGGGTGATGCCGTCGTGCGTGAGTGGCCGGTCCAGGACCCACTCGGTGACGTCGCTATCCGGCACGGCCGTCGCGGCGATGCCGGCGTAGTCGGCCAGACCGCGGCGCCCGAGCGCCGGCGCGTTCTGCACGAACCGCGCGAGGTCGACCTTCCCGGCTCGGGTCATGTACGCGAGCATGAGCTGGGCGACCGGCAGGTGCATGCGTTCGGGGAACGACTCCCACCACAGTTGACTGCGGTGCGCGATCTCCTGCAGGTGCAGTACCGCCGGCCTGCGGCGCGCCTCGTAGTCGGCGAACGCGCTCGGCAGGTCGCGCGCCTCCCGGATCGCCACATCGAGCGCGATCGCGTCCTCCATCGCGAGCTTCGTGCCCGAACCGATGGAGTAGTGCGCGGTGTGGGCGGCGTCGCCGAGCAGCACGACGTTGTCCCGATGCCACGACCCGCATTTCACGGTGCGGAAACGCAGCCAGCGGGTTCGGTTGCCGACCAGCCGGTGGCCGTGCAGGGCGCCGGCGAACGCCTGCTCGAGGTCGCCGACAACGCCGAAGTCGGTTGCATTCCCGGCGAACGGGTCCTGCGCAGCCTCGAACTCCCTGTCGCCATCCCGGGCGCGGGCAGCCTGCTACGCGCGGACACCGAATCCGTACCGGCCTGAGGAGCCATCATGTCGCATCTTCCGCACACCGTCCGCGGCGTCGACCACGTCGCCTACCCGACCTTCGATCCCGCGGGCACGGTCGCCTTCTATCGCGATGTGCTCGGCTTCCCGGTCGTGCACTCGATCTGCGCGGCCGGGTGGGGCCCGGACAAGCACCCGGACTTCATCCACTTCTTCTTCGACATCGGCAACGACGACCGTCTCGCGTTCTTCTACTACTTCGGACTGGAGCCGTTCGACGGCGGCCCACAGGGCGATTCGTACTCCCGCTTCGACGAGCACGTGCCGATCTGGTTCATCCGGTCACGCCATCTCGCCATCCACGTGGACTCCGAAGCCGACCTGCTCGAATACCGCCGGCGTCTCGACGACAGCACCTGGCCGGTCGAGATGCAGATCCAGCACGAAACCATCGAGTCGATCTACACCCACGACCCGAACGGGTACATGATCGAGATCACCAGGGCGCTGCGACCGGTCACGCCGCAGGAAGACCTCGACGCGAACCTCACCATCGACGCCCTCGTCGACGTGGTACAGGGGCCCGACGTCAGCATGGGCGCGCTGCTGGCCCGCAAGGCCGAACTCATCGTCGAGCGTGCCGCCGAATGGGAGGTGACACCGCGATGACCCAGCTGTTCATCCTCGACGTCCCGGAGAACACGCCGGTCGTCACCGTCGCCGGCCAGGCACCGGAGGTCACCGTCGACCGGATCGGACCGTACTTCCGCATCACCGCCGACACTCCGATCGTGATCGACCGGCGCGCCACCGGCTGCCGGCACGCCGTCTGGTACAGCAGCATCGCCGGACTCGTGCGCTCCCGGATCACCCAGTGGGACAAGGACGCCCTGCGGATCGAGCCGGCATGAAACAGAGCTCGCAACGGCTCGGCGCGGGCCGCTACATCGACGCGGCCGCGGCCCCGGCCGACACCGTGACCGCCGTACACGAACTCGCCACCCACGACGGCGCGAAGGTGACCGGCGTCCTTCGCGTCGTGCCGGGTGCACGGACCGTCGTCGCGCTCATGCACCCCCGCCAGGACCTCACCCATCATGTCCTCGTCCCGGAACTGCTCGCCGCCGGCGTCGCGGTGTGGACGCAAGGCACCCGCGCCACCAACAACGACATCGCGCTCGTCCACGAGCAAGCGTTGCTGGATGTCGCTGCCGGACAGGTATTCCTGCGCGAACAGGGCTTCACCTCGATCGTCACGCTCGGGCATTCGGGTGGCGGAACGCTGTTCGCGTTCTATCACCAGCAAGCGGGAAAGCTTGCGGGAGAACGGATCGCGGTGACGCCCGGCGGGCGGCCGATCGATCTCGCAGGTGCGGAGATGCCGGTGCCCGACGGCGCGATCTTCCTGGCCCCCCATCCCGGGCAGGGCGCACTGATGCTGCGCCTGATCGACCCGTCGGTCACCGACGAGGCGGACCCGCTCTCGGTCGACCCGGACCTGAATCCGTTTGCTGCGGCAAACGGTTTCGCCGATCCACCGGCGTCGTCGCAGTACCCCGCGGAGTTCGTCTCGCGCTACCGCGCGGCCCAGCGCGCGCGGATCGACCGGATCGACGCCGTTGCCCGGGAACGGATCGCCGAGGCGGACGCCGCGCGCCGGCGATTCAAGGCCGGTGGTGATCCCGCCGACCGCAGGGCAGCGCTCGTGCCGCGCGTACTCACCGTCTATCGCACCGACGCCGACCTCCGGTTCGTCGATCTCGCCCTCGACCCCAACGATCGCCCGTACGGATCGCTGTTCGGCCGCCGGCCCGACCTCACCGACTACGGCCTCGTCGGGTTCGGCCGCTTCAGCACCCCCGAGGCGTGGCTCTCGACCTGGTCCGCCACGCACACCAACGCCGACTTCCTGCGCTGTGCACCGGGTGTCACCGTGCCTACCCTGTTCGTCGAACTCACCGGCGACCAAGCCTGTTTCCCGGCCGACGCGCAGGCGATGGTCGGCGCGCTCGGCGCCTCCGACACGACGTTCCGGCGCGTACGCGGCACCCACTTCGGCGGCGCGATCGAGGACGGCGAACGCACCGGCGCGCAGGCGGCCGCCGTCGAGATCGACCACTGGCTCGACCGACTACGCTAGCCCCATCGCGATCGTCGACCTCCGGTCCGCGCGGAGCAGTCGCGGATTCGCGTCGGCATCGGCGGATCAGCGAGAATCGACTCGTGCAACCCGCCGTCGACACCACCACCCCCGTGCGGATCGGACCGTACCCGGTCGATCCGCCGGTCGTGCTTGCCCCGATGGCCGGCATCACCAACCTCGCCTTCCGCACGCTCTGCCGCGAATTCGGGTCCCCGACCGCGATCTACGTCTGCGAAATGATCACCGCCCGCGCCATCGTGGAGCGCAACGAAAAAACGCTGCACATGATGTCGTTCGCCGAGCACGAACACCCACGGTCGATGCAGCTCTACGGGGTCGACCCCACAACGTTGGGTGCGGCCGTCCGGATCATCGTCGGCGAAGGCTGGGCCGACCACATCGACCTCAACCTGGGCTGCCCGGTTCCCAAGGTAACCAGACTCGGCGGCGGCGCCGCCCTGCCCTACAAACGCCGACTGTTCGCCGACATCGTGCGCGCGATGGTCACCGCCGCCGAACCCTACGGGGTCCCGGTCACGGTCAAATTCCGGATCGGCATCGACGACGACCACGAAACCTTCATCGACGCCGGCCGCATCGCCGAAGCCGAAGGCGCGGCCGCCGTCGCTCTGCACGCCCGCACCGCCGCCCAACGTTATTCCGGTACCGCCGACTGGACCGCTATCGCCCGGCTCAAGCAAGCCGTCACCACCATCCCGGTGCTCGGCAACGGCGACATCTTCACCGCCGCCGACGCCATCGCCATGATGACCCGAACCGGGTGCGACGGCGTCGTCGTCGGCCGCGGCTGCCTCGGCCGGCCCTGGCTGTTCGCCGAACTCGACAACGCCCTGCGTGGGCTTCCGGCGCCGACCCCGCCGACGCTCGGCGAAGTCGCCACCATCCTGCGCCGCCACGCCGGCCTGCTCGCCGACCATCACGGCGAAGACCGCGGCATGCGGGATCTGCGCAAGCACATGGCCTGGTATCTGATGGGGTTCCCGGTCGGCGCCGAACTCCGCCGCCGACTCGCTGCTGTGTCGACGCTCGACGAACTCGACGACCTGACCGCCCAGCTGGACCCGAGCGTGCCGTTCCCCGCCGATGCGGGTGGGCCCCGAGGGCGGCAGGGCTCGCCGGGCAAGGTAGCCCTGCCGTACGGCTGGCTCGACGATCCCGAAGATGCCACCGTGCCGGTCGGCGCCGACGTCCTCCACAGCGGCGGCTGATTACCCGCATCGGCCGGGCAAACATGGCGCCGACCTCCGTATCGAGCCGAATTCCGGGACCGAGCCAGGCTCTGCGGCATTCCGACGAGTCGGTTCCCCGCCCCTGGCAATGGTGGATTCCAAACCGCAATGGACTCGTTATCATGGTGAGCCGGCGGGCATTCGGAAGCGACCGAGACGGCATGCACGCGGCGAAGCGAGGTGGGTGGACAGGTGAATCAGGGTCCGCCGCTGCATACCCGCAGAGCCCCCTGGGAGCGGCGCTTCGGTGAGTCGGCGGACCCGGCGCCGACGCGAGACCGCCCGGTTTCGCCGCCGGTCGCGCCCCCCACGCCAGGTTTCGCGGCGCCACCCGCTCCCCCGCCGCCCGCGGTACCACCACGAGAACCCACTCCCCCGGTGGCAACTCCGGTCCCCCCGCCACCCGCGCGGCACGCGACCGAACCCACCGTGCGGCGCGCGACCGAACCCACCGCGCGGCGCGCGACCGAACCCACCGCGCAGCGCGCGACCGAACCCACCGCGCGACGTCATGCCGCTGCCGGTCGCCGCACCGCCCGGCTGCTCGGGCAAGGGTCGGATGAACCGCAGCCTGCTGCCGCTCCGCCCGCGGCTCGGCGTCCATCGGTCCGGCCGGAGATTTCCCGGCCGGATGAACCGCAGCCTGCTGCCGCTCCGCCGCCGCCGCCGACCGAGGTGATCGCGAAACCCGAACCGGTCGCCAAACCCGACCAAGCCGCCAAACCCGAGCAAGTCGCGAAACCCGAGCAAGTCGCCAAACCCGAGCAAGTCGCCAAACCCGAGCAGGTCGGCGGCGCACCCCCGGCCCACCGCGGACGAGCGCACAACCGCATGGTCCGGCGACACCGACGAACCACCATGGTGGTCCGCTCGATCGTCGCGATGGTCGCCCTGCTCGCACTGGTGCTCACCGGCAGCGCGTGGGGCTATCTACGCGCAACCGACAACGGATTCGCTCAGGTGGCCGCGCTGGACGAAAATTCCACCGACGTCGTCGACCCTGGCGGGCAGACCGGCGACGAGACCTACCTGATCGTCGGCACCGACACCCGTGCCGGCGCGAACAGCAAGGTCGGCGCCGGTACCGCGGACGAATTCGAGGGCTTTGCCCGGTCCGACACGATCATGCTGGTGAACATCCCGGCGAACCGGCAGCGTGTCGTGGTGGTCTCCTTTCCCCGCGATCTGGACGTGCACCGGCCTGCCTGCCAGCGCTGGGACAACAGCACCAGCAGCTATACCAACGAGATGATCCCCGCCGCGGACGGCGACAAACTCAACGCCACCTACGCGGTGGGCGGGCCGAAGTGCCTGGTGAAGGTGATCCAGAAGTTGTCCGGGTTGAAGATCGGGCACTTCGTCGGAATGGACTTCGCCGGGTTCGAGTCGATGGTCAACGAGGTAGGTGGGGTCCAGGTATGCACCAGCACCCCGCTGACCGACGGCGAGCTTGGGCCGATCCTGACCACGACCGGAGTGCAGACCATCAACGGTGCGACCGCACTGAACTACGTGCGCGCGCGCAACATCGTCGCCGAGGGCAACGGCGACTACGGCCGAATCAAACGCCAGCAACGATTCCTGTCGTCGCTGCTCCGCTCGGCGTTGTCGAACAAGGTGCTGCTGGATCCGGGCAAACTGAACGGCTTCATCTCGGCATTCACCCGGGATACGTTCGTGGAAAAGGTCACGACCCAGGACCTGGTCACGCTCGGCCGCTCGCTACAGAACGTGGACGCCGGCGATGTCACCTTCCTCACCGTGCCGACGGCGGGCACCAACGACTACGGCAACGAGATTCCCCGGCTCGACGACGTCAAGGCCATCTTCCAGGCAATCATCAACGACGACCCACTGCCCGGGGAGAAGGGCTACTCCGCCCCGGCCGGCACCGGCCCGACCGGATCGAGTGCTCCGCCGACGACCACCAGCACGTCGGGCACCGACTCGTCCGGCACCGAATCGTCCAGCACAAGCACGTCGGCGGTCCCGACGACGAAAACCCAAGTGATCACGCGCACCGCGGTTGCCCCCAGTTCGGTCAGCGTGCAGGTGTCCAACGCCTCCGGAATAGCCGGCCAAGCGGCCGAAACTGCCAACTCGCTCGGCGCCCTCGGGTTCCGGATCTATACCGTCGGTAACTACTCGGAGACCACCGAGACGAGCTTGATCCGGTACTCACCCGGACAGGAGACCGAAGCGGCAACGCTCGCCTCGGCCATTCCCGGCGCCGTACTGCAGCCGGCGGACGACCTGGGGAGCATCGTCGAAGTGGTGCTGGGCTCGGAGTTCGGCGGGTCGGTGCAGCGACCGCAGCCGGTCGGGAGCAGCGTGACGGCCACCGAGGCCACGGCGCCGACGCCGCAACTGCCGACCGATCTGGCCCACGTCAACGCCGCCGATCGGTCGTGCGACTGACGTCGTTCGTACGGCCGACCCGGCGCGTACTGTTCATCGAGCAGTACCACGAGCGTCGGGCGGCTCCGGCGAGGCTGGGGGTAATTTCGTAGTTATGCGCGCCGCCTATACCGAACAACTCGCGTCCCTCGGCCACACCCTGGGCGATATGGCCGCCCTGGCCGGCGCTTCGATGGAGAAAGCTACCGACGCCTTGCTGCAAGCCGATCTCGCGGTTGCCGAGCAGGTCATCTCCGAGTACGACCGGATGGCCGAACTCACCCGCACCGCCGAGGAACAGGCATTCGCCCTGCTCGCGCTCCAAGCGCCGGTCGCCGGTGACCTCCGGCAAGTCGTGAGCACCATCCAGATCGTCGCCGACGTGGACCGGATGGGCGCGCTGGCGCTGCATGTCGCCAAGATCGCGCGGCGGCGGCATCCACAGCACGCGCTGCCGGACCAGGTCAACGGCTACTTCGCCGAGATGGGCCGGATCGCGGTCGCGCTGGGCCGGGCCACGCAGGAGGTCCTGGAGACTCGGGACCCGGAGCGGGCAGCGACGCTGCACGACGAGGACGAGGCGATGGACGACCTGCATCGTCATCTGTTCACCCTGCTGATGGACCGGGACTGGCCGTACGGGGTCGCCGCCGCGGTCGACGTGACGTTGCTCGGCCGGTTCTACGAGCGCTTCGCCGACCATGCGGTCGAGGTCGGCCGCCGCGTCATCTTCCTGGTCACGGGATCGCTCCCGTCGCCGGACCCCGAAGACCACTTGGCCGGCCGCACCTGACGGCATCGACCATGCCGGCCGGAACGGCCGCGCTCCGCGTCGAGTGCGGCCGTTCCGGCGTTTCGGTTCAGCCGAACCGACCCGAAACGTAGTCCTCGGTCGCCGTCCGGCTCGGGTTGGAGAAGATCTTGTCGGTGTCGTCGATCTCCACCAACCGGCCCGGCTTACCGGTGGCCTCGAGATTGAAGAACGCGGTCTGATCACTGACCCGAGCGGCCTGCTGCATGTTGTGGGTCACGATCACGATGGTGAAATCCTGCTTCAGCTCGGTGATCAGATCTTCGATCGCGAGCGTCGAGATGGGATCCAATGCCGAGCACGGCTCGTCCATCAGCAGCACATCCGGCTGCACGGCGATCGCCCGGGCGATGCACAATCGTTGCTGTTGCCCGCCGGACAGCCCGCCGCCGGGTTTGTCCAGCCGATCCTTCACCTCGTTCCAGAGGTTGGCGCCCTTCAGCGAACGCTCGGTGACATCGGCCAGATCGCTCTTGCTCTTCCCGCCCTGCAACTTCAGCCCGGCGACCACGTTGTCCCGAATGGTCATGGTCGGGAACGGGTTCGGCCGCTGGAACACCATTCCGATGGTCCGGCGCACGCCGACCGGGTCGACGCCGGCACCGTAGATGTCTTCCCCGTCGAGCTCGATCGAGCCCGCCACCCGGGCGCCGGGAGTGACCTCGTGCATCCGGTTCAACGACCGCAATACCGTGGACTTGCCGCAGCCGGACGGCCCGATGAACGCGGTGACACTGTGCGGCGGGACCGACAGGGCGACGTCGGCGACCGCGTGGAACTTCCCGTAGTAGATGTTGACGTCTGCGAGGTCGAGGCGCTTCGCCATCGGACTCCTACTTTCGCGTGGGTTGGGCGAATCGTGGGTGGTCGGGCCTACTTCGAGCGCACCGAGGAGAGCCGGCCGACCAGCTTTGCCACCAGGTTGAGCACCGCGATGAGCAGAATCAGGGTCAGCGCCGCACCCCAGACCCGGTTCGAGCCGGCGTCGGTGGCGTTGTTCAGCTCGGCCACCATCACCCCGGGCAACGTGCCCATCTCACCGCTGAACAGGTCGAAGTTGATGAAAGGCGCATAGCCGACCAGGATCAGCAACGGCGCGGTTTCCCCGAGCACCCGGGCCAACGCCAGCATGATGCCGGTGATCATGCCGGGCAGCGCGGTCGGCACGACGATCCGGGCGATGGTCTTCCACTTCGGCACGCCGAGCGCGTAGGACGCCTCCCGCAGATCCTGCGGAACGATCTTCAGCATCTCCTCGGTGCTGCGCACGACCACCGGGACCATCAGCAACACCAGCGCCGACGACACCGCGAACGCCGACTTCGGGAATCCGAAGGTGACCACCCACAGGGCGTAGACGAACAGCGCCGCGACGATCGACGGAACACCGGAGAGGATGTCGACCATGAACGTGGTCAGCCGGCCCAGCCGGCTGCCGGGCGGCGCGTACTCGACCAGATAGATCGCCACGAACACGCCCAGCGGGATCGAGATGATCGCGCAGACCAAGCCCTGCAGCAAGGACCCGGCGATCGCGTGATACACCCCGCCACCGTCGGACGCGGAGGTGAGCCCGGAGAGCGAATGGGTGAACCAGTCCGGGCTGACGACCGCCGGCAAACCTTTCGCCAACACCGTCCACAGCACCCAGACCAGCGGAACCAGGGCGACGACCACGGACAGGGTTACCAATGCGGTAGCCGTGCGGTCGGTGACCCGACGACGTCGGCCGAGACCGTGAACGGTGAGGGTCCGCGCAGCTGCACCCGCCGACGGACGATCGACTGTGTTGTTCACGCCAGGGTTGTTCACGCCAGGGTTGTTCACCTCATGCCTTCTTTCCGGTCACCGCGGCCCGCGCCGCCGCGTTCACCAGGAACGTCAGGACGAACAGCACCAGGCCGGCCGCGATGTAGGCACCGGCCTGGGTCGGATTGTCGAACTCGGCGTAACCGAGCGCGATCTTCGACGCGATGGTGGCGCCGCCGTCGAACAAGCTCCAGCCGAACGGCACCGACGTGGTCCGCACGATCAGGTACAACGCCATCGTCTCGCCGAGGGCCCGGCCGAGGCCGAGCATCGAGCCGCTGATGTAGCCCGATCGCCCGAACGGGATCACCGCGGTCCGGACCACTTCCCAGCGGGTGGCGCCGAGCGCCAGCGCCGCCTCGAGGTGCGATGTCGGTGTCTGCGCGAACACCTCGCGGGTGACCGCGGCGATGATCGGCAGGATCATCACCGCCAGCACGATGCCGGCGGTGAAGATCGTGCCCCCGCCGGCAACCGAACCGGAGCCGTTGGCGAACAACGGGAACCAACCCGCGGTGTCGTTGAGCCACACCGCGACCGGGCTGATCGTGGGGGCCAGCACCAGCAGACCCCACAACCCGTAGACCACCGACGGCACCGCCGCGAGCAGGTCGATGCCGTAGGCCAACGGCCGCGCGAGCTGCGGCCGCGCGTACGCGGTGAGGAAGATCGCGATGCCGAGCGCCACCGGCATCGCGATCACCAGGGCCACCAGCGACACGAGCACGGTCACCTGGAACAGGTCCAGCACACCGAACGCCATCGCCCTCAGGTCGGTGGTATGCCACTCCCTACTGGTGAGGAAGTTCACCTGGTCGATGCGCAGCGCCGGCACCGCGCGCCAGATCAGGAACCCGCCGATCGCGGCGATCAGCACGGTGATGAACACCGCCGAGCCGATCGCCAGCGAACTGAAGATCCGGTCGCCGGGACGGGTGACCGTCCCGGACGCCGGTCGCGCAGGTCGGATCCGCGACACCGGCGGAGGGAGCACGCTGGACGGCTCCTCGACCCCGGCCGAACCGGGCTGGGAAGTGTGCGTGGGCATCGGCCGGATAGGCGCGTCGGTCATCGGATCACGATCCTGTCATCTGCGGATGTCGTTCGGCTGCCGACGCAGAATCAGCCGATGGCCTCGATCGACGCTGCGGCCTTCGCCTTGAAATCATTCGGCAGCGGCACGTATCCGAGCTGTTCGAGTCCGCTCTGACCTTCGTTTACCGCGCTGGTCAGGAACGATTTGACCGCCGCCGACGTGTCGGCGTCGTAGCCCTTCGAGCACACGATCTCGTAGGTGGCCAGGATCAGCGGATAGACACCTGCCGCCTTGGTCTGGTAGGTCGACTTCAGGTCGAGCGCCAGGTTCATGCTGCCTTCGGCCGTGAACTGTGCGCCGGCGATGGCCTTCGACGCGGTGGCCGCGCTCAATTCCACCGGGCCGGCACCGTTGTCGATCTCCGCCGAACGCAGCTTGTTCTGGTCGGCGAAGGACTTCTCCACATAACCGATCGCACCGGGCGTACCGGCAACACTCTGGGCGACTCCGGCCGAGCCCTTGGCACCCTGTCCGACACCGCCCTTGAAATCCGAACCCGCGCCCTGTGTCCATGCCTGCGGCGCTGCCGCAGCCAGATACTGCTGGAAGTTGTCGGTGGTACCGGACGAGTCCGACCGGACGAAGACGGTGATATCGGTGTCCGGCAACGCGACGCCCCGGTTCAGCGCCGCGATCGCGGGGTCGTTCCACTTCGTGATGCCGCCGTTGAAGACCTTGGCCGCGGTCTCGCCATCGAGCACCAGCCGGTCGACGCCCTCGATGTTGTAGGCCAGCGAGATCGGGCCGAACACCAGCGGCAGGTTCCAGGCATCGTTGCCGCCGCAGCGTTGCTTCGCCTGCGCGGCCTGCTCGTCCTTGATCGCCGAGTCGGAGCCGGCGAAATCGATCTGCTCGGCGATGAACTGGGTACGACCGTCGCCGGAGCCGCTGGGATTGTAGGCGACGTTCACCTTCTTCCCCTTGGCCGAGCAGGCCGAAATATAGGCGGCGGTGAACGAATCCATGGCGTTTTTCTGCGCCGACGAGCCCGCACCGGACAGATTCTCCTTGCCGGTGCAGCTCGCCGAGGACTCGGCAGCCGTCGACCCACCGCTCGTCCCGGTCGACGAGTTGTTGTCGCTGCCACAGCCGGCCAGGGTCACGGCACCGACGGCGAACGCGCCGAGCAGTGCGCTGCTGCGCTCGAGTTTCACGCTTGATCCTCCGCGATCACGCCGATCGGGCTGCGCGGTCGCAGCCCGACGGTGATGAGGTGTCGGCACGATCCGTATTGCGGACCCGAGCCACACACCGGGCGACCGTTGCCACCCACGCCGAAAGGTAGGAGCGCCCGATGGCCGCATAGACGCGGCTATCCGAACGGCGCGTGAACAGCCGGTTTAATTACCCCGATTGTCCTGATTGCCCGGTCTCCGACGGGTTGTCCGACGGTACGGCGTAGGCCACGTCGACGTGACTACGGTGAAATCCGAGCCGATCGTAGGTTCGGACTGCGGCGATGTTGTCCGCCTCGGTGTACAACATCGCCGAAGCCAGACCCGCGGTACGTAGATGGTGCAAGCCGGCGAGGGTGAGCACCCGCCCCAGACCGCGACCCTGCGCCGACGGATCCACCCCGACGATGTAGACCTCGCCCTCGGGCGGCTCGGTAGGGTG
This sequence comes from Skermania piniformis, assembly GCF_019285775.1. Taxonomy (GTDB): domain Bacteria; phylum Actinomycetota; class Actinomycetes; order Mycobacteriales; family Mycobacteriaceae; genus Skermania; species Skermania pinensis. Next base: position 3,590,848 of record NZ_CP079105.1, read on the forward strand.
CCGTTTGGTCCAATGGAAACCGAGCACCGCACCGGCCGAGTCGGTCGCGATGAACAACCCGTTCGGATCGAACCACGCCTGGGCCCGGCGGATCTCCAGCTCTCGCTCGGTCCATCCGCCCTGCTCCGGGTGCCAGAAGAACGCCGCATTGTTCACCCGCAGCAGCTGCGCGTCGTCGCGCGGGCCACGGTAGGTGCGCAGCTCGATACCGTCCGGAACCTCCAGCCGGGGCAGCCCGGCATCCAGCTCCCGGCGCATCTGGAGCAACTCGCGCACGACGACCAGACCCAGCCGAGCAGCGACCGCCCGGGCCGGCGGCAGGTCCCCGTGCGCCCAGACCCGAGTGCCCGGACCACCGGCGACCAGCGCCTGACGGACCAGGTCGGTACCGATCCCGCGACCCCGGGCCTGCGGTGCCGTGACCACCTCGGCCATCGGCGGGTGCTCGCCCCGGGCCGGCGCGAGATTGGCATAGCCGGCCAGCACGCCGTCGGCGAACCGGACCGAGTGCCGGGCCGAGTCCGGCAACTCCAACGAATGCAGAACCTGTTCGGAGACCGGCGCAACACCGTCCGCGGCGGTCGCCGCCGCCACCAGCTCGCGTACCGGGCCGACCAACGCCGGGTCGGCGGACACCCAGCCGGTCATCCGGCCGGCTCGCTCGCGTAATCGGCGCCGGCCGCCGGCACCTCGCCCGCCTGCGTCTCGCCTGCCACGTCATCGACCCCGTCAGCGGGTCGCGCCGTCTGTCGCACCGCCTTGTACCCCACGTTACGTACCGTACCGATCAGCGACTCGTGCTCGCTCCCGAGTTTCGCCCGCAATCGCCGCACATGTACGTCGACCGTTCGGGTGCCACCGAAGAAGTCGTAGCCCCACACCTCCTGCAGCAACTGCGCCCGGGTGAAGACCCGGCCCGCGTGCTGGGCGAGATACTTCAGCAACTCGAATTCCTTGTAGGTGAGGTCCAGCGGCCGCCCACGCAATCGGGCGGTATAGGTCGCTTCGTCGATCACCAACTCGCCGAGCGCGATCTTGCCGGCGTTCGCCGAGTTCGCGGCGCCGGCCCGGCCGACCAGCAGCCGCAGCCGGGCGTCGATCTCGGCGGGCCCGGTGCCCGGTAACAGGATGTCGTCCAGACCCCAGTCCGGGGTGACCGCCACGAGGCCCCCTTCGGTGAGTACCGCCACCACCGGCACCGCCGATCCGGTGCTGCCCAGCAGTCGGCAGAGCCCGCGGGCGGCAGCCAGGTCGGTGCGCGCGTCGACCAGCGCCACATCGGCGCCACCCGCCTCGAGCAACGACGACACATCCGACGGCACCGGCTGTACCGTATGAGCGAGCAGGCTCAACGCCGGCAGCACCGCATCGGGGTCCGGATCGGAGGTCAGGAGCAAAAGGTCCATCCGACCCCTCCGATCGTGCAGTAGCGCCGACTCTTCGTGACACCGTTACCGGCCGGCATCGCTGCACAGATTAGCGTGCAGCCGCAGTTGAGGCCGACTGCACGCGCGCCGCGCCGATCGGTCCCGACCCGCCGATCGGTAAGAATGGGTTCGTGCGCAAACTCCTGGTCGTCCTCGTCGGACTGCTGACACTGGGCGTCCTGGCCGACTTCGCCGCGGCGACCTGGACCGAATATCAGGTCTCGCGGCAGCTGCGCGCGGGCGGGCGGCTCGGCGCGGACCCGGAGGTCACCATCCACGGCTTCCCCTTCGTCGTCCAGGCCGCCCAAGGCCGATTCCGCAATGTGGAGATCCGGGCGCGCGGAGTACGTACCGGCCCGCTCGGCGAGACCCGGCTGGAGGCGAATCTGGAGGGTGTCCGGTTCCGCACCGCCGACCTCGTCGACCACCGGGTTCGGACCGTGCCGGTAGATCGGCTCTACGGCCGCGTTCGGATCGACGCGACCGCACTCGGCCGCCTGTTCGGCATCCCCGACCTGCAGGTTTCCCAGCCTCCGGACAAGCCGCCGCGGCCCGCCGGGCCGACCGTCCCGGACAGCACCGTGGACACGTTGATCCTCACCGGGACTGTGCCGGTCGGCGGTACCCCGGTCGCGACCAGCGTCCGGGCCGACGTGCTGCTGGAGAACGGCCGCGTCCGGGTCATCGCCCGGTCGATCCAGACCGATCCGGGCGGCTCCGCCGAACCAGCCGTAGGGCAGTCCGCCGAGGCGGCCGTGCTCGGCTTGTTCAGCCACGAGATCGACACCCGCCAGCTGCCGTTCGGCGTGGTGCCGACCCGAGTGGCCGCGGAGGGCGCGCAGATCGTCGTCGAGGGCAAGGCGACCGACGTCCAGATCGATCTCGACCAGCTGCAATCCGCCTGAACCGCCGGGAGCTCCATCGCCATGACCGCTCTTTCGATCCTGCTCGTCGTCGTCGCCGCGGCGGTGCTCGTCGGCCTCGTCCAGCGCCGCCGCTCCGGCCGACTCCGGGTGACCGCACCGTCCGGTCCGCAACGATCGGAACTGCTCGCCACCGCGGGCGTCGCCGCCGGCCGACCCGCGGTACTGCACTTTTCCGCCGACTGGTGCGCGCCGTGCGCCGCGGTCCGCACCGTGGTAAGCCAAGCGGTCACCGAACTGGCCGACCAGCCCAACCCACCGGCCGACATCGAACTCGACATCGATCGAAACCCCTCGCTGGCAAAGGAGCTGGGAGTTCTGTCGCTGCCCACCACCTTCATCTTCGACGCCGAGTTGATCGAGCGCTTCCGGATCTCCGGGGTGCCGGCCGTGGCCGACCTGCGCTCAGCTTTGAGCCCACTCAGCCGCAAAGGGTAGGATCGGTTCCGTGGAACGCCGCCACGAACCGTTGCTGACCAAGCGCCGCACAGTCGATCTGTGCCGCCTCGGCGGCTGCTGTTGCCTCTGCTTCTGATTGCCGTCGGGCCGCTCGGCCCGTTCGACCGCCGATCGTGGCGGGACGTCATCGATATCGATACGGCATGGCGTCGGGCTCGACGCCTCCGGTTGTTTCCTTATCCGATCAGGAGCAGTTCTGTGTCCATCTCGTCTATCCCCGATTCCCCCGCGCGCCCGGCCACAGACCGGGTCGACGTCCGTGGCCCTCGCTTCGCCGCCTGGATCACCACCGCCGTGCTCGTGTCCGTGCTGCTCGTCTCGACCGTCTCCAGTGGCGTCGCCGGCGCCATCCTGGCCGCACAGGCCGTCGTCTTCGCCGTCGGTGCCGCGCGTGGTCCGCGGCACCATCCCTACGGCCGGGTCTTCGCGACCATGGTGGCGCCGCGGCTGAGCCCGCCTACCGAGTGGGAACCGGCCGCACCGCTGAGGTTTGCCCAGTTGGTCGGTTTCGTCTTCGCCGCGGTCGGCGTGCTCGGCTTCGCGCTCGGCTCTCCGGTCGGCCTCGTCGCCACCGGCGGCGCCCTGTTCGCCGCCCTGCTCAATGCCGCCTTCGGCATCTGCCTCGGCTGCCAGGCGTATCCGCTGTTCGTCCGGCTGCGCTCGGCTGGCTGATCCGGCGCGACATCGACTTTCCCACCGAACATCGAAAGGAACATATATGGCTCGCTCCGACGTCCTGGTCTCCGCCGACTGGGCCGAAGAGAACCTGAACACCCCCGGGACCGTCTTCGTCGAGGTCGACGAGGACACCGCCGCCTACGACGGCGGGCACATCGAGGGTGCGGTGAAGCTCGACTGGCGCACCGACCTGCAAGATCCGGTCCGGCGCGATTTCGTCGACGCCGACCGGTTCGGTGCGTTGCTGTCCGAGCGCGGCATTGCCAACGACGACCAGGTGGTGCTCTACGGCGGCAACAACAACTGGTTTGCCGCGTATGCGTACTGGTACTTCAAGCTGTACGGCCACGACAACGTGAAGCTGCTCGACGGCGGCCGCAAGAAGTGGGAGTTGGACGGCCGCCCGCTGTCCACCGCCGCGGTGAGCCGGCCGGCCACCGAGTACAAGGCCGGTGCGCCGGACAACTCGATCCGGGCGTTCCGGGACGAGACGGTAGCGGCGATCGGCAACCAGAACCTGGTCGACGTCCGTTCCCCCGACGAGTTCTCCGGCAAGATCTTGGCGCCGGCGCACCTGCCGCAGGAGCAGTCGCAGCGACCCGGCCATATCCCGGGTGCGCTCAACGTCCCGTGGAGCAAGGCAGCCAACGAAGACGGCACGTTCCGCTCCGACGACGAGCTGACCGAGATCTACCACGCCGCCGGCCTGGACGGCTCGAAGGCGACCATCGCCTACTGCCGGATCGGCGAGCGCTCCAGCCACACCTGGTTCGTGCTGCATGAGCTGCTCGGCCACACCGATGTCAAGAACTACGACGGGAGCTGGACCGAATACGGCTCGCTCGTAGGTGTTCCGATCGAATTGGGAGCGTGATCGTCATGTGTGCTGCACCGACCCAGGGCCAGAACCTGCCGGCCGGCGTCGACGTGGAGAAGGAAACCGTGATCAGCGGCCGGGTGCTCGGCGACGACGGCCATCCGGTCGGTGGCGCGTTCGTGCGGCTGCTGGACGGCTCGGGCGAGTTCACCGCCGAGGTCGTCTCCTCCGGCACCGGTGATTTCCGGTTCTTCGCCGCGCCCGGGGCGTGGACCGTACGGGCGCTCTCGTCGTCCGGCAACGGCACCGCCCAGATCCAACCGGAAGGCAACGGCGTCCACACCGTGGACGTGCTGGTCTCGGCCTGAACCGACCCCGAGATCATTACGGCCCCGGCACGATTGATTCGTGCCGGGGCCGTAGACTCGGCAGGATGGTCCTCGTCTTCGAAATCCTCCTGGTGCTTGCGGCTGTCGCCATCACCTGGTTCGGCCTGTACGTGGTCTATCGCCTGGTCACCGACGAGTCGTGAGTACCGAAGAGCCCGCCGAGTCGGCGCAGACCAACGCCGCCGTATCGCAAGCCGCTGAACGAGCCAAGCTGACCGGCGGCCGGAACCTACCGGCACTTCCCGACCTGCCGATCCCCGCCGACACCGCAAATCTGCGTGAGGGCGCCGACCTGAACCACGCGCTGCTCGCCTTGCTGCCGATGGTCGGCGTTTGGCGCGGCACCGGCGAGGGTAGCGACCCCGAGCGGGGCGACTACCACTTCGGCCAGCAGATCGTCGTATCCCATGACGGCCGGGACTACCTGAGCTGGGAATCACAGACCTGGGTGCTCGACGAGGCCGGCGACTATGCCGGACAAGACCTGCGGGAGAGCGGCTTCTGGCGGGTCAACACCGGCGACGGCACCCCGGACGAGGAACAGTTGGAGCTGCTGTTATCCCACAGCGACGGCGTGGTCGAGCTGTACTACGGGCTAGCGCTGAACCAGTCGTCCTGGGAGATCGCCACCGACGTGGTGATCCGCAGCCGGTCCGGCGCGGTGATCGGCGGCGCCAAGCGGCTGTACGGCATCGTCGACGGCGGGGACCTGGCCTACGTGGAGGAGCGGGTCGTCGCCGACGGGCCGCTGCGGCCCCGGCTGTCGGCCCGGCTGCAGCGCTACATCGGCTGATTCGCTGCGGTCGGACACCGAGAACGCGGCCGATCCGGCGATATCCGCGACCGGGACGTGGTGTCCCCGGCCGTAGCGCTTACTGCGCGCTGGGCAGGTAGTCGCCGTCGCGCCGGCGCACCCACAGCACGCCGTCACCCGCGGTCGCCCCGGCCAGCTTCAGCTCCCGTTTGAGGATCTTGTTCGTCGCGGTGCTCGGCAGGTCGGCGGCGATCCGGACGTAGCGGGGCCACGCCTTCGGCGAAAGGTCTGCCTGCGCACCGAGGAACTCGGCGAATGCAGCCGGGGTCAGCTCGGCGTCGGCGCGCAGCACCAGCGCGGCCATCACCGCGTCGCCGACCTGCCCGTCCGGTACGCCGTACACCGCGACCCGGCTGAGCCCGGGCAGCCGGGTCAGGATCCGTTCGATCGGCCCGGCGGCGAGGTTTTCCCCGTCCACCCGCATCCAGTCCGCGGTCCGCCCGGCCAGATAGATCCAGCCGTCCCGGTCCCGGTAGCCGAGATCGCCGGACCAGTACATCTGCCCGCGCATTCGCTCGGCGGTCGCCGCGTCGTCGTTGTAGTAGCCGGCGAACAGGCCACCGCCGCCGGTGTTGACGATCTCGCCGATCGCCTCGTCGGCGTTGGTCAGCGCACCATGCTCGTCGAACTCGGCTGCGGCACACTCGGTCCCGGTCGCCGAGCGGTACACCGCCACACCGGGAAAGCCCTTGCCGATCGAGCCGGGCGGGGTGCCGGGTTCGCGGGTGATGATCACCGCCAGTTCGGTCGAGCCGTAGCCGTCCCACACGGTGCAGTCGAACCGCCGGCCGAACTCGTCGATGTCGCGGTCGCTGGCCTCGTTCCCGAACGCCACCCGTAGCGGGTTGTCGGCGTCGTCGGGGCGTTCCGGGGTGGCCAGCAGGTACGCCAGAGGTTTGCCGACGTAATTCATGTAGGTCGCACCGTACCGGCGGATATCGGCGAGGAATCCGGTGGCGGAGAACTTGGCCGGTGCGATCGCTGCGCCGGCGCCGATCGCCACGCTGTACCCACCGAGGATCGCCGCCGAGTGGAACAGCGGCATCGAGAGATAGCACACGTCGTCGGCGCCCAGGCCGAACCGATCGATCAACGGCGGACCGGCGAACGGCAACATCAGGTGCGGTAGCCGAACCGGTTTCGGATTACCGCTGGTGCCCGAGGTGAAGATGAGCATGAACGGGTCCATTGCGGTGGGCACGCGCAGCGGGGTCAGCGCGCCTGCGCCGGCGACCAGGTCGGCCCATTCGGCCGAAGTGGTGTCGAAGACCCGGACACCGGGGAGCTCCAGCCCGTCCAGCAGCGGCCGATGCTCGGCATCGACCAGCAGCAGCTGGACATCCGCGCGCGCGATGTCGGCGGTCAGCGCGGCGCCGCGGCGGGTGTCGTTCAGGCCGACGGTGACGTATCCGCCGAGCGCGCCGGCCGCCAGGGCGGTGAGCATGTCCGGCGTGTTGCCGAGCAGGGTGCCGACGTGCACCGGCCGCGCCGGGTCGGCCACCGAGAGCAGCGCCGCCGCCCACCGGCGTGCCTCCGCGACGTGCTCACGCCAGGTCCAGGAGCGGTCCTGCCAGAGAATCGCGACGCCGTCGTCGTCGCTGCGAGCTTCGAGCAGAGCGGTCACCGTGTCGGCCATGACTCAAATCTAGAACGTGTTCGCCGGGCTGAGAACAGATTGGACGAACTCTCCACCAGGGCTTTTATCACGCGGCACCGCCGCCTGCGAACGGCCGTCCGGCGGTAGTTCATCCATGTAAAGCGTTGTGCGCCAAGGCGATATCGATCCACTCGGCCAGATCCGCGTCGCCGGCGATCGCGCTCTCGGCGACGCCGATCCAGCCGGTGCCCATCGATCGGCCCGCACCCATCTCCGGCCGGTATGCTCCAGGCCGGGTGAGCAGCTCGGCGTCGCGATCGTCGGGTACCCGGACCAGCAGATCGCCGCTGCGCCGGGCGTGCACGATCATCTTCTCGCGCACCATGAACGCGGTGCCGCCGAACATCCGGGCCTCCCGGAACGGGAGGCCGTCGGCGAGGATCGCCCGGATCCGCGGGACGAGGTCCACCGTGGCGGAGCTCATGCCGCCGGTGCGGTCGTGGTCATATGCCACTCCTCTGTTCGTCCGGGAGAAGCGGACATCGGGATGGAAGCTGGCCGCATTCGAACGCAACCACGCGCTATACAACATCATGCGACGAGCTGATACGCCGCGCCCCGCTAAGGAGGAACTGCGCGCCTACATCCCGGCCAACGTCCCGATGCCGCCCGACCTCCCCTGAACCGGCAAAGCGCGCCATGATGCACTGTAAGTGATGGGGTGATAGGCATGAGTTACAAGTATTTCGCCGATGACGACTACGCCGTGTATCGGGTCGACGCGGCAGCGCCGGACGAGGGGCTCGCGCCGGCGGAGAGGTTCTCGGGCGCCACCTCGGAGTGGTTTCCGCTGCTCTACGCGCAGCGGGATCCGCAGTGTCTCGCCGCAAAGATGATGAACGGGGACGTGCAGCAGGTGAGCGAGCGGGAAGCGTTACGGGTGTGTGAAGTGATCCGCGTCCGGGACACCCAACCTTAAGCGCAGCGGCCCTGACCTCCTGGTGTTGTCTGAGGTGGTGCTGATCTGGGCGCAAGCCCGGAACACCACAATCGGTTTTCGCAACGCGCTGCCGTGGCGCATCCCGGAAGACCTGGCACAGGTCACACGCCGCCGGCTGCGGCCGGACATCGTCCAGGTAGGAGCGCACCGCGGCCAGACCGTCGATCCGGACGACGCAATCACAAGTGAATGCTTGTACTCATATCCATGCGGAGGACCCGATCGGCCCGGTGATCCGGCGGGAGCTGGTGGGTCACCAGCACCACGCCCCGCTCGGCCGCCACCAGCCCGCTTTCCCGATCCAGTAAGGCGCGCACAAGGTCCGCGCCCTGCTCGGCGTCCAGGTGCTCGGTCGGCTCGTCCAGCAGCAGGATCTGCGCCGGGGCGAGCAGTGCGCGGGCCAACAGCAGTCGGCGTCGCTGCCCCCCGGACAGGGCGGCGGCACCGCCGATCAGATCGGTATCCAGCCCGTCCGGCAGCTCGGCGACCCAGCCGCCGAGCCCGACGGCGGTCAGGGCCCGGACCGCCTCGGCCGGGGTGACGTCGCCGCGCCCGACCCGCAGGTTCTCCAGCACCGAGGTTTCGAATACGTGCGCGTCCTCGGCGAAGAAGGTGGCGCCGGGCTGCTGCTCGGCCAGCCCGAGCAGCAGCGTGGTCTTGCCGCTGCCGCTGGGCCCGACGATCGCCACCCGGCAGCCGACCGACACCTCCGGCAACTCCACCGGGCGCCGGCCGCTCACCGGGAGCAACGGCGCCGGCGCCCGGATCGCGACCAGCGCCTGCGCAGCTGCCGGTAGCTGACCGACCGCCTCGAACGCGGCCAGCGGAAACAGCATCAGCACGACGAGCGCAGTGGGCCGCACCTCGGTCAGCGGCACCGTGGTCATCGCGTACCCGATCCACAGCACCGTCAGGATCACCGCCCCTTGCGCCGCCGGCACCACCGCGGCGGCATAGGCCGAGCGCGCCCGGGCCCGCTGCTGTCGCCGGCCGGCCCGCTCCCGGGCCCCGGCTGCCTGGGCCACCACCTCGGTCAGCCGGCCACCGACCCGCAACTCGGCCGCATGGTCGAGCGCCAGCGCGGCCCGGCCGGCCGCGGTTGCCCGATCGACCGCTGCGGCCTGTTCGGCGGCGCGACTCGCGCGCGCGCCGGCGATCGGGCCGAGCGCCCCGGACAGGACCAAGCCGGCCAGCAACGCCGCCGCAGCCGGTAGCGAGATCGCCGCCAGCAGCGCGACCGCCGCGAGGGACGTGATCGCGGCGACCACGATCGGTACGGCGGCCCGCACCACCAGCGCAGTCAGCTCGTCGATGTCGCGACCGAACCGAAGCACCAGCTCGCCGCGGTCGAGGGCGACGACCGAACCGGGATCGGCCGCGGCGAGGCGCCGGTACCGATCTACCCGTAGGTCGGTCGCCCCACGCAACGCCAGGTCGTGCGATACCAATCGTTCGGCGTATCGCAGCCCACCGCGGGCCAACCCGAGCGCCCGTACCGCGACGACCGCGACGGTCAGCTCCAGCACCGGCGGCATCTGCCACGCCCGCGCGATCAGCCAGGCAGCGACCGCGGCCAGGCCGAGCGCACTCAGCTGCGCGCCTACCCCGAGCACCAGCACCAGCAGCGCGCGGCCCGGGCGAGCACGCAGCAGTTCGAGCGCGGACCGGAGCGACTCAACCATCAATGACCATCCCGACACCAGGGACTACGGCATCACCAGGAACTACGGCGATCACCTCGTCGGCCGCCGCCAGCACGGCCGGGCGATGTCCGATCAACACCACCGTCGCGCCGGCCCGGGCCCGCTCGCGCAGCGCGGCGAGGACCGCCGCCTCCCGCTCGTCGTCCAGATGCGCGGTCGGTTCGTCGAGCAGCAGCACCGGCGCGTCCGCGGCGAGCACCCGGTCGAGCGCGAGCCGCTGCCGCTCGCCGAGCGAGAGCTCGGTCCGGTCGAGCAGGTCGATCGCGGTCCCGGCGGCGGCCGGCAGCACGGTCGGCCGCTGCGGTAACCAGGCCACCCGCGACCACCACCAGTCCAGGTCCAGTTCCGGCAGCGGGACGCCGTCGACCAGCACCCGGCCGCGGTCCGGCGCGAGCAGGCCGAGGGCGACGTCGAACGCGGTGGACTTGCCGGCACCGTTGCCGCCGGTGAGCACGGTGACCCGGCCCGGCCGGGCGAGCGCCGTGAGCCCGGCCGGCGCCATACCGGACCGACCGGCCACCGCCACGTCCTGCCACTGCAGGACACCCAGCGGCACCTCCGGCCGACCGGTCCCGGACGCCGCACCGGCGGGCACCGCGAGCAGCGCATAGGCCGAGTCCAGGGCGGCGAGCCCGTCCTCGGCGGCGTGGTATCGCTCGCCCAGCGTGCGGAGCGGCCGGTACGCCTCGGGTGCCAGGATCAGTGCGACCAGTGCCGCCTGCAGCCCGACCTCGCCGAACACCAGGCGCATGCCGATCCCGACCGCGACCAGCGCGACCGACAGCGTCGCCACCAGCTCCAGCACCAGCGCGGACAGGAACGCGATCCGTAAGCCGCCGAGCGCGGTCTGCCGGTAGGCGGCACCGAGTTCGGCGATCCGGGCGGCGGGCCCACCCGCGCGGTTCAGCGCCCGCAACGTGGGCAGGCCGGCGACCAGGTCCAGGGTGCGGCCGGACAGTCGGGTCATCCGGTCCAGCGTGGCGGCCGCCCGGCCGCGGGTGAGCAGCCCGATCAGCACCATGAACACCGGGATCAGCGGCAGGGTCACCAGCACGATGGCCGCCGACATCAGGTCGGCACGGGCGATGCCGACGAGCACGACCGGCGGCACCAGCACCGCCGCCAGCAAGGCCGGCAGATAGCCGGACAGATAGGGACGCAGCGCCCGCAGCCCGGTCGTGACGAGCACCGTCGCCCGCGTCCGGGTGCGCTCCAGCTCGCGTGGGGCCAGCGTGACGACGTGCTGTAGCACCCGGTTTTCCAGCTGGTCGATCACCGTATCCGCGGCACGGTCGCCCTGCCGGTTGCCGGCCAGGGTCAGCCCGACCCGCAGCCCGAGCGCCACCACCAACGCGACCAGGTCGGCGCCCTCGGGTGCGGTCCGCGCCACGATCGCCGACACGGCCGCCGCCGCCGTGGTCGCCACGATCACGATCGCTACTGCGTCGAGCACCGCGAGCAGCGTGCTGTACCCCAGGTGCACCCGAACCGCGGCGGAGTCCCGGAGCAGCCGCGGATCGACCGGCTTCATCTCGGTCCGGCCGAGATCCGCCGGCGGAAGACGTAATAGGTCCAGCCCTGGTACAGCACCACCACCGGCGCGCCGATCGCGGCGAGCCAGCCGAGCACCCGCAGCGTGTAGGGCGAGGAGGCGGCGTCGGCAACGCTCAGGTCGTATTGCCCGCCGAGGGTCGACGGCAGCACGTTCGGCCAGAGCGCGGTGAACATCAGCGCGGCGAGGCCCGCTACGGCCACCGTGGTGGCGGCGAACGCCCAACCGTCCCGACCCCGCCGCGCGGCAATCCCGGCAAGCCCGACTGCGAGCACACTGCCGACGGCGAGCGGCCAGGTGACCGCCCGGCCGAACTCCAGCTGGGTCCAGCCGACGAACGCCACGACGATCGCACCGACCGGCAGCGTCAGCCGGCGGACCAGCCGCACCGCGTCGGCACGCACCGAATCGGCGGTCTTCAGGGCCAGGAAGGTCGCGCCGTGCAGCGCGAACAGCGCCACGAACGTCGCCCCGCCGAGCAGCGCGTAGCCGCCGAACAGTGCACCAAACCGATCGGCTACCCGGCCGTCGGCGCCCACCGCGACGCCGCGCAACAGGTTGGCCAGCACCAGTCCCCAACCGAATGCCGTTGTCCACGAGGAGATTTCGATCACCAGGTCACATCGCGCCCGCCAGCGCGGCGCATCGACCTTGCTCCGGTATTCGAGCGCGCACACCCGCACGATCAGCGCGAGCAGCACCAGCAGAATCGGCAGGTACATGCCGGAGAACAGGCCCGCGTACCAGGCCGGGAAGGCGGCGAACATCGCCCCGACGGCGGTGATCAGCCACACCTCGTTGCCGTCCCAGACCGGGCCGATGGTCGCCATGATCGCAGCCCGGCGCTCGTCGGTGTCGGCGCGACCGCGCCGGCCGAGTACCGGCAGCAGCATGCCGACGCCGAAGTCGAAACCCTCCAGGATCAGGTAGCCGGTGAACAGCACCGCCACCGCGACGAACCAGACGTCGGCCATCATGCGTCCTTGTCTGCGAACGAGAGCCGCTCGGCGACCGGGTCGGGTGGAGCGACCGCGGGATCCGGCAGACCGGCCCGGATGAAGCGTCGCTGCAGGTAGAGCCAGACGATCCCGAGGACCGCGTAGACCACCGTGAACGCGATCAACGAGGTGAGCACGATGCCGGCGCTGTGGTCGGACACGGCCTGGGCGACGGTCAACCGCAGCAGCGGATCGCCGGTCGGATTGGGCGCGACCACCCAGGGCTGACGGCCCATCTCGGTGAACACCCAGCCGGCACTGTTGGCCAGGAACGGCGTCGGCAACGCGAGCAGACAGAGCAGCGCGAACCAGCGTTGCCGGGGAAGCCGGCCCCGACGGGTCAGCCACAGCCCGGCCAACGCCAGTGCACCGGCACCGGCGGACAGACCGATCATCACTCGGAACGACCAGTAGGTGACGAAGAGGTTGGGCCGATAGTCGCCTGCCCCGAACTTCTGCTCGTACTCCTGCTGCAGATCGACCACCCCGGCCAGCTCGACGCCGGACAGCTTGCCCTCGGCCAGCCAGGGCAGCACGCCGGGGAGCTCTATCAGGTGGGTCACGCTGTCGCAGTTGTTGTGCGTACCCACCGTGAGCACCGAGAACTCCGGGTCCACGCCGCCGTGGCACAGCGATTCGGCCGAGGCCATCTTCATCGGCTGCTGCTGGAACATCAGCTTGCCCTGGGTGTCGCCGGTCAGGACGACACCGATTCCGGCGGCGACGATCACGACCGCGCCCAGCCGCACGACCGGGCGCCAGACCGGGTCGCCGGAGCGGACCAGCCACCAGCCGGCAACCCCCGCGACGAAGACCCCCGCGGTGAGCCACGCACCGGCCACGGCGTGCGGGAACGCGGCGAGCGCGGTGTTGTTGCCGAGCAGCGCACCGAGGTCGGTCAGCTCGGCGCGGCCGGTCTCCGGGTTGTACCGGGCGCCGACCGGATGTTGCATGAACGAGTTGGCCGCGATGATGAAGTACGCGGAGGCACTCACCCCGACTGCGACCAGCCAGATCGTGGCGAGGTGGATCCACTTGGGTAGCCGATCGCGGCCGAAGATCCACAGTCCGAGAAAAGTCGATTCGAGAAAGAAGGCGACCAGGCCCTCCAGCGCGAGCGGTGCGCCGAAGACGTCGCCGACGAATCGGGCGTACTCGCTCCAGTTCATCCCGAACTGGAATTCCTGCACGATCCCGGTGGCGACGCCGAGCGCGAAATTGACCAAGAAGAGGGTGCCGAAGAACCGGGCCATCCGGTCCCAGTGCGCGGCGCCGGTGACCGTATAGACGGTCTGCATCCCGGCGACCAGCGGGGCCAGACCGATGGTCAGCGGGACGAACAGGAAGTGGTAGACGGTGGTGATGCCGAACTGCCACCGCGAGATGTCCAGCACGCTCATCCCTGCATCACCTCGACCCCTCGTTTACTACGGTTCGTAGTAGATACTACTACGAACCGTAGTGGTTGCAGGTCGGGCCGGCTCGCCGGTCAGGCGACCGATTCCGGCGGCACCTCGTTGCGCGAGCGACCCACCTCGACGACCGCGCGATCCACCAACGCGGCAAACTCGGCACCGTCGGCGACCACCGGCAGGGTGAGCCCGTCCAAGGTGTGCACCCGGGCCGCCAAGCGCACGCTGGAGACCAGCCACAGCCCGTCCGCAGTGATCAGATCGGCCGGGAACAACGGCGCATAGGCACAGTCGTAGCCGGACATGCCGGCGACCTCGAACAAGGCCCGCTGCGTGGTTCCGGACAAGATGCCGAACTTCGGCGGCGGGGTGACCATCCGCTTGCCCTTCACCATCACCACGGTTGCCGTCGGCCCCTCGAGTACCCGACCCTCGCTGCTGATGAAGATCACGTCGTCGGCGCCGCATCGCTCGGCGAACCGCTGTGCCGCCATGTTCGTCGCGTAGGACAACGTCTTGGCCCCGAGCAACTGCCAGGGCGCGGATTGGCCCAGCTCGATCGAGTGCCCGCGGGTCAACGTCATCGCCGAGATGCCGTCCCGACGAGCGGCGACCACCCGGTCGGTGACCGGGCCCACCAGCACATAGCCGGTCTGCGGACCGCCCGACTCCCGACCACGGCTGAGCACCAGCCGCATCATCCCTTCCTGCTCGGCACCCCACTCGGCCGCGGCGCGCTCGACCGCCGATCGCCAGACACCGAGATCCGGACCGGGCAATTCGATCGCCTCGGCGGAAAACTTGAGCCGACCCAGATGCAATTCGATGGCGCAGGCCCGCCCGGCCCGCACCAACACCGTTTCGAACACGCCGTCGCCGCGGAGCGCAGCAAGATCATCGGCATAGAGGAACGGGCGTTCCGCATCGTGCACCTTGCCGTCCAACGTCACAAGAACCCGATCTAGCATGCTGCGAGCGTAAGCGACCGGGGTCGATATCCAGCGCAGGTAACTGCATGTCAGCACACACACTTGCACCTCGCATTACCTGCCTGTCCCAGCCCCCGACACCGATCCACCCCCGAAAAACGGGTCCGGTGCGGCTATTTTCCGGCATTACCGCCGCCCGGTCGACGTGCCGCCCATCGGGTCGCCGGCCCACGGTTCGCTCGACCGGCGGAATCGGTTCGCCGACCCGGCCGGCTGGCCACATCGACGATCGCAACATAAGATTCTTTATGTCATGCCGGATCGCCGAAGGAGAACCCGTGCGTCAAACCGTGACTCGTGCAGACTATTTCGAAGCGGCCTTGCGGATCCTCGCCACGGACGGCCACCGCGCGCTCAAGATGTCCGCGCTCTGCAAGATGCTGGGCGTCACGACCGGATCGTTCTACAACTACTTCGGCAACTGGGCCGAGTTCACCCCACAATTGCTCGACTATTGGGAGAAAGAGCAGACGGTTCGGATCGACGAGCTGTCGAACCGAGCCGCAACACCGAGTGCCCGAATCTCGGTCCTGAAAGAACTCGCCAGCCAGCTGCCGCACGAGTCCGAGACCGCCATTCGGGCCTGGAGCAATGCCGACCCCCTCGTCGCCACCTTTCAGAAGCGGGTCGACCAGGAACGGCTCGCCGCATTGCGCGGGGCGATCGCCGACATCGTGCCCGACCCCGCGATGACGGACCTGCTGGCCGTGATGGGCGTCGGGCTGCTCGTCGGCGTGCAGTCGATCCGGTCCCCGGTCGACCGGGGCGAGCTGCATCGCGTTCTCGACGAGTACGAGCGAGCGTTGCTCCGGCACGCCGCACTGATCGACTGACCGCTCCGACAAGGTTTGACGCCCCCGAAGATCGGCGGCAAACCTCTGGCGGAGGAACATAATATAAGTTATCTTTTAATAGCGGAAAGGAGTTCTCATGTACCTCACCCAGGCGCTGCATCGATGGGCAGCCACCACCCCCGACCGACCCGCGACCAGCTACGGCGGCCGCTCCCGGACCTATGCCGAGGTCCGGGACCGGGTCGCCCGATCGGCCGCCGGACTGCGGGCCACCGGCGTCGCCGCCGGCGATCGGGTCGGCATCCTCGCCCTGAATTCCGATCGCTACGTCGAAGCGATTCATGCCGTCCCGTGGGCGGATGCCGTGCTGAACCCGGTCAACATCCGCTGGAGCCCGGCCGAGATCGCCTACTCGCTGGCCGACTCCGGCACCCGCACGTTGATCGTCGACGACCTGTTCGCCCCGGCGGTACCGGCGATCCAGGCGCTCTACCCGGACCTGACCACGGTGATCCATGCCGGGGACGGACCCACCCCCGAGTTCGCCGTCGCCTACGAGGCGTTGATCGCCGACACCGACCCGATCGACGACGCCCGGCGCTCGGGCGATCAGCTGGCCGGAATCTTCTACACCGGCGGTACCACCGGCTCGCCGAAGGGCGTGATGCTCTCGCACGCCAACCTGATCAGCGCTGCGCTGGCCGGCCTGGCCTCCCGTAGCTTCTTCGGCCACGGGCAGACGCCGCGCTCGCTGCACGTCGCACCGATGTTCCACCTCGCCGATTTCGGCTTCCTGCTGATGACCACGATCGCCGGCGGCACCAACGTCGCTTTTCCCGGTTTCGATCCGGCCAAGGTGCTCGCCACGATCGACGAGCAGCAGATCACCGACACACTGCTGGTCCCGACCATGATCCAGATGCTGGTAAGTAGTCCCGCGATCCAGGACGCGCAGCTGGACAGCCTGCGCACCGTCGTCTACGGCGGATCGCCGATCTCGCCGGCCCTGCTGGATCGCGCCCGCACCCGGCTCCCCGGCGTCGATTTCGTCCAGGCCTACGGGATGACCGAGCTCGCCGCGCTGGCCACGATCCTGCCTGCGGCTGCGCACGACGACCCGGCCCACCGGGAATCGGCCGGCCGAGCCGGGCCGGTCACCGAGCTGCGGATCGTCGACCCGAGCGGTCGCCGGCAACCGGCCGGCACGGTCGGCGAGATCCTGGTCCGCGGCCCGCAGGTGATGCAGGGCTACTGGGAGCAGCCGGAACAGACCGCCGCAACCCTGCAGGACGGCTGGCTGCACACCGGGGACGCCGGCTATCTCGACGCCGACGGATACCTGCACATCGTCGACCGGATCAAGGACATGATCATCACGGGCGGGGAGAACGTCTACTCCAGCGAAGTGGAGAACGCACTCGCCCGACATCCCGCCGTCGCGGCGGTCGCCGTGATCGGTCTGCCCGACGAGCGGTGGGGCGAACGCGTGCACGCGGTCGTGGTGCCCGCGCCGAACACCGAGGTCGACATCGACGCTCTCCTGACCCACACCCGTGAGCTGATCGCCGGCTACAAGGTGCCGCGCTCGGTGAGCTGCACCGACGCGCTGCCCATCTCGGGCGCCGGAAAGGTGCTCAAGCGCGCGCTCCGGGAAGCCCAGCTCGAAACGATCGCGGAATAGGACCTGTGATGACCGACCACCCGACCACCGCAACCGCCACCCGGGCCACCGAGGCGATCCCGGACACCGTGCGCCGGCTCCGCGCCACCTACGCCACCGGGCGAACGCGATCCGCCCGGTGGCGCCAGGATCAGCTATCCGCACTGGAGCGGATGCTGCGCGAGCGCGAGGCGGACTTCGCCGCCGCGCTGGCCACCGATCTCGGCCGGCCGGCCACCGACGCCTGGTTGGCCGACCTGGCCCCGGTCGCCGCCGAAGCCCGCCACGCGCGAAAGCACCTGGACGGCTGGATGCGGCGTAAGCGGGTGCGGGTACCGCTGTCGGCGATGCCGGCCACCGCGTGGTATCAGCCCGAACCGCTCGGCGTCGTCCTGATCATCGGCCCCTGGAACTACCCGGTGTTCCTGGCCCTCGCGCCGCTGGTCGGCGCGCTGGCCGCCGGCAACTGCGCAGTCGTGAAACCGTCCGAACAGACGCCGACGGTGTCGGCCGTTCTGGCCGACCTGGTGCCCCGGTATCTCGACCCGGACGCGGTCGCGGTGGTCGAAGGCGCTGCGGCGGAGACCCAGGACCTGCTGGCCCAGGGCCTGGACCACGCGTTCTTCACCGGCGGACCGGAGATCGGCAAGGCCGTGATGATCGGGGCGGCCGCGCAGCTGACCCCGGTGACGCTCGAGCTCGGCGGCAAGAGCCCGGTACTGGTGACCGCGAACGCCGACGTCACGACCGCCGCCCGCCGGGTCGCCTGGACGAAGACGCTCAACTCGGGCCAGACCTGTGTCGCGCCGGACTACGTCCTCGTCGACCGCACGGTCGCGGACGAGTTCTGCGCCGAGCTGAATCGAGCGCTGGATACGTTTCTCGCCGACCGCCCGAGCCTGCTCCCGCTGGTGCACAGCCGGCACGCCCGGCGGATCGCCGGCCTGATCGACGGATCGGGCGGCCGGATCGTCCGCGGCGGCGCGGTGGACATCGACAACCGATCGGCCGAGCTCACCGTGGTGCTCGATCCCGACCTGGACTCCGCACTGATGCGCGAGGAGATCTTCGGCCCGGTCCTGCCGGTGCTCGTCGTCGATTCGCTCGACGACGCGATCGACCACGTCGGCCGCGGACCCAAACCGCTGGCGGTGTACCTGTTCTCCGACCGGCGCGACGAGCAGGAGCAGGTGCTGACCCGGCTTGCCAACGGCGGCACGGTGATCAACCACCTGATGTTCCAGGTACTGGTGACCGATCTACCGTTCGGCGGCGTCGGCAACTCCGGCATGGGTACGTACCACGGCAAGTGGGGATTCGACACGTTCAGCCACCGCAAGTCCGTGGTACGCAAACCGAGCCGGCCCGACCCGGACATCCTGTACCCGCCCTACACCACGATCAAGAAGTGGCTGCTCCGCCGGGTCTTCTGAACCGACCGGAGCCGCTCGACTACCGCAGGTCAGGCCCCGGTGCTGCCGGGGCTGCCCGCGTCACCCCCACTGGTGGTGTAGGACTGGCTGCCGGTACCGGCCAGCTTTCCCCCTTCGACGATCAGATAGACGTCGGGGATCGGCCGGTCCTCGAGGAAATCCTCCAGAATCTCCCGGGTGCCCGCCGCGTACCGCGCCTGCGCGGACAGGGACGTACCGGAGATGTGCGGCGTCATCGCGTTGTGCGGCATGGTCCGCCACGGATGATCCGGTGCCGGCGGCTGCGGGTACCACACATCGCCGGCATAACCCGCCAGCTGCCCCGAATCCAGCGCGGCGACCACCGCGTCGCGCACCATGATCTCGGCTCGTGCCGTATTCACGATGTAGGAACCGGGCCGCATCGTGTCGATCAAGGTCGCATCGAACAGGTGCTGCGTCTCGTTGGTCAGCGGCGCATGGATGGTAAGTACATCGACCTGGCGGGCGAGCGACGGCGCATCGGGCACCCAGGTCAGTCCGAGTTCGGTCTCCTGCTCCGGGCTCAGCCGCCGCTTGTCGGTGTAGTACAGGTTGACGTCGAAGGGGCGCAGGCGTCGCGCTACCGCCTGGCCGATCCGGCCGGCCGCGTAGATGCCGACGTCCATTCCCTCCAGGTCGTAGGACCAGGAGACGCTGTCGGCGATGTTCCAGCCGCGCTTGGCCGTCACCCACTCGTGCGCCGGAACGAAGTTCCGTACCAGGTCGAGAATCAGCATCACCGTGTGTTCGGCAACGCTGATCGAGTTGCTGTACGTCACCTCGGCGACGGTGATGCCGTGGGCGATCGCCGCGTTGAGGTCCACGTGGTCGGACCCGATTCCGGCGGTGATCGCCAACTTCAGCTTCTTGGCCTTCTCGATCCGTTCCGCGTCCAGATAGGCCGGCCAGAACGGCTGCGAGATAACGACGTCCGCGTCCGGGAGTTCGCGCTCGAACTCGGAGTCCGGCCCGTCCTTGTCGCTGGTGACCACCAGCTGATCGCCGCGGCCGTCGAGCCATTTCCGCAGGCCGAGCGCACCGGAAACACTGCCCAACAGCTCACCCGGGGTGAAATCGACGGCGTCGGGCTGCGGTACCTGCTGCCCGTCGGGGTAATGAGTGATGACCGGAATACTCTTGCGCGCGTAGCGCGGTGGATAACCGTCCACCGGATCCGGATACAGGACCACCAGAATCTTCGCCATCGATTCCGACCTCTCTACCGAGTTCCCCGCCGACCGAGCGGACCGACTCCACGGTAACCGTCGGCCACGATCGGCCAGTGCACATCGGCCCGAGCCACATCGGCCCCGGTTACCCGCTCACCCGGTGCAGGGCAGCCGCTTGATCGCATGCATGAAGTGCCCGGCGACGTACTCCGGCTCGCCGAACTGCAACTCCGGTGCGCGGGTGAGCAATTCCCGGAACAACGCCTTCATCTGCATCCGAGCCACGTGGCTGCCGAGGCAGAAATGCACCCCGCCGCCACCGAACGCCACGTGCGGATTGGGATTACGGGTGATGTCGAACCGCCACGGGTCGACGAACACCTGCTCGTCCCGGTTCGCCGAGGAGTAGAACATCACCACCTTGTCGCCCGCCGCGATCTGCTGGCCGCCCAGGACCACATCCTCCTTCGCGGTGCGCCGGAAGGTCATCACCGGGGTGCCCCAGCGGAGGAACTCCTCGACCGCGGGCCCGATCAGCCGGTCGAAGTCGTCGATCAGCGCCTGCTTCTGCTCCGGGTGGTCGAACAATGCCTTGGCACCGTGGCTCGTGGTGTTGCGGGTGGTGTCGTTTCCGGCCACCGCGAGCAGACAGAAGTACGACTTCAATTCCTCGTCGGTGAGCCGCTGCCCATCCACCTCCGCGTTCACCAGCGCGGACATCAGGTCCTCGCCCGGCTCCGCCCGCCGCGCCGTGATCAGCCGCTCGCCGATCTGGTGCAGCGACGTCATGCCCTCGAAGACGCACATGAACGGATTGCGGTCGCCGATGTACTCCGGGTCGTTGTACCCGACCATGTCGTCGACGGCCCGGACCAATTGCTCCCGATCCTCCGCCGGCACGCCCAGCATCTCCGAGATCGTCCACAACGGCAGCCGCATCGAGACCTGTTCGACGAAATCCCGCGGACCTTCGGCGAGGAAGTCGTCCACGATCGCGGTCGCCTGCGCATTGATCTGCTGTTCGATCTGCCGAACCTGCCGGGGGCTGAACGCCTTCGACAGGATGCGCCGGGTGATCCCGTGCTCCGGCTCGTCCATGGTGAGGATCGACTGCGACGCCCGCAACAGCTCCGCCGGTGCGTTCTCGAACATGACGCCGCCCAGTTCGGGCGCCGACGAGAAGATCGCGTTCTGCTTGCTCACCGCAACGACGTCCGCGTGCCGGACGACGGCCCAGTAGCCCGGGTCGTCGTCGACGGGCATCAACGAGCCGTACGCGGGCGGCTGCCAGGACACCGGCCGGTCCTGCCGCAGCGTGGCGAACGACTCGTCACGCTCGCGTGCAGTCTTCGACCAGAACGCCTCGCTGGACAGTTCGATCGGATCGTAGGTGCGCTGCACTGCTGCGGTGGTCATCGGATTACTCCTGACGTCGGGTTCATAACCTGATTTACCTTATCCCACGGAGCGGCACCGCAGAAGGGCTTGCGATCAGAAATAACATAAATTATGTTAGGTACAGTCGAACGATGTCAGGAGGCATCCGATGCACAGCCCGAGCGCCCCTACGGCCACCTCGACCGGCGACCACACCCTGGTGCTGGAGCGGAAGAAGACCATCGCGGACGGAGTAGTCGAGCTGCTGCTGTACTCCGCTGCCCCGCTCCCGGTCTGGGCGCCCGGAGCGCACATCGACCTGGTTTTCGCCGACGACCTGATCCGGCAGTACTCGCTGTGTGGCGATCCCGCCGACCGCCACCACTACCGCCTCGGCATCCTGCGCGAGCCGGCCGGCCGCGGTGGGAGCGCCTTCGCGCACGACTGGCTCGACGAGGGCGCCGCCGTCGTCGTCCGCGGACCGCGCAATCACTTCCCGCTGGTCACCGCACCCGGCTACCGATTCGTCGCCGGCGGAATCGGCATCACGCCGATCCTGCCGATGATCCGGGCAGCAGAGGCCGCGGGTGCCGACTGGCAGCTGCTCTACGGCGGCCGCCGACACGAGTCCATGGCGTTCCTGGACGAGCTGGAAAGCTACGGCACGCGAGTCCGGTTCCAGCCGGAAGACACCGCGGGCCGGCTCGATCTCGACGCCCTCCTCGCCACCCCGCTGCCGGACACCGTGATCTACAGCTGCGGACCCGAAGCCCTGCTCCAAGCGGTGGAGCAGCGATGCAGTAGCTGGCCGGCCGGGAGCCTCCATCTCGAGCGCTTCGCCGCGGTCGAGCAGGATCACAGCGCCGACACCGCGTTCGAGGTGGTCTTCGAGCAGTCGGGGGTCACGGCAACCGTGCCGGCGGGGGTCTCGATCCTCGACGTCGCCGCCGAGCACGGCGTCTTCGCCCTCCGCTCGTGCAGCGAAGGAGTCTGCGGCACCTGCGAAACCGTGCTGCTCGACGGCGAGCCCGACCATCGCGACGCCGTGCTCAGCGCCGAGGACCGCGCCGACAACTGCTTCATTCCCTGCGTATCGCGCTGCCGCTCGGCCCGACTCGTCCTCGATCTCTGACCACCGACACCACCAGGAGTTGTCACCGTGACCACCGAACGACCGATCCCGATCGACCGGCTGAGCCCGATCGACGCCGCGTTTCTGCACGTCGAAGACCGGTCCAACCGGATGCAGCTGGCCGGCATGTTGATCTTCGATGCCGATCCGCCCGGCTTCGCCGAGTTCCGCGAGGCCATCGTCCGCAGCCTGCCGCTACTCCCGCACTTTCGGCAGTGGGTGCGGCCCGGCACGCTCGCGCTGCGGCGGCCGAGCTGGGTCGACGACGCCGATTTCGACGTCGACTACCACCTGCATCACGTCGCGTTGCCGGCCCCGGGCGGACCCGCCGAGATCGCCGGCATGATCGACGACCTGACCGCGCAGCCGCTGGATCTGCAACGGTCCCCGTGGGAGCTGACCCTGGTCGAGGGCCTGGCCGGCGGTGGCTTCGCCCTCGCGCTCAAGGTGCATCACTGCATGGTCGACGGGCTGTCGATCATGGACATCTTTGCCGTGCTGTGCTCACCCGATCCGCACTATCGACATCCCGAACCGGCACCGTGGACGCCGACGCCGGCTCCGGCGCTGTGGAAACGCCGCGCCGCGCGTCCGCGTCGGTCCGCGGCCGGCACCCCGCTCGACGCGCTGCGCCGACTCCCCCGCGCGGCCCGACTGGCCGGCCGCGCACCGGTGACCCGGTTCAATTCCGGACCGTCGAGCGCGGTCCGGCGTACCGAGTACCTGACGGTGCCGCTCTCGGTGATCCACGACATCCGCCGCGCGCACGGCACCACCGTGAACAACGCCGTGCTGGCCACGGTCACCGGCGCACTGCAGCGATACCTGTCGCGGCACGACGAACTCGTCGACGAGTTGTACGCCTTCGTACCGGTCAACCGCCGGGCCGATGCGGAGCGGGGCACCCACGGCAACCGGATCGCGATGACGTATCCGGCGCTCCCGGTCGGTGAGCTGGAGCCGAATCGGCGGGTCGAGGCGGTCCTGGCCGCGGTCGACGCGGCCGCCCGGAGCCGACAGGCCGAGGACACCGCTGCCCTGGCCGACCTGACCCGATATACCCCTCAACCGGTCGCCGCGGCGATCAACCGGGCGATGCAGCTGCGCAGCCGGATCTTCAATCTGACCGTCACCAACGTGCCCGGGCCACCGATTCCGGTGTACTTCCTGGGCCGGCAACTGAGCTTGATCCTCGGCGCCACCCCGTTGACCCGAAAACACGCACTCACCGTCGCCGTACTCAGTTACAAAGGCAACATGACCTTCTCGGTGACCACCGACCCGCGGCGGGTTCCCGATCTCGACGACCTGATGACCGACTTCCGATCCGAGCTGGACCTGCTGCACGCCCTCGCCGGCGGTCCGGTCGCCGACCCATCGACCGTCCCCACCACCCGGAGCACGCCATGACCAGCACGAACACCTCACCGAGCGGCCTTCGCGTCGCCATCACCGGCGCCGGCCGCGGCATCGGACTCGCCACCGCCCGAGCATTCCACCGACAGGGTGCGACCGTGATCATCGGCGACCTCGATCTCGACGTCGCCACCGAGGCCGCCGCCTCGATCGGGCCCGACGTGGTCGCCGTCGCGCTGGACGTCGCCGACCACGCCTCGTTCGCCGCGTTCCTGGCGGCCGCGACCGCGGACGGGCCGCTCGACGTGCTGGTCAACAATGCCGGCATCATGCCGATCGGGCATTTCCTCGACCTGTCCCCCGAGACCCACCGCAAGGCGGTGGAGGTCAACGTCGTCGGCTGCCTCAACGGCATGCACCTGGCGCTGCCCGACATGCTCGCCCGCGGCCGGGGCCACATCGTGAACGTCGCCTCGACCGCCGGCAAGACTCCGGTGCCCGGGGGGCTCAGCTACTGCGGTACCAAGGCCGCGGTGATCGCGCTGACCGAGACAGCCCGGGTCGAGTATGCCGGTTCCGGCGTCGAATTCACCTGCGTGATGCCACATTTCACCAACACCGAGCTGATCGCCGGCACCACCTCGACCCGGTTGATGCCGGTCGTCGAGCCCGACGACGTCGCCGCCGCGATCGTCGACGCCGTCCGCGATCCACAGCCGGACGTGTTCGTCCCCAAGCTGATCGGGCCGATGCTCGGCACCATGCCGTTGCTCGGGCGCACGCTGCGCGACTTCCTCAGCCGCAAGCTCGGTGCCTACGACTCGTTCCTCGACATCGACCAGTCGGCTCGCGCCGGGTACAACCGCCGGATCGACGGCGATCCGAGCTGAATCGGCGGCGCCTATGCTGGACAGGTGCGCGTTTCCGCCCCGCCCAGCCCGCTGCTCGCCACCGCCGGGGCGGTTCCGGGCCCGGACGACACCCCGGATTCGACCGTGGCCTGGCACTACGGCGATCCGCTGGGGGAGCAACGAACGGCCGAACACGACGTCGGGCTGGTCGATCGATCGCATCGATCGGTCCTGACGATCACCGGCGCCGAACGGCTGACCTGGCTGCACACCCTGATCAGTCAGCACGTCGCCGATCTGGCCGACGGGCAGTCGGCGGAGAGCCTGCTGCTCGACGCGAACGGCCGGGTCGAGCAGCATTTCGTCCTCACCGAACTGGCCGGCACCAGCTGGCTCGACACCGAGGCCGAGACCGGGCCGGCCCTGCTGGACTACCTGCGCAAGATGGTCTTCTGGGCCGACGCCCAGCCCGCGGCGGCCGACTACGCCGTACTGACCCTGCTCGGCCCGCGGGCGGCGACCGTGCTCGCGGCCGTCGGGCTCGACCCGCTGCCGGCGGCGAGCTACGCAGCAGTCTCGCTTGCCGACGGATTCGTCCGCCGGATGCCGTGGCCCACCGCACACGCCTACGATCTGATCGTTCCGCGGGCCCGGCTCGCCGAATGGTGGCAGCGACTGATCGCCGCCGGCGCGCGGCCGGTCGGCAGCTGGGCATTCGCCGCCTTGCGGGTGACGGCGCTGCGGCCGCGGCTGGGCAGTGACACCGACGACCGAACGATCCCACACGAGGTCGGCTGGATCGGCGCCGCCGCACAGGGGGGCGCGGTGCATCTGGACAAGGGGTGCTATCGCGGCCAGGAAACGGTCGCCCGCGTGCATAACCTCGGCAAACCGCCGCGCCGGCTGGTGCTCCTGCATCTCGACGGATCGGCCGACGAACGGCCCGAGCCGGGCACGCCGGTCGTCGCCGGGGGGCGGGCGGTCGGCCGCCTCGGCACGGTGGTCGATCATTACGAACTGGGCCCGATTGCGCTGGCCCTGGTGAAGCGCTCGATCGACCCGACAACGGCGCTCACCGCCGGCCCGGCCGCGGTCGCGATCGACCCGGATTCGGTATCGGCCGAAGAACTACCCCAAGCCGGCCGGGCTGCGGTCGATCGGTTGCGCGGCACCGGTCGATGAGCACCGAACTCGTCGAGGTGCGTCGTTCCGGTTTCCGGGAAGGGGTACATCGCGGATCGTTGATCGTGCTGTCGCCGGACGGCCGGGCCGAGGTAACGCTCGGCGTCGTGGACGAACCGATCTTCCCCCGCTCGACCAACAAGCCGATGCAGGCAACCGCGCTGCTTCGGGCGGGTTTCGAGCCCGTCGACCGAACCGAACTCGCGATCGCCACCGCCTCGCACTACGGCGAGCCCGAACATCTCCGACTGGTGCGCCGGCTGCTGGACCGGTTCGACCTGTCCACCGATCACCTCCGCTGCCCACCGGAGCTACCCACCGACGAGCCAGCCCGGGCCCGGGCCGTACAGCACGGCGGCCCGAGCCGGATCGCGATGAACTGCTCGGGCAAGCATGCCGCGATGCTGGCAACCTGCCGGGTGAACGGCTGGCCGATCGACAGCTATCTCGATCCGGCGCACCCGGCGCAGTGCGCGGTGCTCGCCACCGTCAGCGCACTCACCGACGAACCCGAGCCGGCCACGCTGGGCACGGACGGCTGCGGCGCGCCGATCGTGCCCGTTTCGCTGCGCGGCCTGGCCCGGGCCTTCGGTCGGTTCGCCATCGCCGCCGCCGGCACCCCCGAACGGCGTGTCGCGGATGCGATTCGCGGCGCGCCGTATGTGATCTCCGGCACCGGCGCCGCCGATCTGCAACTCGTGACGGCGGTGCCCGGACTGGTCACCAAGGCCGGCGCGGACGGAGTGCACGCCGGTGCGCTGCCGGACGGGACCGCATTTGCCTTCAAGATCGACGACGGCGGGGAGCGGGCGCGGCTGCCCCTGGCTGCGGCGATCCTGCGGCGAATGGGCGCCGACGTACCGATCGAGCTGCTGACTTCGCCGGTGCTCGGCGGTGGTGAACCGGTCGGTATGGTCCGGGTATTGCCAGGCCGGCTATAAGCCGACAACACGCCACGCGGACAACTCGGCACGCCGTCGTACCCCGCTCGTGGGAGCGCGACAGTGATTCGCACGCTAGAGTAGGCAGCAGGAAAATACTCAGTCGAACGGGGCCGCCGAATCCCCTGGCCGCCCCGCAAAACGTGCGAGGGGGTTAGCCATGGGCCGCGGCCGGGCTAAAGCAAAACAGACGAAGGTGGCTCGGGAGCTCAAGTACAGCTCACCGGCAACGGACTTCGACAGCCTGCAGCGAGAGCTGTCGGGCGACTCGACCAGCTCGCACCGTAGCGGCGTACGTTCCGGCGATCCCTACGAGACGCCGCGATGGGACGACGATGACGAGGACGACTGGCGCTCAGCCCGCTGACCGGGGAAACCGAGGACCCGTCGGGGAAGCCGAAATCGGCTTCCCCAGCATCGTCTCTGGGCACTGCCTTACCATCTCTGGGCACTGCCGTGTCGTCTCCGGGTCTTGCCGTGGTCGGTAGGACCCGTCGGCGAGACGGTGATCTCGCCGCACCCAGTTAGCCGGTAACCACCCGAAATCAGAACCGCGGGTGGTCCCCGACCAGCACCGCGCGCTCGTCGCCGGTCGCTTTTCGCACGCTGCCGAGCGTCCAGCATTCGACATGCCGAGCAGTCAGGACGGCAAGTGCGCGATCCGCATCCTCGGGCGCGACGACGGCGACCATTCCGACGCCCATGTTGAACGTCCGCTCCATCTCCGCCCGCTCGATCCGGCCGCGGTGCGAGAGCAGGGCGAAGACGGGCGCCGGGGTCCAGGTCCGCCGATCCAGCTCGGCAACCAGCCCGGCCGGCATCACCCGGCTCAGGTTGGCGGCCAGTCCACCACCGGTGACGTGGGCGAATGTCCGGATATCGGTCTCCGCGACGAGGGCCAGGCAATCCTTGGCGTAGATCCGGGTGGGTTCGAGCAGTTCCTCGCCGAGGGTCCGGCCGAATTCCTCGACGTGCCCGCCCAACGGCATCCGATTCAGCTCGAGCAACACCTTGCGGACCAGGCTGTACCCGTTGGCATGCAGGCCGGACGAGCCCATCGCGATCACCACGTCGCCGGGACGGACCCGGTCGGGCCCCAGTACGGCGTCGGCTTCGACCACACCCACCGCGGTCGCCGAAATGTCGTAGTCGTCGTCGCCCATCAGGCCGGGGTGTTCGGCGGTCTCCCCACCGAGCAGGGCACAGCCCGCCCGGACGCAGCCGTCGGCGATGCCGGACACCACGTCGGCGACGCGCTCGGGAATCACCTTGCCGACCGCGATGTAGTCCTGCAGGAACAGCGGCTCGGCCCCGCACACCACCAGATCGTCGACCACCATCGCGGTCAGATCCAGCCCGATGGTGTCGTGGCGGTCCATCGCCCGGGCGATCGCAATCTTGGTCCCGACACCGTCGGTCGACGCCGCGATCAGCGGCTCGCGATACGCCCGCTTGAGCGCGAACAAACCGGCGAAGCCGCCGATACCGCCCTGCACCTCCGGCCGACTGGCCCGCTTGGCAAGCGGACCGAACAGTTCGACGGCACGATCACCGGCAGCGATGTCCACCCCGGCCTCGGCGTAGGAAACTCCTGGACGACGGTAGCGGATCGGATCGGTCATCGACTACGACGCTCCAAAATCTCGGGTGGCAGGGTGGCGGACGCACGCCATCGGGAACGACGAGGCCGTCCCGCGGCACAGGTCGCTCAGCAGGCTCGAACTCGTGGATCCTCGGTCAGCACCGAACCCGGCAGCATGCCCTCGAGCAGGTTCTTTCCGATTGCCTCGGACGGCAGCTCGATCGGGTACTCGCCGCTGAAACACGCGGTGCACAACCGCGAGCGCGGCTGCTCGGTGGCCGCGATCATCCCGCCGGTCGAGATATAGCCGAGGGAATCCGCCCCGATCGACCGGCGCACGCCCTCGACCATCTCTTCGAACGTGCGGCTGCCCTCCAGACCGTCGGCGCCGATCCCGGCTTCCGGCCCGGCACCGTTGGCGATCAGCTCGGCCGGCGACGCGAAATCGATGCCGTAGAAGCACGGCCAGCGCACCGGCGGCGACGCGATCCGCACGTGGATCTCGATGGCACCCGCCTCGCGCAACATCCGGATCAGCGCGCGCTGGGTGTTCCCGCGCACGATCGAATCGTCGACCACGATCAGCCGCTTGCCGCGGATCACCTCACGCAGCGGATTCAGCTTGAGTCGGATGCCGAGCTGCCGGATCGTCTGTGACGGCTGGATGAAGGTACGCCCGATATAGGCGTTCTTCATCAAGCCCTGGCCGTAGGGCACGCCCGAGCCCTGGGCGTAGCCCACCGCTGCCGGGGTGCCCGACTCCGGGACCGGGATGACCAGGTCGGCGGCAACCGGATGCTCGGCCGCCAGCCGACGCCCGATCTCCACCCGGGCCGCGTGTACCGAGCGCCCGGCGATCGTGGAATCCGGCCGGGCCAGGTAGACGTACTCGAAGACACAGCCTTTGGGCTCCGGATTGGCGAACCGTGCCGACCGGACCCCGTCGGCGTCGATCGCCAGCAGCTCGCCCGGCT